>CAZEXY010000014.1:21725-31491 GCA_964516345.1 uncultured Anaerolineae bacterium
ATTTCGGCCAGGGAGATAGAGTGCGGCGTTTTGGGGAACGACGAGCCGGAGGTTTCCGTTCCCGGGGAGGTGGTGCCGGGCAAAGAATGGTACGATTATGAAGCCAAATACCAGGACGATTCCACGGAGCTTTTGGTACCGGCACCGCTCCGGGAAGATCTTGCGGCGAGGGTCAGGAACATTGCCCTGGAAGCGTACCTGGCCCTGGGATGTAGAGGACTGTCGAGGGTGGATTTCCTGCTCGATAAGGAGACCGGAGGAGTGTACTTGAACGAGATCAATACCATGCCTGGATTCACGCCTGTGAGCATGTATCCATTGGTTTGGAGGGTCAGCGGCCTTTCGTACCGGGAGTTGGTGGATCGGCTGATAGAGCTGGCTCTCGAAGGGTAGTAAGGGGGACGAAAATGGGCAAAGGAGTGAAACTGAACAGGAAGAAAAAGAGGAGCAGAACGTTCCAGAGTTCTTATTCCATAGCGGCTCCCAGAGGATCTGTGAGGAAGGTGCACATTACCTATCGCGGAATCGAGAGGGCCGCTAAATGGGTCGTGCCAGTTGTTCTGGCGATGGGGTTGGTCTACCTGGTGGTTTTTTCTTCCTTCTTCAAGATCACCAGGGCGGACATAAGGGGAACTCATCGGCTTGTTACCGCCGACGTTTATTTCATGAGCGGTGTGGATGGCAAGAGCATTTTTTCGGTAAGCCCGAAGAAAGTGGAAAAGCGGCTCGAGGAACAGGTGCCGTATATCAAACGTGCGAAGGTGAAGCTGGCTCTGCCGAACAAAGTTATCATTCTCATTCAGGAAAGAGAACCCATCGTGGAATGGGACAACCCGCGAAAACCGATGTGGGTTAGCGCAGATGGGACGGTTCTGGCGATCGTTGGTGATGCCTTCAACCTCATGCATCTGTACGATCAAGATGGCAGGGCTGTGGAAAAGGACGGAAAGATATCGAAGGAGTACATCAAGGGCATGCAGATTCTGCACGACCGATTGCAGGTTTCCGATTTTACGCTTGGCAGGAAAGGATTGGAGATACACGACCCGGCTGGATGGGAGGCGTATTTTGGAGGGGAGCGCGGGTTGTGCAGCAGGATCAATGAGTATCTCAGATTGCGAGACAAGTGGCTGATCGGAGTCCATCCGAAATATGTGGATGCCCGTTACGACAACATCTACTTTGGGCGCTGAGCCTGTGAACTTTGGAGAAGGAGACGTGCCATGAGTGAACAGATAGCGGCAGCGATAGACATAGGTGGCAGCAAGATAGCGGTGCTCGTTGGGGGGATCGATGCCGAAGGCAAGCTCGATGCCATGGCGTTGAGTGTCGTGCCTTCGGTGGGGATCAAGAACGGAGCTGTGCTGGACATAGAGCGGGCTGCCGAGGCCATCAGAAAGGCTGTGGCTATGGCAGAAGAGCAGTCCGATGGAGAGATAGGTGGTGTGTTCGTCAGCGTTTCGAGCCGGTATACGAAAGCCAGCAATAGCCACGGTAGCATCTCCGTCCTTACCCGGGACAACCGCATAGACGAGTATGAAATCAGCAGAGTGCTGGAGGAGGCGGGCAACGTAACCGCTGTTTCGCAAGGATATGAAATCATTCATACGACTCCTCAGAATTTCGTGGTGGATGGGCAGAGCGGGATAAAAGATCCCGAAGGGATGTTCGGGTACAAGCTGGAAGTTGATGCCTATGTTGTGATGGGACTCTCGAGCAACATCATGAACATTCAGAAGTGTCTGGAGGAAGCGAAGCGGGAGATGGACGGGCTGGTGGTAGCCCCCCTCGCCTCGGGGATGGCTGTTGCTACCCGGGAGGAGATGGAGGTGGGGGTCGCCGTGGTGGATGTGGGTGAGGACTCTACCGAAATAGGCATATTCCTGAACGGCGGGCTCTGGTACACCTCCACCGTGGATATCGCCGGCGCTTTGCTCACCAGCGACGTGGCAACCATCCTGAAAGTTCCGAGGGAAGAAGCGAGGAGGTTGAAAGAGAAATACGGGGACGTTTATTCGAAGGATTTGGAGGGCGAGGTTACCGCCAAAGGGTTTGGGGCGAACCGTAATTTCAAAGTCTCGAAGCAGTATATTTCCGATATCTTGAGAGCTCGCACGGAGGAGCTTTTCGAGTACGTGCTGAAGGAAATCAAGAGATCTGCCTATGACGAACTCCTTACCGCCGGGGTGGTATTTACGGGCGGTACTTCCAGGATATCCGGGTTCCTCGAGCTTGCACAGGAAGTGTTCCCGAGTCACCTTCCGGTGAGGCTTGGTTCTCCTCACCAAGTGATCGGTGAGCATGGGAGAAAAGCTTCCAGTCCGGAGTTCGCGAGGGCGGTAGGTACCCTGAGATGGGGTTTGCAGGAGCACGGTCGTCAGGAAACGAGGGGCAGTGTAGGGCCTTCGGGTCCCTTCTGGAAAAAAGCCGGTGGATTCTTGAAATCATTGTTGCCTTATTGAGGCTAAACGAAATCGAAAAAATAGAACAATCAGGGAAAGGAGCGGCGGAAAATGTCTATGACAAAGCAACAGAAAGTATCCAATTTTGCACAGATCAAAGTGATAGGGGTAGGGGGCGGTGGTTCCAACGCTGTGGACAGGATGATCGAGGCCGGCATCCAGGGCGTGGAATTCATCGCCATCAATACAGATGCGCAGGCTTTGGTAATGTCCAAAGCGCCCACCAAGCTCAGAATAGGGGACAAGGTCACCAAGGGGCTTGGCTCTGGCGGAGACCCTGAGATAGGTCGTAAATCGGCGGAGGAATCTCAGGAGGAAATCAGGAAGACCGTGGATACCGCCGATATGGTGTTCGTCACCGCCGGCATGGGTGGCGGTACGGGGACCGGGGCGTCGCCCATCGTGGCTTCGCTCGCGAAGGAAGCCGGGTCTCTCACCGTAGCTGTAGTGACCACGCCGTTCAGATTCGAAGGACCGATACGCAGGAGGATTGCAGAGAAGGGCCTTCAGGTGCTCAGGGAATCTGTCGATACTCTGATCGTGATACCCAACGACCGGCTCTTGGAGATCACGGACAAGAACGTCACCATCCAGGAGGCGTTCAAGCTGGCGGATGAGGCTCTGAGGCAGGGAATTCAGGGCATATCCGAGATCATAACCATCCCCGGTCTCATCAACGTGGACTTTGCGGATGTGAAGGCTATAATGAAAGGTGGCGGAGCTGCAATGATGTCCATTGGGGAGGGCACTGGGGAGAACCGAGCCAGGGAGGCTGCCGAGAATGCGATCCACAGCAAGTTGCTGGACGTGAGCATCGATGGGGCGAAGGGGATTCTATTCAACGTGGTCGGTGGCCCCGATATGACCATGCACGAAATCGACGAAGCAGCAAGGGTGATTCAGGATACCGCCGACCCGGAGGCGAATATCATTTTCGGTGCCACGATATTGCCTAATATGAACGAAACCATAAGGATCACTTTGATAGCCACTGGGTTTACTCCTGAAAGTGTGATAGAAGAAGTCCCGGATGAGCGGAAAACCATACATGCTCCATGGGGCGATACTTCAAAAGCAGCTCCTGAGGACGAGATAGGCATTCCAGCCTTTCTGAGGCGGAGGAGTCGGAGGAGAAGGGAGTAACGATTTGCGTTTTGATGCTCCTTTCCCTCGCTTGGTACTTCCCTTGGAAGAAGCTACGGGGCTGCCGCAGGCAGCCCCATAGAAGCTCTTCAGGTTTTGGTGTTTCTAATCTTTTTTCCTGAACCCCAGCATTTCGTCGAACTTCCTTCGTAAGGCTGCTCTCCAGCCGACCCCTTCTTCCGGCCCGAGCAGAAGCCCGTAGAACCATCGTATGCCGCGCCTGATTTCCGACCTGATGCCTGCCAGCTTGTACCCAATCTCCCTCCACAGGTGTCTGTGTACCGGTGCTTCTTTGGCCGGGGTTTCGGCGCCCCACTCTATGGCTACGGCAGCGTAGGTGAGGCCTGCTCCAAATCCGGTGAGAATCAGTCTGCTCCCTTGTTTGATCTTCCCTTCGTTTATGGCATCCACGAGCGCCATGGGGATCGAGGCCGTAGAGGTATTCCCGTGGGTGGCGATGTTCATGTAAGCTTTCTCCACAGGCATTTTGAGCTGCTTCATGGCCGCCTGGATGATCCTTTCATTGGCCTGGTGCGGTACTACCAGGTCCACGTCTTCGGGCGTCCATCCAACTTTCTCCATTACGATCCTGGAGGACTCCGCCATCACCTGCACAGCGAACCGGAATATCGGCCTGCCTTTCATCTTGATGTAATGCTGGCGCTCTGCAATCCCTTCCACCGATGGCGGCATCCTACTGCCCCCCATCGGGAGGTCCAGGAGCTTTGCGCCGGAACCGTCGGCACCCATCATGGAAGCGAGCACTCCCCCACGCTCTTCGCTCGCTTTCAGCACCACGGCGCCTGCTCCGTCGCCGAACAGAACGCACGTCTCCCTGTCGCTCCAATCCACGAATTTGGATAGGGTCTCTGTTCCGATGACGAGGGCGGTGTCCACTTCCCCGGATACTATCAGCCCGCGTGCCATTGCTAAGCCATAGATGAACCCGGAGCAGGCTGCGCTCAGGTCGAAAGCTCCGGCGTTGGTTGCTCCGAGCTTGTCCTGGATGATGCACGCCGTCGCAGGGAAAAGATGGTCCGGGGTCGAGGTTGCGGTGATTATTATGTCGATGTCGCCCGGTCCCATGTCGGCCACCTGCAAAGCTCTTTTTGCAGCTTCGAGCCCCAGATCGGACGAAGCGATGTTGGGGCTGTCGATCAGGTGCCTCTCACGTATCCCGGTGCGGGTTCTTATCCACTCATCGGAGGTGTCGACCATTCTTTCCAGGTCGAAGTTGGTAAGCACTTTCAATGGCAGGTACTTTCCCCATCCAACTATGCGAGCGTAACGAGCCAAGATGAACCTCCTGTTTGCATGTCTTTTTCAGATGTATCTTCACTCCCTCGGCGTTTGCGGCCCGCAGGCGCCGAGCATCATTCCCACTTTCGGAATACCACTGTGGCGTCGTGCCCTCCAAGCCCGAATGAATTCGAAAGGGCTATCTTGATCGGGGCTTTGCGTGCTTCGTTCGGCACGTAGTCCAGATCGCACTCCGGGTCCGGGGTTTCGTAGTTCATCGTCGGAGGCACTATTCCGTCGTGCAAAGCCATGACACAGGCAAGCCCTTCTATCGCTCCGGCTGCTCCGAGCATGTGGCCGGTGACCGATTTCGTCGAGCTCACCATAAGCTTGTATGCGTGGTCGCCGAAGACTTTCTTGATCGCGGCCGTTTCCGTTTTGTCGTTGAGAGGGGTGGACGTGCCATGGGCGTTGATGTAGTCGACGTCTTCGGGGCTTATGCCTGCTTTTCTGAGGGCCATTTTCATCGCCGCTATCGCTCCTGCACCTTCCGGCTCGGGAGCAATCATGTGGTAGGCGTCTGCAGAAACTCCGTACCCTATCACCTCGGCGTATATCTTTGCTCCTCTCGCAAGGGCGTGCTCCAGGTCCTCCAGGATCAGCACGGCTGCTCCTTCCCCAAGGATGAAGCCGTCCCTGTCGAGATCGAACGGTCTGGATGCTTTCTCCGGTTCGTCGTTTCTCGTGGATATCCCGCCAACCACGTTGAAACCGGCTATGGTTATCGGCAGGATTGCAGCCTCGGTGCCGCCGGTGACCATCACGTCCGCATCCCCACGGCGGATCATTTCGAAAGCTTCTCCTATCGTCCCGCTGCCGGACGCACAGGCCGATACTACTGCAAAATTCGGCCCCCTTACGCCAAGTTCTATGGCAACCTGGCCGGAGGCTGCATCAGGAGTCATGGCGGTTATGAGGAACGGGCTTACTTTTCTCGGGCCTCTTCGATTCAGGATGTCCTGTTGTTTGAGCAGCGTCCCGATTCCTCCCACGCCGGTTCCCATGAGAACCCCCACGCGGTAGATATCTTCGTGTTCGAGATCGAGTTTCGAATCCTGAACGGCTTCTTTCGAGGCTGCTATTGCAAACTGGGTGAACCGATCGACTCTTCTCGCGAGTTTCCCGTCCATGTGATCCCTGGGATCGAAATCCTTTACCTCGGCGGCTATCTGTGTCTTGAAATCGGATGGGTCGAAGAGGGTGATGCGCGCGATGCCGGAGCGCCCTTCCACCATGCCCTGCCACGTGTCCCTGGCGTTGTTGCCAAGGGGGCTAACGGCGCCCAATCCAGTGACGACCACTCGCCGTTTGTTTTGTTCGTTCATGAGAAAATTCCTCCAAGGCTTCGAGGTTTTTTCCATCCTTCGAAGAAGCTACAACACCTCAGCGGCTCAAACGGCGCGCACTCCACCTCATGAAATCGAGGATTTTGGGCATGACTTTGGTGTATATCCAGTAACCCTTGCGCTCTGTGGGAAAATCCCACGCCCCAATGTGTTTGACGAGCTTTGCACCGAATCCCGATTTGAACCTGTACACGCCCCACATCGGGTCCTTTTCCGATAGCTCCGTCGGAGCCCCCCAGAAATCGTATTCGATGCACCCTTGAGCTTTCGCCCATTTTATCGCTTCCCATTGGAGAAGGTGGTTTGGCATCAGGTTTCTGTGTTTCGAAGAAGACGCTCCGTAGAAGTACCATGCTTTCCGGGCGAACTTGAACAGGATGACCCCTGCCACGGCTTCTCCCTCCACCTCGGCCAGGAGCAGGTGTGCCATGCCGGCGGAGATCAATTCTTTCCATATCTTCTCGTAATATTCGTAAGGCCGAATTATGAAACCATCCCGCCGAGCAGTCTCTTCGTAGAGGCGGTAGAATGTCTTCAGGTCTCCGAAGTGCCCTGGCTTTACCTTTACTCCCCTCCTTGCCGCAAGCCGGATGTTGTACCTGGTCTTTTGCTTCATCTTTCTCAGCAGTTCCTCTTCGGATGGGGTCAGGTCGAGCACCATGGTGTTCTGAAACTGTATCTGCTCGCCTGAAAAGAGCCAGCCTCGTTTCTGCAGGGTTGAGATTACCTTTCTTCCAGTTTCTGACTCTGCGTCCACGTCGGGGTCTATCTTCAAGAAGATAGATGCACTCTTGAAAGCATTTTCCTCCAGGAATTCGAGGGTGTCGTTCAGCAAAGACGTATCGGAATAGTCGAGCAGCGGACCCTTTGGAACATACTGAACCGAGAGCACCCGCGCAACCGATCTTGTCAGCACCATGGCCGCGGCTACTGGAGTGTCCTCTGACCGGAAAAGCCAGTTCCTGTGCTTCCAGCCTGTCATTCGTTTCAGCTCACCCCATTGGTAGGATTGCAGGATATGGCTGGCCGGGAGTCCTTGAACAGCGGTGTTCCAGACGTGAGGGTCTTCGATGGATGTGATGTCGATGCTCACCCTTTCCTCCGGTGCAGATACAGTTCGTAAATCAGGCTTCCCCCCGGGATGACGTCCATGACCCATGCACCTATGCTCCTGACCACTTTGCCTCCGAACCCGAGCTTGAACCTGTAGACTCCCCAAAGTCCTCCGCGGCCGTAATCGCCCATTTTGGCGTATTTCTCCGGCTCGATCCCGACTTCGTCTGGGATCCCCCACAGGTCGTAGTAGAGGCATCCTTTGGATTTCACCCATTTGATTGCTTCCCATTGAAGGGCGTGGTTGGGCATTTTGTCCCTATGCAGATTGCCGGATGCTCCATAGAGGTATATCCCTTCTCTGCCGAAGGCTGAGACCATGATGCCTGCGATGGTTTCTCCATCGTACAGGGCGAGCAACAGCCGTCCGTATCCGGATCGTACCAGGAGCTCGTATGCTCTTAAGTAATAGTCGAGGGAATGGATCGGGAAGCCGTCCCGGGTGGAGGTTTCTTTCATCAGCCGGTAGAAATGTGGGATATCGGATTGCGTGCCATCTTTCACGACGATCCCTTTCCTCGCCGATAGGCGGATGTTGTATCGAGTCTTTCGGTGCATTCTCGATAGTATCTCTTCTTCGCTTCCGTCGAGCATGACTTTCATCGTGCTCCTGGGCTGTATCGACCGGGTAGGGGAGAGACCGAGGGATTTCAATCTGTATCTCAACGGCTCGCCATCGGGGGCATTCGGCTCCAGGATCACGGCTACTGCTCGGCGCTTTAGGGCGACTCTTTTGATTTCCCCGAGAGCTGTTGTTACGTGTTCGTTCGTCCAATCCCACCATGGCCCCTTTGGGATGTAGCCAACGGTGAAACCCAACGGAAGTTTACGGAAAAGGATCTGCGCTCCGCCGTTTGGAGGATCGTTCCAGAGGACTCTGATCGGTTCAGGCCATCCGAAGCCTGCCTTGAGCTCTCCCCATGGAAAAGATTGAAGCAGGTGCCCGGATGGATGCCCGGCAACCGCTTTGTCCCATTCTTCGGCTTTGGTCACGAAAAACAAGAGTCTCCTCCTCCCGGGGGATTGTGCCTGCCAATGATAGAACAAAGGTAGATCGTTGGCAACATTCTTAGGACTTACGCAGTAGGAGTGAGCTGCGGTTCGCCACGCTCGGCTCCTGCCGGAAAAGTGAAGAAGCGGGTCGAACCCGCTTCTTCGCTCCGTTGCAAATTGTGTGTTCAGTCTGTCATTTGCGTATCGGTGGTTTCGGTCCTTTCTGAAGATCGAACGGAATGGCGCTGTATTTCATCAGTTTGTCCCACCGGTGGTGCGATTCGATCCACCTGAGGGTGCCGCTCTTGGATCGCATTACGAGGGAGTAAGTGACGGCTCCATTCCCGTAGTACCGAACGCCTTTCAACAGTTCCCCGTCCGTTATGCCGGTTGCGGAGAAGAACACGTTGTCTCCGGCCACCAAATCGTCCAGAGTGAGAACTTTGTCGAGATCGAGACCTTCCTTGCGGGCGTATTCCCGTTCTTCGTCGTTCCTGGGCCATAACATCGCCTGCATGTCCCCACCGATGCACTTGAGCGCCGCTGCGGTTATCACAGCTTCCGGCGACCCTCCGATTCCCATGAGGATATCAATGCCCGTGTCTGGTAAGGCTGCGGCGATGGCTGCTGCCACGTCCCCGTCCCGGATCAGGCGAATGCGTGCCCCTGCTTCCCTTACCCGCTGGATGAGTTCTGCGTGCCGGGGGCGGTTCAATATGACCACGGTCAGGTCGTCTACGTCTTTGTTACGCGCCCTGGCTACGTTCTTCAGGTTTTCCTCGACCGGGGCTGTGATGTCTATTGCGCCTTTGGATTTGGGGCCTACGGCGATCTTGTTCATGTAAACGATATGACCGGGGGAGAACATTGTTCCTCGGTCCGACGCAGCGATCACGGCAATGGCTCCTGGCCCACCTTCGGCCGTCAGTCTGGTACCATCGATGGGATCTACAGCCAGGTCCAGCGTTGGACCGCCTCCTTTTCCCACCTTTTCCCCGTTGTACAGCATTGGGGCTTCGTCTTTCTCCCCTTCGCCGATTACGATGGTGCCGCTGATCTCCATGCTGTTGAGGATGAGCCGCATGGCGTCTACGGCAGCCTGGTCGGCTCCCTCCTTGTCGCCGCGCCCCATCCACCTTCCTGCCGCCAGGGCGGCGGCCTCCGTGACCCGCACGAGGTCCAATGCCAGGTTTCTGTCAGGTGTTTCCACCATCATTGGAATGCCCTCCTTTTGCTTTGCCAGCGTCTTCGCTGGTGATACGCGCCAGAGAGGCGCCCGATACTCACTCCATCGTGAGCTTGCTCCACACCTGAATGCGACGAGCGAAACGTTAGGTCTGGACGGCTTTAGTATATATTTTGACAGAAGGAGAGTCAAAAAATCTGACGGCTCAGGAACGCTGCGACGCT
>CAZEXY010000015.1:0-2268 GCA_964516345.1 uncultured Anaerolineae bacterium
GGGTTGTTAGCTCGCGGATTAGAACTCAGTTACGCGAAGTTGTTGGAGGAATCTTTTTCTGGTATCATCCACCACATGGAGAGAGAAGCTTTCGAGGAACTGGTGGCGGAAGCACTGGAAAATCTACCTGACGAATTCAAGAGCAAGCTTCAGAACGTTGCAATCACCGTTGAAGACTGGCCTGATAGGCACACCATGGAGCTGGCGGGTGTGATGGTGCGTACCCAACTCCTTGGGTTCTACCACGGAGTGCCACAAACCCAGCGGTCTCACTATTATGGCCTCGTACCTCCGGATAGGATCACGATTTACCGACGTCCGATAGAGTTGCATTGTTCTTCCCCTGACGACATCAGGGAGATGGTGGAACATGTTCTCAGACACGAAATAGCACATCACTTCGGCATTGGGGATGACAGACTGAAGGAAATCGGGGCATATTAGCGGATGGAAGAAGGAGGAGCAACCGGATGGCTGCTCCTCCTTTCGCTTGGCGCCCCCGGCAGGACTCGAACCTGCGGCCAAGAGATTAGCATCCAGCATCAGGCTTTCCCTGACCACCGCCTCGCGGCGGCTTGCTGGCTGGACTATATCTTCACCATAGGCCGAAGCCCGTAGGTGCCCTACGTATAGTCTCTGAGGGTCCGACCCTGAAGGCCGGTTCCCTGCTGGTCGCCCATTGTCGCATCCGGGGAATTTTCGAGCTTTCACGCTTACCCTTGCGGGTTACGTTGTAGCTTCCCCGGCTTTAGGACTTCCCAGCATACAGTAGGGTCCAGCCTGCGCATTTCTGCGCAGGAGCTCCTATTTTGAAGTCTCCTGCTCTGTCCGCTGAGCTACGGGGGCTCCCTTGCACTGAAGGATTATATTCGCGAGGGGCGCGAGTGTCAAGACTGCGTTTGGCCTGCGAATCAAAAACGCCGGAGACGGAACTTTGTCTCCGGCGTCGGCGGTACAGGTGTTCACGACTCCAAAGGTTCTTTCCGCGTGATGGTGGTGACTGCCCCCCGCTTTCCCAGTTCCTGGAAGAACGGCAGCGGGTCCACGGCGACCTCCGGCGGGTACACGCCCGGCTTCATGGAAGGGCCGGCCCCTGCCAGCCATCGGGCTACGATCGCCGGGGGCGACGCCACCAGCAGAGTCCCGCCGCTGATGCCGAGCTTCTCGTTGGGCCACGCCCACGTATCCACCCGCCATTCCACGTCCTTCCCGTCCTTCCGACCCTCGGCCACCGTGGCGATATCCTTGAACCCCAGCGACTTCGGCTTCTTGTGGGTTTCCGGCGAGCGCCTGAGCACCGCCACCAGCACGTCCCTGGGCCTCACTTTCACCCCCTTTACCTCCACCGGCTCGGTATCCGCCATCCCGATCTCGATGAGGAACTGGAGCTTTCGGAACGCCGATTCGGCGTAGCCGAAGAACGTGATCTTGAAGAACGCCTCCTCGATTCCTTTGTCCTTCAGGGAGAGAGGTATCGTCGCTATCTCCGAGTGGAGCGAAAGGTGGGTCTTTGCGTAGCCCAGCGGCTCCGGGAACATGAAGAACTCCTCCTCCGAGGCAGGCTCCATCTCCACGAACTTGCCGTTCCGGAACACCACGGGCTTCTTCGTCATCTCGTCCAGGATCGTTTCGATGGAGTACGCCCACGAAAGCCCTTCTTCCTCGTCCGGCGTGCTCCCGTTGTAGATCTTGATGCTCTTGACCCGATCCAGCATCCCGCCCAGGAGGCCGGTCTGGACGTTTGCCACCCCCGGGCAGCTTCCCATGCCGAGGATCGCCGTGATCCCGGCACGTTCGAACTCTTCGTGCAGCTCGAGCTGTTTCCTGGTGGTGTGGAACAATCCGCCCAGGTCCAGGTAGTTGACCCCGGCGTCCAGGCATCCGCGCATCACGTCCAGGTTGAAGTAGTACTGCACTGCGTTGACGACGGCTCCAGAGCCTTCGATGAGCCTGACCAGAGCTTTCCGGTCGGTGACGTCTATTCCGGTGCCGGAGACCTTCGTCCCGTATCCGGAGACGGCGTCGGCAACCGATTTCGCTCCTTCTGCGTTCAGATCGGCGATGACAATTTCGTCCACTCCGCCGAAGATCGCCAGGTCCCTGGCGATGGCTTTGCCGATGATCCCGGCGCCACCCAACAACACGATCTTCATTTCTGTTTCCTCACTCGACCGGGGAAGCTTGACGCAAAGGCGCGAAGAGACAAAGACGCAAGGAGTTTAGTGGCTTTTTGAAACACCTTCGCGTTTTCACGCCGTCCACCGGTCT
>CAZEXY010000015.1:2368-3724 GCA_964516345.1 uncultured Anaerolineae bacterium
TTGACCTCTTTCACCGCCTCTTCGAAGCGGGCCAGGGTGTAAGCCACGTCCTCCTGGCTGAGCGAGGAAGTCAGGAACCACGGCTCGCGGCCGTCGGGATCCGGCATGACGCCCTTCTCGATCAGCTTCATCGCGATGTTCTCGTACATCGCAGTGTTCGTCACCAGGTACTCCCGCAGATCCTTCGGAGCGCCTTTGTCCGTGAAGACGATGCCAAACATCGACGGCACGCCGGTTATCACGTGCGGGATTCCTTCGTCCGTAAGTATCTGGTCGATCCCGGCCATCAGGGCTTTCCCGGCCTCCTCCAGCCGCTGATACGGCTCACCCGTCTCCAGTATCTTCAGCGTCGCCAGCGCCGCCGACGTGGCGACCATGTTGCCGGTGTACGTGCCGCCGTGGGCGATCTCTCCGTAGCGCACGTGGGTCATGATCTCCTTCTTGCCGCCTATCGCCGCAATGGGGAATCCGTTGCCCATCGACTTGGCGTAGGTCACCAGGTCGGCTTTGACCCCGAAGAACTCCTGGGCACCGCCCAGCGCCACCCGGAAGCCGGTCTTGACCTCGTCGAAGATCAGGACGATGCCGTATTCGTCCGCTTTCTCCCGCAGGAATTCCAGCCAGCCCGGCTCCGGCATGATGCTTGCTACGTTCCCCAGCATCGGCTCCACTATGATGGCAGCGACTTCTTCCCCATGCTCTTTCAGCGCCCGATCGAGCAGTTCCTTGTCGTTGAACGGGAGCAGGATCAGCAGGTCTTTGGTGCATTCCGGCATGCCGAGGCTCTGCGGGTACGGTATCGGCTTCTCCCGCGGCCCGATTTTGTCCAGCTTCGATCCGGCGGTGGAGTAGAGCATGTAGTCGTACATGCCGTGGTACTGCCCCTCGAACTTGATAACTTTCTCTCGGCCGGTGTAGCCCCTGGCGATGCGGAGGGCGTGCATCGTTGCTTCCGAGCCGGAGTTGGCATAGCGCACCATGTCGACCCCGGTGACCTCGATGATCTTCTTCGCAAGCTCGATCTCCATCGGATGGGTGGCTGCGAAGAGCACGCCGTTTTCGATGGCCTCCGCCACCGCTTTGTTGACCTCCGGATGGGCGTGGCCGAGGATCACCGGCCCGAAGGCGAGCCGGTAATCGATGTACCTGTTGCCATCCATGTCCCAGAGATACGGTCCTTTGCCTCTGGCGATCACCGGCGTTTCGTCCTCGTCCCAGTATCGGAAGTTGGACGTAACGCCCGCGGGCATTACTTTTTGCGCCTCCCTGAACATTGCAACTGTTTTCGGTCCATTGAACGGCATAAAACCTCCTTTTCGATTAAGGGAGCTCCCCCGCTCCCCGAATGCACGTGCA
>CAZEXY010000015.1:3824-31173 GCA_964516345.1 uncultured Anaerolineae bacterium
TCTTCCGTCACCTTCCAGCCTTCGGTCTTGCCCCCCTTCAGCGGCCGGAACAGCTTCGGCGGGAGCTTGTCGTCCTCCCTGGTGAATCCTTCCCTGGCGTTGAACGCGCGCATCATGTTGAGCCGACGCTCGCCCACTTTCATCATCTCGTAGAGCGTGACGTCCCACCCGGTAACCGCGCGGATCACTTCGGCCAGCTGCTCCGGGCTGTAGAGGTGCCACGCTGGGCCGTAGACGAACTGGCACACGTTTATCGAATCCATGAAGCTGTAGAAAATCTCCGTGTAGAGGGCATACCGCACCTTTCCGGGCCCCAGCGATTGCGGCGGCTGCGGGTCCAGCAGGTCGAGCTGCGCCATCCGTTCGGCGTAGAACTTGTACCAGCCGGGGTCTTCGTAGGATGGATCGTGTTCGCTGGACTGGTGGTCCGCTCCGAAGGGGTTGACGGCGTAGATCAGCCCCAGCGATCGGCGGACCTGCGGCATGTGCGCCGGGAGTTCCTGCTTCTTCACCGCCACCACCAGCTCCTGCCCTTTGCCGAGCCGTTCGGCGGCGCGGGCAGAGCCGTCGGCCAGCACGGCGCCGAACCCCTCACGCCGGGCGATCTTTTCCAGCAGCGCCAGCATGGCGTCGGCGTTGCCGAACCGGAGATCCAGCCCATCCGTTTCCTCTTTGGTGAGGAGCCCATGCTCGTAAGCATCCATGGCCCAGGCGATGGTGGCTCCGGTGCTTATGGTGTCCAGCCCGTACCGAGCGCAGATCTCGTTGGCCTTGGCGACGGCTTCCAGGTCGTCGATGCCGCAGTAGGAGCCGAAGGTGGCCAGGGTCTCGTACTCCGGCCCGCCGAACCGCGGGTCCACCGTGAATCGGTCGCCTTTGACCTCCACCACGCGCTTGCAACGGATCACGCATGCGTAGCACGTTTCCCGTTTCTTCAGGATCGTTTCGGCCATAGTCTGGCCGCTGATCTTTTCGGCCCCTTCGAAATACCCGCTGCTGTAGTTGAACGATGGAAGCCCGCCCCGCTTGTTCTTGCCGGGTATGATCTCGGCGGTGCCGAAGAGCCCCATGCCGTAGACGTCCGAATCCTCGAAGTTCTCCGCGCCCCATCGGGCCAGTTCCGTGAGCTTCTTCGGGTCCGCGGCAGGCGGTTTCTTCCTGCCGGAGACCACCACCGCCTTCAGGTTCTTGCTCCCCATGACCGCGCCCATGCCGGTCCGGCCGTTGGCGCGGCTGGTATCGCTCATGACGTTCGCCAGCAGCGACATTTTCTCCCCCGCCGGGCCGATCTGCACCATGTGGAATTTCTTGGTGCCCAGCTCCTCCCGCAGGGCGTCCTCCACTTCCCCCGTTTCCTTGCCCCAGAGGTGGGAGGCGTCACGGAGCTCCGGCTTGCCGTCCTTGATCCAGAGGTAGACTGGCTTCGGCGATCTGCCCTTCACCACGATGGCGTCGAACCCGGCGGCTTTCATCTCGGCCGGGAAATATCCGCCGGATTGAGAATCGCCGATGGCGCCGGATTTCGGGGATTTGGCGGCGATGGTGAGCCTGCTCTGGCCGGAGACCGCCGCTCCGGTGATGACACTGAGGGCGAAGACCAGGACGTTCTCCGGCCCCAGTGGATCTGCTCCGGCCGGCATTCCCTTCAGGATGTAGTAGAGCGCCAGGGCGCTGCCGCCCATGTACCTCCGGTAGAACTTCTCGTCCGGTTCTTCGATCGTCAGTTTCCCTTCCGTCAGGTCTACGTGCAAGATCTTTCCGTTGTACCCGTGTGGCATGTTACCCCCTTTCATGAGCCGATGGCCGTCAGCCGATAGCCGGAAGCCAACGGCTATCGGCTGACGGCGGCCGGCTATTGCTTGTATTTTCCCGTCGATCTGTACCTTTCGTATCTTTTTTCCACCAGTTCCTGCCGGGGAACGGCGACGACTTCGTTCAGGGATCGGATGATGGCTTCTCCCACCATCTCAGCCGCTTCGATGGGATTGGTGTGCGCTCCTCCCTCCGGCTCCGGGATCACTTCGTCTATCACGCCGAGCCTCAACAGTTCGTAGGCGGTGATCTTCAGGTTCCCGGCGATCTCCTTTGCTTTTTCCGGATTGCGGAACACGATGCTCGCCGCTCCCTCCGGCGAGATGACCGAGTAGATGGCGAACTCCTGCATCAGAACCCGATCGCCAACGGCCAGCGCCAGCGCACCCCCGCTCCCTCCTTCCCCGATGACCACGGAGACCGTGGGCACGGAGATTTCCGACATGGTCTTCAGGCAGACCGCCAGCGCGTGGGCGATCCCGCCGCCTTCGGCTTCGTAAGTCGGGTTTGCGCCTTTCGTGTCCACGAAAGTGACGATGGGCAGCGACCACCTTTCCGCCAGCCGCATCAGGCGGCACGATTTGCGGTAGCCTGCCGGGTCGATGTATTTGTCCGGCTCCCGATCCTGCCCGATCACCATCACAGATCGGCCGCCGATGCTCGCCATCCCCCCGATCACCGCCGGATCGTCGCCGCCGGCGCGGTCTCCCCGGAGCGGCACGAAATCGTCGAACAGGTGCTCGATGTAGAACGCCGCCCCCGGCCGCTTCGGATTCCTGCACACCTGCACCACTTCCCACGTGGAAGCTTTCTGCTTCCTGCGCCGGGTTTCCGCACCCTTTTTCGGCGGTTCACCCTCCGGTTCGCGGTGGTAAGCGTGTGCCAGGAGCCGCCGCACCGTCTCCCGCAGATCCCTCCGATCCACCACAGCGTCCACCGTTCCGTGCTCGAGCTGGAACTCGGCTCGATGGGAATCTGGCGGGAGAGGCTTGCCGGTCATTCCCTCCACGACCCTCGGGCCTGCAAAGCCGATGAGGGCTTTCGGCTCCGCCAGCGCCACGTCGGCAAGGTTGGCGAAGCTGGCGAAGACGCCTCCGGTGGTCGGGTGGGCAAAGAGGACGACGAACGGGAGCTTCTGCTGCTGGAACCGCCCGGCCGCTGCGGCGGTTTTCGCCATCTGGAGCAGCGCCAGCATCCCTTCCTGGATGCGGGCCCCGCCGGTGCTGGTGACGACGAAGACCGGCATCCGTTTCTCCGCCGCCCGCTCGAAGAGTCTGGCGATCTTCTCTCCGACCACGGAGCCCATGCTTCCTCCGAGGAAGTGGAAGTCGAAGACCGCCAGCGCCAGCGGGTATCCGCCGATTCTTGCTTCCCCGGTGAGCACAGCGTCTCGAAGCCCGGTTTTCCTCTGCACCCGCTTGAGCTGAGAGCGGTACTTTTCCGATCCGGTGAAATGGAGGGGATCCGTGGGTTCCAGGTCTGCGTCCCATTCGTGGAAAGACCCCGGGTCCGTGAGCACCATGATCCGCTCCCGGGCCGGTTGGAGGAAGTGGTGGCCGCAGTGTTCGCAAACCCGAAATTCTGCGTAGACCCGTGAATGCGTCACGTCGGTGCCGCACTCAGGGCACAAAAGCGGCTTCTCGAAAGCAGGCTTCTTCCCGCCGGTTCTACCTTCCTGGGAAGGAGCCATCTTCCGGAACCACTTTCCTACGTTCTTAACGACGTCGTCTGTTGGTAACATGACCTCTCTATGATTTTGAAGCCGCCGGCCATGTTTCCGTCCGCCGCGGCCGAATAAGCACCATACCTGGGAGCGAACCAGCGCCAGGCATCATTCAAGCATTTTCGTTCTTTATCTCATTCACGATTTCCGCTAAACTCTTCCCGCCAAACAAGGCCTCGCGCTCTTCAGCATACTCCCCAAATCCCGTAGTAAACTGCCGCAAAAAGCGCACGGCGTCTACCACCCCTAATTCCCGATAAAGCGCCCAAAAGGCCTTACGATTGACTTCTACTAATGGCTCAGCATAAACGCTCATCTTTCCAACTCCTCCGCCAATTCCACCGGCGTCACGACCTTCACCGCCAAATTCTTCAATCGCTTAGCTCTTTTCGAAAGTTTGTCATCGCTCGTGCAAAAATAATCTACATTCCCTTTCTCGGCTAACGCTAAATGCAAAGCATCAAGAGGTTTGAATCCTTCTTCTACTAACCGGTTTGCCCGTTCTTCTACATCTTTCGTGATGACTAGGTGCTCTTTAGCCAACCCCAACACAGTCAAGGCGTATTCCCGACGAACAGGGTGAGGATTGCGCTTTACTTCATAAACCAAGGCGTCCGATGAGACAATCTCCACTTGGCCGCGCTCACATAACGCAAGGATGCCCAAAATCGCTTCGGCCTCAATGGCAATGCGCAAGTGACTCGCCGTATCCAACGGCCTTTGAATCGCACATACATCCAGATATATCTTCATGACCTCATTTTAGCATACCCCGGGATGAAAGAGTCCCCGCCCAGCGAATCATCGCGCTTCATAAATCACCCGGACTTCCTGGTTGATCCTATCTCTCATTTCGCCAGCATATTTTACCAGTTTGTTCTTGTCGAAAAGAAATGCTGCTGTACTTCTTTCCATTTTCTTGCCTCTTGCAGGACGCCCGGAGATCCGGTGCGGGTAGGCAAGGGCGCTGCCCTCGGTTCCGTAGGGGCGACCTGCAGGTCGCCCCTACGGGCTCTTCCGGTTAGAGTTCCTCCCTCTCCTCGCTTATGACGATCCCGCGCCTGCCGAGTTCGGCGATGAACCGCTCGAAAGGAATTGCGAGCTCCGGCGGCACCACGCCTCTCGCCTCCACAGCCCCTTCCGCGATCAGTTGTGCACCGATGGAGAGGGGGATGCCTACGTTCTTGAAATAGGCGCTCGATCCCCCCCATTCTTCCTGCGGCGGGTGGCTGTTACGATAAGTATAGCGCACTTTCCGACCTTTTTCCAGCCCTTCCACTTCCACCACCAGCCCGTAAGCCCAGTTGTCGTTCTTCCGGGTTTCCGGCGACGCCCACAGCAGGTCGCGGCTCACCTCGAACGGCGATCGCCCGCCCAGCAAGTCGCTGGGTTCGTGGCTCAACAGCCCCATCTCCTTGAAGACGCGCCCCGTGGCCATCACTTTCGGCGGGAAGCACCCTCGCACGGAGGCGTGTTTGATCTTCGGGTAGGAATGGGGCAGGGTTTGCGCTTCGTCGTGGGGGACGAAGTAGACCGGCTGCTCGCCGATGAGGTCGTGGAACCGGACGATTTTCTCGCCGCTGAAGGGAGGCGCGGGGCGCATAGAGCCGTCCTCGTAGTAGACTTCCTCGCGCGCCGGTTCCTCCGGGTCGAACTCCCACAGGGTCGTCGTGAGAAGCCCCGGCGCAGGGGCGAAGCTCCGAAACGCGGCGAAGTATATCTGCACCCGCTCCACCTCGTCCAGATGGGAGACTCCCCAGGCGACCATGGCGTTGGTGGTGCCCGGCGTAGCCCCGACCCCGGGGATGAAGATCATGTCCTTTTCCAGGGCTTTCCGGTGCAACTGAAACTGCGGGTCGTCGCTGGATAGGTCGAGCCCGTTGACGCCTTCCTCCACGCATACCTTGTTGACGATGTAATCGTACTTGAACGGCAGGCCGTTCATCACCACGTCGAACCCGCGGAAGAGTTCGTGGAGCGATTTTTCGTCGCTGGCGTCGAGGAATATCGCTTTCAGCCGTGGGTCTCCTATGCTGTCCACCAGCGCCTGAGCTGCTTCGAGGTTGTAGTCCGCAACCACGATCTCGTCGAACTTGCTGAACTGCGCCAGATCGCGCGTGGCTTCCTTGCATACTGCTCCTGCACCACCCAGTGCGAGAACTCTCATGTTGTCCTCCGGTTTCAGATATTTCCTTTGTCAGGGAGAACGCTCCCTGGCGTTCGCTATGGTAACGGGATGGGATGCTGATTTACAGTATAGGGGATGCGAAGGTGGGTATCCAGGAGCAGTTTGTACGAAATGTTATCGTTTCTGATGTGCAGTTTGTCGCCTATGGCTGCACCCGGTGGGGGTATCTTTGGCATTCTTTAGGGAAAGAGAGGGATGCAGGGGCACAGAGGCGCTGAGGATGTGGGCGCAGTCGTCTGTGACCCTGCACCGGCGGTCCTGAAAACTTTCCGCGTGCGTCAGCTACTCTGCTGATCTTCGGAATTCTTTTCGCTGCCAGCAGGGCGTTCTTCGCCCTGTACTTCCTGTTTGAAGTTCCGAATGCTCTTCCCAAGTGCTCCACCGATCTCGGGAAGACGGCCGACTCCAAATAGAAGCATCACTATCACCAGGATTATTATCAGTTCGGGAATTCCTATATCCATTTTTACACCTCCTCGAATTTATTTCCCATTGAGTTTTTTGATTTCCTCTTTCCAATCCACTTTGCTCTTGCTTTGCGCCCGGCAGATGTAGCATACCGGTTCTTCGTCGAACGGGCGCTTTCTTGTGGGCCTGCCGCAGACGCTGCAAGGAACGAGTTTGCCGGTCATCACCGGGCGAGGCTCTGGGTCCACCAACCGCCTGGATTCCACCATCTTTTCGAGCTGTATCGCCTGCTCCGGGCACACGATTGCACATCGGTTGCAGCCCACGCAGTCGGCGTCCAGGAAATTCAGCAGGAAGTATTCGCCGCTTTCGTCCAGTTTGTACGTGAGAGCATCCGTGGGGCATATCCTGGTGCAAATGTCGCAGCCGCTGCAAAGCTCGCTTACCACCACGTTCGCGAACGGCATGTAACTGACGTCCATTTGCTCGTGTGCAGGTTCGCCAAACGAATCCAGGACGGCGCGCAGGCGCATTCTCTCTTCTGGAACTTCCTTGTCCGCCCCGGAAAGAGGGACGGGAAGGGATTCTTCGATCAGCACGCTTGCAGTCTTCAGTGCCATTCTGCCCAGCGCGGAGAAGAAATCCCGGCGGGAAAGAGCTGGTTGTTGTCCGTCGTAGAAATCGGCTTTCTTCGGTGCAATGCTTTCGTCGAGTTCACTGGTCAGGTGGATGCGTTCTTTCCTCCCCCATGTCTCGAGGAACCGGTTGGCGTAGTCTGCCAGGACGGATATGTGTGCGCTTACCTCGCCGATGGGACAGTCACTGCACATCCTGTCGTTCAGCCAGATGTCCTTCTCGAGCTGTTTCACCCAGCTCAGTAGCCGGGAAACCGTCAGCGAGCTGAGGCACCGGCCAACGTCGACCACTGCTTCCACCGGAGCGCGGCTTTCGTCTTCTCCCGGATGCTGCGGGCAGGTTAGTTCCACCGGAGCTCCCTGGAGGTTGCGAAGGGTTCTGGTTACGTTGGATTGCTCTTCGTCCAGCCTTGGCTGGTCGAAAGCTCCGGTGGGACAGGCCGACACGCATGCTCCGCACCTGGTGCATATTTCGTCGTTGAGGGCAATTGGAGCGTTTACGTCTCCTGTGAAAGTGAGCGCCTCTACGGGGCACACTTCCACGCAGGCTGCACAGACTGTGCTCTTTATGTGGAAATTGAGGCACCTGGAAACATCGAGCTTCACCGCTCCCTCGAATTGTTCCGACAAAGATATCAAAGTGTCGAACATTTTCGTTTCTCCCTTGCTCTACCCGGCTCTTGCGTTCTCCGCTCTTTTCTTCCACCTGATTATCGCTTCTCCCGGTTCAGCGCCCGCTTTTCTCAGTAGATCCAAGAGCTTCTTTTCCAGCGTTTTGTCGATGCTCACAGGCTCACCGTTCAGTATGAAATCCAGTCTATCCTGCCCGATGGATGGCAGGATGATCTTGTTTTCGATCAACTCCGCCACTCCTTCGGCGTCATCGAGATCGAACACGGGAGCCCCCACATCCCCGATGCGGGAATCCGAGACGATGGCGAGCAACGAATCCGGATCGCTGCGCAATTCGTCGCTGTACCCGTCACGGAACACCTCGATCTTCGGTGTCCTTGCCCAGTGATAACCTTCGGTCAACACTATGTCTGCTTCCGGGACGAGGGCGATTGCTTCTTCCAGTTTCGGTTCGCGTCCTATTTCGTCCCAGATCATCGCCAGCTTTCCCGGCGATACAATGAGAACCGTTGAGCTTCCGGCTTTTGCGTGCCTCCATGTGTCCTTCCCCGGGATGTCGAAATCGAATCCGGGGTGGGCGTGGTGTTTCACTGTTGCAACACGCCAGCCTCTCCTCCGGAGTGCCGGAATCAGTTTCTCCATGAAGGTGGTCTTCCCTACACCGCTTTTTCCTACGATGGAGACCGTTGGAATCATAGCTCGAACGATTGCCCCCTGACCGGAATTGTCACGCTTCGCACGCCGACGCTTCTCGATGCCGCTGCAAACGCTTTTGCTGCTTCCTCCTCGCCGTGCACCACGAACATATGCTGCAATCGCTTCGGCCCCACGGCTTCGAGCCATGCGATGAGTTCGTTCTTGTCGGCGTGGGCGCTGTATCCGTTGATGGATTCCACCCTTGCCCGGACTTTGTACATTTCGCCGAATATCTTCGCCTCCGTGGCGCCGTCCAGTATGCGCCGCCCAAGGGTGCCTTCCGCCTGGAACCCTACGAAGAGTATGGTGTTGTTCGGGTTTTCGATGTTGTTCTTCAGATGATGCAGGATGCGCCCCGTCTCGCACATCCCGGATGCGCTTATGATCACCGCCGGCTCTTTCAGGAAGTTCAACTCCTTGGATTTGTCGACGCTGCGGATGTAAGTCATCCGGCTGAAGCCGAAAGGATCCCTTTCGTCCGTAGCTTCCAGGAACTGGCGCACTTCGTGGTTGTAGCATTCCGGGTGAAGACGGAATATCTCCGTCACGTCCACCGCCAGCGGGCTGTCTACGAAGATCGGGATCTGAGGGATTTTCCTGTCTTCCATGAGCTGATGCAAGGCGTAGACTATCTCCTGCGTTCTGCCGACGGCAAACGAAGGGATGATGACCTTACCACCGCGGTGATACGTTTCCAGCACCGCTTTCCGCAGCTTTCTCTTTGCATCGTCCGGTTTCTCATGGAGCCTGTCCCCATAGGTGCTTTCGGAAATCAGCACGTCTGCCCCCTGGGGCGGCTCCGGAGGTTTGATTATCGGCTGATGGGGACGTCCTATGTCGCCCGAGAAGACCAACCTGAGCTTGCGTCCTTTTTCTTCCAGATCGAGGATTACGTGGGCTGCGCCGAGGATGTGGCCCGCGTTCACGAAAGTGAGCTTAACGCCGGGAGCGATCGGAATTGCCCGATTGAACGGTACTCCAATGAAGTTCTCCAGCGAACGCACCGCGTCCTCGATGGTGTAAAGCGGATCTATGGGGGGCAGTCCCTTTCTCTTCCGCTTCTTGTTCAGGTACTTTGCATCGTCTTCCTGGATGTGTCCGCTATCCCTCAGCATGGCGGTGCAGAGGCTTCGGGTGGCTGCGGTGGCCCATATCGGGCCGTTGAAGCCTTTCTTGACCAAGTTTGGGATGTTGCCGGAGTGGTCGATATGGGCGTGAGAGAGCACGAGAACGTCTATGGACGAAGGATCGAACGGAAAGTTCAGGTTGCGCTCGTAAGTCTCGGCTCTATGGCCCTGGTAGAGTCCGCAGTCCAGCAGAATTCTGGAACCGTTTACCTCCAGGAGGTGCATGGAGCCCGTCACCTCTTTGGTAGCTCCGAAAAATGTAAGTTTCATTGTGTGCTCCTGTTGTCTGTCGTTATCAGCGATACCATTTTCAGCAGGCTTCTGCCGAATTTCCTTACGTGCCAGTCTCCAATTCCGGGCAGATTCCTCAGTTCGTCGAAAGAGGAAGGCAATGCTTTACATATATTGATCATCCCTTCGTTGGAAAGCACCTTGAAAGGAGGTCGGTCGAGCCTTCTGGCTTCCCGCTCTCGGAAGTTGTACAGCATCTCCAGAAGCCGGCGTTGCTTCCTGTTCAGGGATTTGACCCCTTTGATCTTCCAGTACCCGTGGGGGTCGAACCGCCTCTCTCCAGGCTGGATGGATTCCAGCCGGAGGAATTCCTTGCGGGCTGCATTGTACATCCTCGATCGCTTCAGATCCCTTTCGAGCCGCTCCTTCAGCGGGATGAGATAATGCGTATCCATCTTTGCGTATTCTATCAGCTCCGGAGGGAGAGGTCGCTTTCCCCAGTTGGCTTTCTGGAACTTCTTGTTCAATATCACCCCGAATTTCTGTTCCAGCAGGAAGGAAAGGCTCGTGTACTCCCATCCGATCAGTCTCGCTGCTATTTGTGTATCGAAGATGTTCACGAAGTCGAAATCGAAATCCCGCTTCATGGAAAGGATGTCGTTTACGGCTGCGTGAAAGATTTTCTCCACTTTTTGGGACGCCATGACTGCTCCAAGAGGGGATAGGTCGTTCAGGGCTATCGTATCTATCAGGAAGTCCCTGTCCCTGGTGGATATCTGGATCAGACAAACTTTGTAGTAGTAACTGTAAAGGCTATCCTCCTCTGTGTCCACCCCGATCTCCGGCTCGAGCAGGAGCATTTCCACCAACTGCTCGAGGCTTTTTCGGTTTTCTATCAGTAATTCGTCCCCCATGTTTTGCCTTTCGCGAATGTCGTGTTCTCGGTTCTCATTATCTTCCAATTGTTGGGGGATGTCAAAGGGAGTGGGTGACGGGAAGGGGAATTCGTTTCCATCGTTTCGTCGGAATGCGTGATCCCGAAATTTGACACCCCGGAGGAAGCGTGCTAACCTTTGTGCCACTGAAATCCATCTTGGCGCAGATGCCAGGTTTTCCCGAAAAAGGCTGTGACGCGGAGTAGTACCTGTCGTCGGAAGGCACAGAGAGCCGGGGCAAGGTGAGAGCCCGGTGCGGAAGCTTCAGGGAATGGACCGCCGAGCCGCAGGCCGAACGCCTGGAAGTCAGTAGGCCGAGCCGGTTGACCCCCGTTAAAGGGTCCAGAGGGAGCCGTTGCCTCGGAACAACACAACGGCTAAGTAGGGTGGCACCGCGGGTATGAATCCCGTCCCTTTCGTGGGACGGGATTTTTTGTTTCTGGAAACGAGTTCTCAAAAAGAAAAGGAGGGAGTAACATGAGTGAGAACACGAAAATTTTGTTGGACGAGAAGTTCATCCCGACGCAGTGGTACAATATCCTGCCGGACATGCCGGAGCCGCTGGCTCCCGTGATCAACCCGAATACGGGCAAGCCAGCTACGGCCGACGACCTCCGTCCCATCTTCCCGATGGCGCTGATAGAGCAGGAGATGAGCGCTGAGAGATTCATCGCGATCCCGGAGCCTGTCCGGGATGTGTACAAACTCTGGAGGCCCACTCCGCTTTACAGGGCGAGGAGACTCGAAAAGCTGCTCGGTACGCCTGCGCGCATTTACTACAAGTACGAAGGCGTCAGCCCCGCAGGGAGCCACAAGCCGAACACGGCGGTGGCTCAGGCTTACTACAACAAGGAGGCGGGCATCTCAAGGCTTTCGACGGAGACCGGCGCGGGGCAGTGGGGTTCGGCGCTCGCCCTCGCCGGGAGCCTTTTCGGGTTGGAAGTCAAGGTCTTCATGGTGAAGATCAGCTACCAGCAGAAGCCGTACCGCAGGTCGCTGATACAGGCGTGGGGAGCTACGGTGATCCCGAGTCCCTCCAACGAGACCAACGCCGGCAGGGCCATCCTTGCTCAGGATCCTGATTCCACCGGAAGCCTTGGAATTGCGATTTCCGAAGCCGTGGAGGAAGCGGCGTTGAGGGATGATACGAATTACGCCCTGGGAAGCGTGCTGAATCACGTTCTTCTCCATCAGACGGTGATAGGGGAGGAAGCGTTGCTGGCGTTCAAGGAAATCGGGGATTACCCGGACGTGGTGATCGGATGTGTCGGCGGCGGCTCCAACTACGCCGGGCTTGCGTATCCGTTCATGCGGGAAAGGCTGCGTGGCGGAAAGGATACGGAGTTCATTGCTGTGGAGCCGGAGGCGTGCCCGACCCTCACGAAAGGCGTGTATGCCTACGACTACGGCGATACCGGCAAGATGACTCCGATCATGAAGATGCACACCCTGGGACATACATTCGTGCCGCCTGGAATCCACGCCGGTGGCCTCCGATACCATGGAATGGCTCCTTCTCTCTCCGCCCTGGTCAAACACGGATTGATCGAAGCTCGTGCGTACCATCAGAACGCTGTGTTCGATGCTGCGGTTACTTTTGCCAGAGCAGAAGGGTTCATCCCGGCTCCCGAGACGGCGCATGCGGTCAAGGCAGCCATCGATGAGGCCTTGAAGGCAAAAGAAACGGGAGAGGAAAAAGCCATACTGTTCAACTTCAGCGGGCATGGGCACTTCGACATGGCGGCTTACGATGCGTACTTCGCCGGCAAGCTGGAGGATTACTCATACCCGGAGGAGAAAGTCAGGGAAGCCCTTGCGGATCTGCCGAAAGTGGAGTGAAGAGATCCTCCATGTTCCGTAGGGGCTACCTGCTGGTGCGCCCCTACTTAAAGAGAAAAGGACGGCCTTCATGGCCGTCCTTTTTTGTGATTGCCGGGATGTATCAGGGAAACACCCCCAGGAGCTCGAAAGCCTCCGCCACGCGCCCGATCGCCAGCGTGTAGGCCGCCATTCGCATGTCGAGCCCTGTGCGCTTGTATTGCTCCAGGGTTGCGTTGAAACTGCTGATCATGGCTTTTTCGAGCCTGGAGACCACTTCCTCCCTTTCCCAGTAGATGTGCTGCCAGCCCTGCACCCACTCGAAGTAGGAGACCGTGACTCCTCCGGCATTGCAGAGGATGTCCGGTATCACCATGATCCCGCGATCATGCAGTATCTTGTCGGCTTCGGGGGTGGTTGGGCCGTTGGCTCCCTCCGCTATGATCTTCGCCTGCACCCGAGGGGCTATATCGGATGTGATCTGTCCCTCCAGGGCTGCCGGAATCAGCACGTCGCATTTCATCGTCAGAAGTTCTTCGTTGGATATCGGCTCCGTGTCGGGAAAATCCACCACGCTTCCGGTTTGCTTCGTGTGTTCCATGAGTTTCGGGATGTCTATCCCTTTGAGGTTGTAGATCCCGCCGTACACGTCGGAAACGGCTATCACTTTCGATCCGAGTTCGTGCATGAATTTGGCAGCCATGGAACCGACGTTCCCAAATCCCTGAACCGCCACGGTCGCCGATTCCGGGTCGATCCCCTTGAATTTCATCGCTTCCCTGGCGGTGAACATGACGCCCATGCCGGTGGCCTCGAATCTTCCCTTCGATCCGCCCAGAGGCACCGGTTTCCCGGTGACTATTGCCGGGGTATGCCCGCCCCCTTTGAGCTGGTTGTAGGTATCCATGATCCAGGCCATGACCTGTGGGTTCGTGCCGACGTCGGGTGCCGGAACGTCCGATTCAGGCCCGATGACCAGACTGATCTCGGCTGCATACCTGCGGCTCAGCCGCCGCAGTTCGTTCGTGGAGAGGGATTGCGGCGCTACGGCCACGCCGCCCTTGGCGCCACCAAAGGGAAGGTTCATGAGGGCGGATTTCCAGGTCATCCACATCGCGAGTGCCCTCGTTTCGTCCAGTGTCACGTCGGGATGGAACCTCACGCCGCCTTTCGTGGGGCCGAGCACGCTGTTGTGTTGCACACGATAGCCTGTGAACATCTTGATCTCCCCGTCATCCATCTCGACGGGGAATGTGACGGTGACTTCTCTTCTGATGCTCCGCAGGTAAGCCACCGTGGAAGGGTTCAGGTTCATGTGGCTTACGGCTGCGTCGAACTGGGCCAGCGCCGCTTCGTAAGGATTCGTTTTACCAGCCATAAATTCTCTTGTCTCCTACTGCTTTTACGTTGAGCCTGACAACGCCGTCAGGAATCCACCAACGGGGGGCATTTTACAATGTCGACCTGGATGAAACAAGTATCTGCGCCGAAAAGTCACGCTTCCGCTGTGCTCGTGATTTCTTCCATACGTCGGGTTTTTCTCCATCCGGTGTGGCTTTCCCGAGCTTGGAGGACTTTTTTCAGGAACTGGCCTGTGTACGATTTCGGGTTCGTGGCTATTTCTTCCGGAGTACCTTCGGCGACCACGTACCCCCCTGCGTCGCCTCCCTCCGGCCCGAGATCGATTATCCAATCCGCCGATTTCACCACGTCGAGCTGGTGTTCTATGACGATCACCGTGTTCCCTGCGTCCACCAGCCGGTGGATGACGTTCAGCAGCTTTTCCACGTCCGCCATGTGCAGGCCGGTGGTTGGTTCGTCCATGATGTAGAGGGTCTTCCCGGTGTAGACACGGCTGAGTTCCTTTGCCAGTTTGATCCGCTGAGCTTCCCCTCCGGACAGAGTGGTTGCCGGTTGCCCGAGTCTGATGTACCCCAGCCCAACGTCCATCAGAGTCTGGAGCTTGCGTTTGATCAACGGGTGGTTCTGGAAGAACTCCAGAGCTTCTTCCACCGTCATGTCCAGCACATCTGCTATGTTCTTGCCTTTGTATTCGATTTCGAGGGTTTCCCTGTTGTATCGCTTCCCGTGGCACACTTCACACGGCACCCATATGTCGGGGAGGAATTGCATTTCGATCCGGATGATTCCATCCCCCTTGCACGCTTCACACCTTCCTCCCCTGACGTTGAAACTGAATCTGCCCGGAGTGTATCCCCTGGCTCTGGCTTCCGGGAGCTTCGAGAACAGCTCCCGTATCGGCGTGAAGACGTTGGTGTAGGTGGCCGGGTTGGATCTCGGTGTGCGTCCGATGGGGGTTTGATCTATGTTGATCACTTTGTCGATGTGCTCCAGCCCCTCTATGGCGCTGTGTTTGCCCGGCAAATCCCTGGATCGATAGAATTTCTTCGCAATTGCTTTGTAGAGCACTTCGATCACGAGGCTCGATTTCCCTGAACCGGAGACGCCGGTCACGCAGATGAATTTTCCCAGCGGGAACCTCACATCGATGTTCTTCAGGTTGTTTTCCCTGGCGCCTCTGACGGTCAGGAACAGCCCGTTCCCGCTCCTCCTGGTCCTGGGTACGGGGATGCTTCTCTTGCCGCTGAGAAATTGCCCGGTGATCGATTCGGGGGTTTCCACGATCTTCTTCAGCGGTCCGCTCGCGACCAAGTATCCCCCATGTTCCCCGGCCCCCGGACCAAGATCCACGATCCAGTCGGCCGATCGGATCGTGGCTTCGTCGTGCTCCACCACCAGCACTGTGTTGCCGAGATCCCGGAGTTTTTCCAGCGTCCGGAGCAGGCGTCCGGTGTCCCTGGGGTGCAGGCCGATGGAAGGTTCGTCCAGGACGTACAGAACGCCGGTGAGCTGCGATCCGATCTGGGTGGCGAGTCGGATTCTCTGGGCTTCTCCTCCGGAGAGCGTCCCGGCTTTTCTGGACAAGGTGATGTAATCAAGCCCGACGTTCACCAAAAATTCCAGCCTCGAGTGAATTTCCTTGAGAATTTGGTGTGCTATGTACTGTTGTTTCGGCGTCAGAGGTGATGGCCCGGAGAGCCCCTGGAGCTTCTCGACCCATTTCAGCGTCTCCGTGATCGGCATCTCCGTGACTTCGTAGATGTTCTTTCCGTCGATGGTGACGGCCAGTGCTTCCGGTCGAAGCCGCTTACCGTGACATGCGGGGCACGGTCTTTCCGTCATGAATTGCTCGAGTTTCACCCTGAATCGGTCGGAGCTTTCCTTCAACCTTCGCTTCAGGAGCGGGATGACGCCTTCGAATCTGGCTGTGAAAGTGTGTCCGCTCCTTGGGGATCGTAGGGTCACGGTGGAGCCTTCTTTGCCGTAGAGCACGAGGTTTTGTTGCTTTTCCGAAAGCTCCCGGAAAGGTATGTCGGTGGGTATTCCGTTTTCCCGGCAGAACCTTTCCAGTACCACGGAGTTGTAGCCGAATTTGAAGCTAAACCGTTTGAAGGGGATGATCGCCCCTCGCTCTATCGAAAGGTCTTTGTCTACCACGAGCCCCGGATCGAATTCCACCTGAACCCCCAGCCCGCCGCACACCGGGCAGGCTCCGTAGGGACTGTTGAAAGAGAAAAGCCTCGGTTCCAGCTCCGGCAGGCTGATTCCGCAGTAGGCGCAGGCATATTTCTCGGAGAAGAGCTTGTCTTCCCAGCCACGTTCGCTTTCGAGAGCGACTATCAGCGTCCCTTTACCGGCTTTGAGCGCCGTTTCCACGGAACTTGCAAGTCTCGTCCGGTCGATCTCCGGCCCCGTGCGGATGCGATCCACGATTGCTTCTATGGTGTGGTTCTTGTACCTGTCCAGCTGTGGAACTTCTTCTATCTCGTAGATCTCTCCATCCACCCTTACCCTCACGAACCCCTGGCGCTGGATTTCCGCGAGGATGTTCTTGTGATGTCCCTTTCTGCCGGTGACTATCGGGGCCAGGATCATGGCGCGTTTCCCTGCGGGTAGATCCAGTATGGCATCGATGATTTGTTCCGGCGTCTGTTTGCTGATGGCTCTGCCGCATTTCGGGCAATGGGGCTGCCCCACCCGGGCGAAGAGCAACCGCAGGTAGTCGTATATCTCGGTTACGGTTCCCACCGTGGATCGTGGGTTGTGGCTGCTCCGCCGCTGGTCGATGGAAATCGCCGGAGACAAGCCTTCGATTTGATCTACATCAGGTTTTTCCATCAATCCAAGGAACTGACGGGCGTAAGATGAGAGGGATTCCACGTATCGGCGCTGGCCCTCGGCATAGATCGTGTCGAACGCCAGGCTCGATTTCCCCGAACCTGATATCCCGGTGATTACCACGAGGCTGTTCCTCGGTATCTCTACGTTTATGTTCTTGAGGTTGTGCTCTCTTGCACCTCTGATTATCAGTTTGTCCTGCCCCATACCACCTCCGCCTGCGGCACTTTGCCCGGCAAATCGTTACTCCCTGTCGTGAAAACTTCTCTATATCACTCCATTTTAGCACTTAGAGCCGTTTTTTGCTTCATTGAGGGGTGTGGCGAAAGAGGAAGTGTCGAAGAAATCGTTTCTTTCGGGGGATCAATTGGACTGGCGTAAAGTCAGCATGCCATCGATCCATTGCAACCTCGATACCCTGACCTTGATCGCAAGTAGCCGTTCGAGGTGCTTCGATAGGTGTGAGGGATCCTCTGCTGTGGTGAGGAACACTCTTTCCCCCGGCTCTTCTTTCGGTCTGAGGAGGTTTTCCCGCTCCAGAACCCTTTTCGTCTGAGCTGCCACGGCGGGGGATGGATCGATCACCTGAACGCCGTCGCCCACCACTTCTTCTATGGCTTCTTTCAGGAACGGGTAATGTGTGCACCCGAGCACTATTTGATCCATGCCGCCGGAAACCATGTCGTCGAGGCATTCGTGGAGCTTTCGCTTGGTAGCGGCAGATCGGAGATCTCCTCGTTCCACTATCTCGACCAACCCCGGGCATGCCCGGGAGATCACTTCGATCCCTTTTCCGTACCTGGCGAGGAGCCGGGCGTAGGGCTCTCCCTGGAACGTGGCGGGGGTGGCTATGACTCCTACTTTTCCGGTTCTGGTGTTCAGCGCGGCCGGTTTTACCGCCGGTTCCATCCCGACGATGGGCATCCGGAATCTGGCTCTGAGGTGCTTCAGCGCGGCGGCGGAGGCAGTGTTGCATGCCACCACGACCAGCTTGACCTCTACCTGCTCCATGAAACGCACGATCCCCTCGGCGAACGATCGTACTTCTTCCAGCGATCGAGGGCCGTAGGGGATGTGGGCTTGGTCTGCTATGTAGATTATGTGCTCTTGTGGAAGGAGGCGGTCTACCTCCTTCCACACGGAAAGTCCTCCAACTCCTGAGTCGAATATCCCAACGGCTCCACGCGGTATTTCGGGAGCATCGGGAAGGTTCATTCTCCTTTCAATCGGGCTTCCCACTTGGCGCGCAGCTCTTTGTAGGTTTCCTCGCTGATCTCGCCCATGGCGAACCGCTCATCGAGGGCGTCCAGGAGTTTCTGGATTTTTGCCTTGTCCATCCCGGCTCCTGCTTCGGCTGCACCTCCGGCCGGGGCTGCTCCGCCCTGGGCTCCGGCTCCAGATCCACCCATGATTTGTCCCATGAGCTGAGCCATCATGGCACCCATACCGGCTCCTGCGCCAAGCCCAAGACCCGCACCTGTGAGCCCGCCTCCACCGCTTTGCGATGCTGCTTCCCGCAGGGCATCGGCAGCCTGGAGTTGTGCGTACACCTGCGGCGTGAGCAAGCCCATATCCCGCAGTTTTTCCGCAGAAGTCTCCAGGGGTGTAATCGCCCCGAGCGTCAGGGACTTCAACTCCAGACCAAGGGTGTTGAACGCATCCTGCACTTTTGCTCTCACCCCGGCCTGTATTTCGTCGAACAGGGACTGGAGCTTCATCAGGGAGCCGGGGTTCACTTCCGAAATGAGGTCGGTCAAAGCCTGGGTGATGACGAAGTTCAGCCTGTCTTTTATGTCCGCCATCCGGAAGATTCCGTTGGCTCCGACGAACCTGGTGACGAAGGTTTCGGCATCTTTCACCTGAAGACCAAACGTTCCTCGAGCGCCGAGGAGCAACCACCCGAACCCCTGCCCTGGGGTCTGCATTGCGATGGGGCTTTGCGTTCCCCATCCGATCTGGGGGAATTCCCTCATGCTGACGAAGTAGACCTCGGCCGGGAAGGGGCTGGTTCCGCCGAACAGGCCTTTGCTTATCAGATCCGTGAGCACCGGCACGTTGGCCGTAGAAATGGTGTGCCTTCCGGGGCCGAACACCGCCATGCTCTTTCCGTCCCGGAAGAAGACGGCGTTTTGCCCTTCACGCACGATCACCTGCGAGCCGAGTTTGAAGTGCCCGGCTCCGGATTCCGGAATCCGATGCACCAGCTCGTTCTTCATTTCGTTTGGATATTCGACTACATCGAAAACTTTCGGCATTTCTTACCTCCTGGCACTTTATTCTTCCTGTGGTTCTCCGGCGTCAGCGGAAGCCTCAGCTCCCGTGAGCTCATCCACTGCGCCTCCGCTCGTTTCGTTCGCTTCTCCAGCGGGCGTTTCGGATCCTACTTCCTTCCCTGCGTTTCCGAGGAACACTTCGTTTCTCCTGTCCCACAGATCGTTGAGTGCGGAGGTGAGGTCCTGCAGCTTGGAAACCGCATCGTCCAGCGACGGTGATCCGGAGCTTATGGCATCCCGGAGCTGAGCGACGGCGGTTTTCAGATCCTCCACCTTTTGTAACAGCGCAAGGTCGAAGTCGTAGAGCGCATCCAGCTCGGTTTCTCTCACCCTAATAGCGTCGAAGAGACCGCTGTAGCCGGCCGCACCTCCCTTCACTTTGTCGATGAAAGTCTGGAGACGGTTGACGATGGTTTCTACGTCGTCCAGGTAAGTTATCTTCCCCTTGGAGATCAGCTTCTTCTGAATGTCCGGGAGTTTGTTCCATTGTTCGCTGAGCCGGCGAACCAGGTTCTCCCGCAGGATCCTATCCGCCTCCCGGCGCATTTCCTTTTCTTTGTACCCTTTGTAGCCCGGTAACATGTCGGCGAGCTTCTCGAAAGAGTTTTCTCTGCTCCCCTTGATTTTGTCCAGCAAACTACCCATTGGTTTCCTCCGTCATTTGCTCAGGAATATCTCGGTGCCACAGTACGGACATTTGACCACCCCTTTTCCAGCAAGCTCGAGCTGAGCTCCACAGTTGGGGCATTTGTGTTCGCCTTTCAGCTTGGATGCTTCACTGGAATAGAGTATCCCGTCGTCCCAGTTCACGTAACCGCTGAAAAGGCCTTTCCCGACCAGATCGTAGACCCATTCCTTTATCTGGTCTACGGAAACGTTCATCTCGATGGCCACGTCGCTGATGTTCACCTTTCCCCTGGTGATCACCATGTTGAGCACTTCTTTCTCTTTCTGGACCTCTGCGAACTCGGCAGCTTCCTGACGGCCCTTGAAGTAAAGGTAAATCCCGCCTCCTACGAGGACCGCTATCACGGGCAACGCAAGAATGCCGCCGAATATAGCGCCCGAGGCCGATAGCTTGTGCGCCATCATACCGCTCATGAGCCATGCCGCGAACCCCACGGCGAGAGCCAGGCCAAAGATGAACAGGATCAACCCCACTATTCTGGAATTTCCCATGCACGCACTCCTTTCCCTGACGATCGAAGTTTCTGTGGTCTCGACTTCTTTTCCATTTTACCATACATGGGTGCCTTTGGGGAACTTATCGAGTACCAGAAAGCTCCCATGCGGCACACTCCATGAATTCTATACGCAATAGCGATGAAATCCTCTCGAACATTCAGTCGAACCCGCCGGAACTGTCGTCGTCAAAATCGAAATCGTCATCGGAATCCCAATCGAAATCATCGTCGGAATCCCAGTCGGATCCGCCGTAGTCCGAGGCCCCACCTCCGGAATATCCGGGTGATTCTGCCGGTGAAGTTGCCGTGTCGAATAGGGAGAACAGCTTGTCGCTCATAGAATCGAGTCCTCCGAGCGCACCGGAGGATGCTTCGTCGAGAGCGTTTCCCGCGCTGGGCAGAGGAGCTTCATGCACATGTCCTCCTTCCGGCATTTCTTCCGTCTGCGGGAAGGTATCTGAGTCGGATGTGACGAACGGCGTTTCCGTATCCCACCAGTCCGGCGCCGGAGTGCCGAGGAGCTGGAATTTGTTCACGAACTCTTTCTTGAACCCAAACCCCACTGCGTAAGGCAGATATTTTTCGAACAGATTCTTCGAGCTTTCCAGATCTGTGTACATCTCTATTTCTTCGAGGTAGCGTTTGAACGCCTGCCACCTTGCCTTCACATCTGCCCCCTTGGGCGTAAGGGCATTCCACTTTGCGGATACGATCATTAGCGTACCGCCGATGACGATGAGCGTCAGGTAGAGCGTCCATATCCCCGGGAACAATCCTCTTCCGAAGAGAAGGAGCAGTATCCCGACGATGGCCATCGATGAACCGATGGAAGAAAACTTCTTCCTGGTTGAGTATGGATCGCCCTTGAAGTACCCTTTGTCGATTGCCTGGCGCGTGGCCAGGCTGGTGACGATTTTCTGGTAATGGCCGAAGTTCGTGACGATTTCGGACATGAGCCTTTCATGCAGGAGTTCTCCGCTGAAGAAATCCCTGTACACTTCATTCAGATCTTTTTTCTGCAACCAGGAGAGCCATCCCGATGATAGCTTCTTAAGCTTTCCCGGTTCCATGTCTCGGAACATCAGTTCCATCAGCATCCTTTCGAGATCGGACTTCGCTTCCTTGGGGTCTTTCAACCTCGTGAGTTTGAAGTCTCCCGCCTCATCTTTTATCTTCAGGAAGCCCTCCTGCGCGAGCTTTAGGATCGATCCGAAGAGTTCGTCCCCAGTGATGGAGTAGTGAGTCAGTTCACCCACCATCGCAGGTGGTGCATCCTCAGGAGGCTCGTTCAGGTAGTCTGCGGGGAGCGATACTTTCGGCTCTTTCCCTTTGAGAAGCCAGAGCAGGTAGGCCAGCAAACTGCCGGCGACGGCCATGAGCATCGATAGGAATGGGATTACGGCTTTCACGATGGCCTCTCTCTGTTTCCTCCGCTGAGCCTTTTCTTCCTCGATCTGCCACGGTGATGGAGATCCGCTTATTTCGCCGTGGGGCCATCGTGCATCGAACTTCAGGACGGTTCCGGGGATGATCTTGCCTGTCGTTATGCGCACCGTATGACCGTTAGGATGATCTACCCTTGCGTTTGCAAGGTTCACCGAGAAGTCCTGAAGATTTACTTCGGGAGGGAAGGAAACGGTAACGACGGCCGAATCTATCCCGACGCCCCTGGTCCCGGACAGATTCGGGGATGCCTGCCACTTGAGTGAATCCAGCTTCTTGCCGTACCAGATTGCGCCGTGAGCGATGTAAGAGATCGTCAACTCATGAGATGAATACGAAGTCGGTGGAAAGTATGCTTTGATTTCGAAATCGTTTCCCTTCCTTTTTGCCGTAAAGGAGTAGGCAGGATGGCTGTCGCCACTGTTGTTCTCCAGAGTGTAGTCCTTTCCGTCTATTCGAACGGAAACCATGCTTATAGAGGCTATCCTGTTCATGGGGATCTTTCTGGAGAAGTAAGTGTAAGGGCCTCCACTGAGGTACAGGTCCATGTATTCCGTGACGTGCAGATCGCCGTTCTTGCTTATTTTGATGTTGGAAGCGTATTTGAACACGTGCTGCCATCGGTCGTGTTTCAATTGCCAGGGAGCCGGTGTCCCTTTGATGAATCCACTCTTCCAGGATACCAGCACTCCTATGTAATCGTCCGGCGGAAGCTCTTTCGTGGCTTCGAACACAACGATGTTCCCCTGGGATGACGTTACTTTCACGTTGTGATACTTGCTGTAAGGGAGCGCCTTCAACGGAGTTACCCCTTTGGGTAATATCACGGTCACTTTGGCCTCTTTTACCACGCCAGCTCTTTTGGCGAAGATCGCAGTCCATTGCAGGGTGTTGGAATGCGTGTAGAAGTACAGCGCCCCGTGCAGCACGTATGATATTTTCCAGGTCTTGGTGAAATCCGAGTCAGGTGGGAAATACCAATCTATCCTGATTTTGCCTTCGGTCCGGGAGACTTTGAACGTGTAAGGCTGCTCTCCCGAGGACTGGGAATACTTTCTTCCTTCGTCGTCCGTTATGGAGATGTCGGAGACCCCTACGACGCTGGAGGTTGAGAACTCCCTGTATCCGTGGTGGAATGGTCCGCCCTGGAAGTGGATCTGTTGGGTTTCCACCACTTCGACATCGCCGTTCTTCATTACCTCGAGCGTTACATCCATGCGCTCCCAGTACACCGATTTGGTGCCGGCTTCTGTCATGACAGGAAGGAACAGCATGGAAAGAAACAGGAGCACTAAAATAACAGGTGCTGTTCTCTGCAACCGGTTTTTCATCGATTTGTCCTCCTTGGGGTTTCGACGAGAAGAATTTCCGACCACGGACGATCGAAAGAGAAAGCCGGCGAGCAGCGTAGTCCGCCGGCTTTGCGGGCGGGTATCAGGCCCAGACGATCTCGTACCGTATGGTGTAATCCTTCAGGGCATCGTAAATCGCTTTTTCCACGGCTTCCTTGTCTCTGGCGCCGGACACCAGGATTTTCGCCATGGTGCCGTGGATTGGGTGCGGCCCGACTTCTACTTTGAGCGAGTCCACCATCTCGGCCACCCGGGTCAGTGCTTCTTCGTAAGCCCTGCGTGTGCTGTCCCATCGAAGCTTTGGTTTGAATATCTTGCCGACGGGCGTCACGGGCATTTCCTGCAGGATGTACACTTCCTTGGGCACTGCGGCGCGCTCGAAGATGTTCTCCCTTGCGTAGTTCAGGATTTCTTCCGGCGTGGCCGTGGCACCGGGCTTCAGAGTCACGTACACCACCGGCACCTCTCCGGCGTAAGCGTCCGGCTTGCCCACTGCCGCTGCCAGCGCTATTGCCGGGTGCTTGTAAAGCGGCTCTTCTATCGTGGACGGATCGATATTGTGACCGCCCCGGATTATCAAGTCCTTCAACCTCCCCGTGATCCAGAAATAGCCATCTTCGTCCATTCTTCCGAGATCTCCGGTGTTGAACCAGCCGTCCTGGACCCATATTCCCTTGTTGTATTCTTCCTGGACGTATCCGGGGAAGACGTTGGGGCCTTTGATGACGATGACTCCTTGCTCGTTGGGCTTGCAATCCCGTACGTATTTACCATTTTCATCCAAGATAACCGTCTTCATCGGTTGATACGGGAATCGCAGGCCGATGGAGCCGACCCTGCGCTCGCCGTCTTTCGGGTTCACCGAACTGGCGCACGTTCCCTCCGTGAGGCCGTATCCTTCCAGTATCTTGATGCCGGTTTTCGCCTCGAAGGATTTGAACGTCTCCACCGGCATGGGGGCTGCACCGCAGATGGCGTATTTCAGCGAACTGACATCTCCTTCTACCGGCACCTGCAGCAAGGCCGAGTAGACTGTTGGAACCGCGCTGAAGAACGTGCCTTTGTAGTGTTCGACGATCTTGAAGAAATTCTTGATGACGCCGGTATCCCTGTAGCCGGCTGCGCTCAGCAGCACCACCGAAGCCCCTACGGAGAAAGGTGCAAGCCCGGTGATTATGACGGCGTTGACGTGGAACAGTGGAAGCCCGCACATGAACACGTCATCTTCGGTTGCGTCTGCGACGACGGTGATGGCCCAGGAATCGTGAACTTCCATGAAATGGGTGTGTTTTGCGAGCTTTGGAGTTCCTGTGGTGCCTCCGGTGTGGAAGTATGCGGCGATTTCGTCGGGAGCAATCTCTCTCCCGCTTTCCAGTTTCGCCGGGTTGTACTTGCTCACGGTCTCATCGTAGCTGTATATTCCATCGGATTCGTTTCCCGGACCCATCACCTGGAAGATCGCTTCCAGAGTCGGCACGTCTTTCCTGATGGCTTCCACTTTCTGCCAGATGTCTGTTCCTGGCATTGGCCCCAGTGTGAAGAGGACCTTTGCTTTTGCTGCGTTCATGATGTTGGCGATGGCTTTTGGCTCCAACAGAGGGTTGATCGGGTTTATGATCCCGGCTGCTTCCGTTCCCCAGATGGCAAAGTGCGCCTGTGGTACGTTCGGCAGGAGCATACTCGCCACGTCGTTCGGGCCGAATCCGAAGTCCTTGAGCATGTTTGCCGTCTGGTGAATCCGTCCTACGAGCTGAGCATACGTGACTTTTACCGGATTGGCGTAGTCCTCCCCGCGAAGGAAGAAGTAGAGAGCTGCTTTTTCCTGGCGTCCGTTGGCTCCCTGGAGGATCATTTCGTAAGTGTTCTTTACGTGTATCCACTCCTCCAGGGGCTTTTGCTCGATCGCTTCTATGTCTTTTAAATTTCTGATGAGCATAGAGCAAATACCTCCGGAAACAATGATTTATTTTCCGCCAGAACCCTGGCGAACTTGCTGTGAGTAGATCCGCGCCTGCATCCTTGCGGCTATGGTTTCGGGAACATCGGAGTAGGCAGTATGAAGAACATCGGCGGTTTTCCCCTGTATATCACCGCGCTCGACCACACGGCCCAATCCTGGGATGCGCTTGGTCCGGCATCCACCCGGAGGATGAATTTCTGTATTTTCTTTCCTCTCCACGCCGCAAGGTTGACTTCGATATTCTTGACTTTACCATCGTAGGTGTCGTTCAGGCTCGTCACCGGCTTGCTTGGGCTTCCGACCGGCTGAATGTAGACTCTGAAAGTCACGTTCCCGGCCGACGCTCCTTTGAGAAGCCCAACCCAAGCGTAGAAATAATCGTCTTTTCCCACCACGTAATTCGTCATGGAGTACTCGCCCTGGATGTATCCGTAGTTCACCCACTGGGGATGGGTCTCCAGAACCTTGGAATATTTGCTGTTGTTCTCGAGGGTCGCGTTGTTGAGCCATCTGGCGAATCCCCTGTGATCCGCCGAACTTCCGTTGAACGGGAGTATCCCCGCACCGCTTCTCCATCGTGCCGAGCTTGCCCTGGCCACGAAATCATAGATCGCCACCGAAGAAAGGTTCACCGAACCGGCCGGCGATATTCCTTTGTTCCCTGCCTTATCCCACGCTTCCGCTGAGTACGCCAGCTTGTCGTTCTCTGGGTACGGTCCTCCAACGTAAACGCAGGGCGATGCCGGACACGATTTGACCGTAGCCCCATTCACCAGTATCTGAACCTTGCTTATGCCGCTGTTGTCGGATGCAGTGGCGGTGAAAGTGATCTTGTCGTTTCTGGTTGGTTTGGATGGAGAGAAGGAAACTTTCACCGTCGGCGGGGTCTTGTCCTGCGGATGCAGCGGGTCGGGGTCGACGCCGTCCTTCAGCCCGTCCCCATCCGTGTCCGAGTTGTTCGGGTCGGTGCCTTTGTCCATTTCCTGCTCGTAAGTGAGGCCGTCGTTGTCCGCGTCGCTCTGGGCGGTTGCCTTGGCGATTGCCGTTGCCGTGGCTTTTGCCGATGCGTTGGCGTTCGCCAGCGCCGTGGCCTTGGCCTGCGCCGTTGCAGTCGTGGCGGCCTGCTCCGTTCGGCGGGCGGCCGCTTTGGTGGCTTCTGTGTCCACCGAGGTGGCGGTAGGTTGCACTGCGGGGACGGTTGCAGCGGACGATGTGGGGGTCGGGAGGCTCACCACCACCGTAGGCACCCCGCCGCGTCCGGCCATGAACTTCGCTATTGCAACTCCGGCGACGATCAGCACCAGCAAACCGACCACCCCCGCCGCAACGTACGGCAGGATCGATTTCTTGGCAGGAAGCTGTACCCACTCACCCATGGCTTTCTTGACCAGGGCAGGCACTTCCCGGGCCTTCGCCGTCACCGTGAATCGATAGCTTTTCTGCTCTTTTCCCGGTTTGCCTTTCGGCACCAGGTTCAACGTCGCCGTCGCCGTACCTCCGGCCGGCAGGGATACCTTTTCCGGCGTGATGGTGAAGGAGCATCCTCCCTCCACATCCTCGGCTTCCAGCGACACCGTCAGATCGGCGTTGCCTGCGTTGCCGAGCCGCAGGGTGTACTGAGCCCCGTCGCGTCCGGTCTGTTTCTGCGGCTGTATGGAAATCTCCAGGTTTGGATGCGCCGTTACCTCGAGATCGAGAGGTGCTGTGCTTCTTTCCGTGGGATTCTCTTGCGAAATCACCTGGACGCGCACGTCGTAATGCCCGGCTTTGGCTTTGGTTCCTGCCGGAAGCGCGAAAGAAATCTTGACCTGATCCTGGTCCTTCGGGAACAGGGAAAGCTCCTCCCTCGACACTGATACCCACGATGGATCGACCCCATCGATCGTTATCTTGTACCGGTCGACGATCTCGCTGAAATTCTGAACCGTCAGGGTTACCTCCGCCTTTTCACCGGGGTTGATCTGGAGGGACTTGTGGGAAAGCAAGACTCGTATTAACGCGGACATGGACTCCTCCTCCACATTGAATTTACCGTGATAAAATCAAAAAATGGCGAAAATCAGCGTCCAATGGTCGTGGAAGCTGAATAGAATGTTCTTCCGAGATAGCAACGCACGAATCAAGGCAGACATGAATCAATCACCCGCTTGAAAAGCAGGGACGCACACGGATTCCGTCCCGAAGATCGCCGATCCATACGAGTCCCCTTCCGTCCCAACCCTACTCGATGCGGAGTTCATAGGTCGTGTGGGCAGGTTTTTCCGCTTCAATTATACCACGAACCCTGGCCTCGTCCACGCTCTTTCTTCCCTGCGTCCTCAGGATCACCGTGAACCGGAAGGGGCCTCCCTCTGAGGCGGTGAGGTGTTCCACGATCTCCGGCTTCACGCCGGCGTAGATTTCCAGGTACGAAAGCAGGCCGCGCTTCGTGCCTCTCCACTGATACAGCTCGACCCCGCGGTGGATCAGCTCCCGGCGGCGTTCCTCGGGCCAGTTCTCGTCCAGGATCAGGTCGATCCAGGAGGCAAGCCAGGGGAGGAACGACGGCGGCGTCATCCGGGGGTCGAAATAGAAATGCGTTTGCTCCAGGATTTCCTCCACCGGGGCGATTACGTCCTCGAATATCTTCAGGAAGCGCCCCATGAAATCGCTTTCCTGGTAGATCGCAGGGAGATATTGCAGGAGCTTGCTCGGTTCTGTTTTTCCCATAACGCTTCTCTCCTAAGCCGAT
>CAZEXY010000016.1:0-31038 GCA_964516345.1 uncultured Anaerolineae bacterium
GGAGAAGTATACGCCATGAACAAGGTTCAAGCAAGGCTGAAGAGCAAATGCGCCAAGAGATCGTTACCACCTACCCGAACCTCGTTCCATGCCCTCCGTTTCGTCGCAGGGGCCAGCTGCTGCGTCGAGTCCAATAAAGTCGTACCGGGACAAGTTTCACAGAATCTTCCGGTTTGGGGCAGAAACCCGCTGAATCAGGATTCTCCTGGGTAGGCGAGGGCACTGCCCTCGCCTACCCAGCGATTCACCAAATGGCTTTTTGCTCCAATCTGGAGTGGCATTTACCGTCCTTTGCCGTCAAAACCGGTACGACTTTTCGAGACAACAGGACGGTATGACTTTACGAGATTCAACATGCAGTTTGCCCCCTATCCAACAGCCTCGGCACGACAAAGAAAGGAATCAAACCGGCTCGATCGCGTAACTCCTATATGGATAAATCCGTCAGACCGCTTCTACCCCAGATCGTGCTCAGTTCTTGTCCACTTTCCCTTGACAAGCAACCGTTTTTGAGATACAATGATACTTAGATACAATGATACAATAAGAGAGCCGAAAAATGGCGGGTAAGTCCGGATATTTCTCTGAGGGTGAAGGCCCAAAAGTCAAACCACTGACAATAGAGATCGATTTCAGATCGAGGGAGCCGATCACGGAGCAGATCAGGGACCAAATTCGATTCTTGATTGCCACAGGGCGCTTGCGTCCAGGAGATCAACTTCCGACGGTCAGGCAGCTGGCCGCTGACACACGGGTCAATTTCAACACCGTTGCAAGAGCCTACAGGATGCTCGACGAAGAAGGCCTGATATCGGTACAGCACGGCAGAGGTACATTCGTGCTGGAGCCGGGAGCAAAACTGGCGCCGGATGAATTGAAGCGTGAAATCGCGGAAGAAACGATCGACAAGTGCGTCTCGGGAGCCCTGGAGCTGGGGCTCTCGAGGGGAGAAATAGAGAAGCTCATAAAAGATGCTCTTGAGAGAAAAGATGATCCCGAATCAAGGAGGTAAGAAATGAACAAAACCAAAGCCGACAGGAAAAAAGATCCCTCGAAGGATACTTCTCTGGAGTGGCAGAGGAGGAAACCGTCCTCCACGGTCAGGCTGAATCCGCTGGCGATTTTCTGGTTCCTGGTAATCATGGGCATCGTCGTGGTTGGCTCGGCACTGCTACAGAGCAGGGTTCCACAGGGGTTGCTGGTGGCGCTGGATGTCGGCCTGACGATAGAGGCTCTGTACGTGCTCTTTGGACTGAAGATGGCCAACCAGTGGGAGAAAGCCGTGGTGCTCAGGATGGGCAAGTTTCGCGGGCTGTATGGACCGGGGCTGTTCTGGGTGGTTCCGGTGTTGGATTCCATCGCAAGCTGGATCGATCACAGGATCATGGTGACTCCCTTCCGGGCCGAGAGGACCCTGACCAAGGACACCGTTCCGGTAGACGTCGACGCCGTTCTTTTCTGGATGGTGTGGGATGCCGAAAAAGCCGCTTTGGAGGTGAACGATTACAAAAGCGCGGTTTCCTGGGCTGCGCAAACCGCCCTCAGGGAGATTATCGGTAAGATGGAACTCGCCGACATCCTGGTCGGTCGGGACAAAATGGACGCCGAACTTCAGAAGGTCATCGACGAGCGAACCACCCCCTGGGGCGTGAGCGTGCAGTCCGTGGAGATTCGTGATGTCATCATCCCGTCGGATCTCGAGGATGCCATGAGCCGCAGAGCACAGGCCGAACGGGAGCGCCAGGCGCGGGTGATACTGGGCGAATCGGAGAAACAGATCGCTCAGAGCTTCGCCGAGGCTTCGAAGATGTACGAAGGCAACCCAGTCGCCTTGCATCTGCGTGCCATGAACATGCTGTTCGAAGGGCTCAAGGAAAAGGGAGCTTTGGTGATCGTGCCAAGCAGCGCCGTGGAGACGATGAACCTGGGTGGTCTGATGGGTATGGCTTCGATGGGTGGGGAAGCAGTGGAAGCCTCACGTCGAAGCACCGGACAGGCTCGGACGCTTTCCGGTGAATCGTGAAGGTCGAACGATGAACGACAAACTCTTCTGGGAGGAATTTGCGATATTGCTCGCTGCTTCGGTGGCGAGCATTGCGGCCGTGATTCCCTACGTCATGACGCTGGAGGCAGATATCCTGAAGAAAGTGAAGCTACCCATGCCCATCTGGGAGCTGCTCATTCTGCAGATGGCCGAGAACACACTCTTGTTCGCCGTGCTCATCATCGCCGGGCTGTACTTTGCGAGGCAAATGGGGCTGGGCCTGCCGATGCTGGAATCCGCGCTTAGAGGGGAGCCTTTCGGACGGGAAGCCCGGAAGACGATTGCCGTCTCCGTGGTGATCGGGGTTTTGGTGGCCGGATTCGTAGCAGCGGCGGACATTGCTTTCGGCATAGCCGGCGTGTCGATAAAATCGCCGAACGCCTCGCCTCCGGCCTGGCAGGGATTCCTGGCAGCGTTCTATGGCGGAATCGCGGAGGAAATCGTCTTCAGGCTGTTCCTGATGACTCTGATCGCCTGGGGCTTGAGGCTGATCAAGCGCATGCTCGACCGCTCCCCTTCGTCCGCCGAGATGTGGCTGGCCATCTCGATATCGGCCGTGCTCTTCGGGTTGGGACATCTGCCGGCCACGGCTGCTCTGACCGAGCTGACGGGGACGATTGTGCTGAGGGCCATCATCCTGAACGGTATCTACGGGCTCGTCGCCGGATGGCTCTACTGGAAGAAAGGGCTCGAATCCGCCATGGTGGCGCATTTCACCGGCGATCTGGTACTGCACGTGCTCGTTCCCTTGCTGATGTAACGAAAAGGGCGGGCGATGTGGCCCGCCCTTCGAATTCCGACCCACGTACTTTGTGGCTCACAGCCCCAGGTATGCCTTCCGGATGGAATCCATCTCTTGAACCTTGGAGGCTTCGCCTTCTATCTCGATCCTGCCGTTGGCCAGGACGTAAGCGTAATCGCTGACCGTCAGGGCCAGGTGCACGTTCTGTTCCACCAGCAGCATGGTCATGTTCTGCTTCTTCAGTTCGCCGATGATGGTGAAAAGCTCCTGCACCAGGATCGGGGCGAGGCCCAGGGAAGGTTCGTCGAACATGAGCACGTCCGGCTCCGCCATGATGCCCCGCCCGATGGCAAGCATCTGCTGTTCGCCGCCGGAGAGGGTGCCGGCTTTTTGCTTCTCCCGCTCCTTCAGCCTCGGGAAAAGCTCGAAGACCCGCTCGATGTTCTCCTTCATCTTCTTCCTCGCCCGATCGGAGAACGCGCCCATCTCCAGGTTCTCCCGAACGCTCATGTTGGTGAAGAGCTGGCGCCCTTCCGGAACCAGGACGAGGCCGGAGGCTGCTTTGGCGTGGGCGGATTTGTTGGTGACGTCCTCCCCTTTGAAGAAGATTTTCCCGCTCCACGGCTTTATCAGGTGCATGATGGTACGAAGCGTGGTGGTCTTGCCTGCGCCGTTGGAACCGATGAGGGTGGTCAATTGTCCTTCTTCCAGCTTCATGGAGATGTCCCAGAGGACCTGAACCTCTCCGTATCCGGAGGAGACGTTTTGAAGTTCGAGCATCGTTCCCATGGTCATCCCTCCCTCTCGGCGGCCAGCGCCTGCGCGACTTTCGGGTCGCCCAAATACGCTTCGATCACTTTCGGGTCGTTAACCACCTCCTTGGGGCTCCCCTCGGCGATCTTACGGCCGTAATCCAGCACGATGATCCTGTCCGATATCCGCATGATGGCGTGCATAAGGTGCTCGATCATCAGGATCGTCACGCCGCTCAGCCTGATCCCCTGAATCACCTCCAGCATGCTGGCGACTTCCGTCGGGTTCAGCCCGGCCAGCACTTCGTCCAGCAGGAGAACGTAAGGCTTGGCAGCCAGCGCCCTGGCGAGCTCCAGCCGTTTCTTCTCCGGCAGGTTGAGCTTCGCCGCCAGAACGTCTTTCTTCCCCAGCAGCCCCACCTGGTTCAACACCGCCAGCGCGGTCTCCTCCGCATCGTTGAGAGATTGGTTCTCACGACCGAAGCACGCTCCGGCGGTGACGTTCTCCAGAACCGTCAGTTCGTTGAGCGGGCGCACCACCTGATGCGTCCTGGCGATCCCGAGCCGTGCGATCTTGTACGCCGGCAGACCGGTTATGTCCTTCCCCATGAACCGATAACGTCCGGAGGAGGGCGGGAACACGCCGCTGATGACGTTGAACAATGTGGTCTTGCCTGCGCCGTTCGGGCCGATCAGCCCCAGGATCTCCCCCTTGTGCAGCTTCAGCGAGACGTTGTCCACCGCGGTGAGGCCGCCGAAGTTCTTCGTCACGTTTTCCACTTCCAGGATGACTTGATCGTTCATTCCAGATACCTCCTCACAGACGGGATGCGCTGCCTGATCCACCCCACGACCCCAACGGGCACGAAGAGGATGATCGCCAGCAGGAGCACCCCTGCGATCACCAGGTGCATGCTCTGGAGCAGCGGATTCACGATCAGGTAGCTTCTCATCTCCTCGTAGAGTGCGGCCCCGATGAGCGGCCCGCTGACGGTGCCGAACCCGCCGAGCATGATCATCACCAGCACCTCGATGGACATCTCCAGGTTGAACGCCTCACCCGGCTCGATGTTTCCGTTCTTGAAGAAGTAGAGCACCCCCAGGATGCCCGGCAGGAACGCCGACGCCGTGTAAGCCAGGTTCTTGAAAGTCGGCGTTGGGATGCCCATGACCATCGCCGCGTCCTCGTCCTCCCGGATCACCATCAGCCCCAGGCCGAACTTCGATTTCTCTATGGCGAAGACGGCGACGAAAGCGATCAGCGTCACAGCCACCAGGAGCATGTAGGCCATCCAGAGCGCCTTCCCAGGACCGCCGTACAGTTTGTACACCCGGAAATTCAGCACCAGGCCGGTTCCGGCGCCGAACGGCTTGAAATTGGCCACGAACGCCAGCATCATCTCGTTGATGCCGATGGTCGCCAGCGCGAAATAGGCGCCCCTGAGCCTCAGGATCACCAGCCCCAGCAGGAAGGCCAGGAGCGAGGCGCTTATCCCGCCGATGAGCATGGCCGGGAAGATCCCCCAATGCAGCTTGCTCATCACGTAGATTCCCATATATCCGCCGAGGCCGAAGAAGACGATGTGACCGAAGTTTACGTACCCCGTGAACCCCAGAATGATATTGAGGCTCAGGGCCATGGTGATGAACATCAGGATGAGGAAGAGTTCTTCCCTCAAAGTCGGGTTGTGGGTCGCCACGGGCCAGAGGGAGAAAGCGGCAAGGACGACCAACCCTATCCACAGAAATGGCGATTTTGCTATTCGTTTCATGGCTATTCCTCTGATCCAAAGAGTCCTTGCGGTTTCACCAGCAGAATCAACACGAAGAGGGCAAATTCGATGACCGGCGTCCAGCTCGTGTCCATGAAGTTAGGGATCAGACCCTCGATGAACCCGAGGATCAGCCCGCCCGCCAGGGAGCCTGCCGGGTTGCCAAGCCCTCCCATGACCCCTATCACGAAGCTCTTGAGCTCGTAACCACCTCCCGAAAGTATGTTGAACGGGAACAGAGTGGCAATCAAGGCTCCGGAACTCATCGCCAGCAGCGTCCCGATGCCGAAGCTGAGGGCAAGGATGCGGGTGGATGGTATCCCCATAAGCTCCGCCGCATCCCGGTTGTTGGACACAGCCCGGATCGACTTACCCGTCCTGGTTCTGTACAGGAACAGGTACAGCAAGATCGTCGCCAGGATGGAAAGGAGCGCCGCCACGATCTTCGTCCAGAGGATCGTTGCCGTCCCGATGTTTATCGAACCCAGGCTGAAATCGATGTTCCTCGGAGAGGTGGTGAAGATGGCTGTGCCTGCTCCTATGATGATCATGCTGACGGCGAAAGTGGAAAGGAGCGTCGTCAGGTCAGGGGCATCCAGGATTCGGTGGATGGCTATTCCGTAGATTATTATCCCAAGGACCAGACCAATCACAGCCACCAGGATGAAAGCAAGATAAGGGTACAACCCAAGAGCCTGCACCGCCAGCAACGCCCCGAACATACCCAGGGCGATCAGGGCCCCGTGGGAGAGGTTGATCACCTCCATGACGCCCCAGATCAGGGTCAATCCCATGGCCGCCAGGCCGTAGACGAACCCCATCAACAGCCCGTCGACCAGCGATGCGATCAGTGCTGTCAAGTGTATCGACATAGACGAGAACCTCCTGTAATTTGACCGTGAGCCCTTCCGGGGAAGGGCTCACATGGTATCATCTGCTACAGAGCCGATTTTGTCACCGGAGCGGGTAGATCGCCTCACGGGTCTTCGCCGATTCAGGCCAGACGATGTATTTGTCCAGCTTGCCGTTGACCTTCTGCCACTGGATCACCACCATGTCGTGGGCAATCTGAAGGCCGTGCGCCGCCTCGCTCTTGTCCACCTGATAGGTGCCGTAGAAGGTCATTACCTTCATGTCCTCCAGAGCCTTCTTCACCTTCTCGCTGTCAGGCGATCCGGCGTTCAGCAACGCTTTCTGCAGAATCAGCCCCGCCGCGTAACCACCTGCCGCCTGGTAGCTGGGCTCTTTCACGCCTGCTCCGGCAAATGCCTTCACCACTTCCTCACCGGAAGGACCAAACCACTCGAACCCCGCAGCTTTCGCCGTCTCAGGCGAGTACTTGGCCCCGATAGCCCACTGCGCAGGAGCCATCACTCCAACCGCCGCATCTCCGAGCTCTGCGAACTTGGGGCTGGAAGGAGCAACCAGGATACCCACCAGCTTCACAGGAACTTTCTTCTCGTAAAGCTGCTTGGCAAAGGTGGAACCGTCCTGGAAGTGCCCGCCGCCGATGATGGCGTCAGGCTTCGCAGCCATGATCTTGTTGATGAACGGCCCAAAGTCGCTGGTGCCTGCATCGTACCCTTCGAACATCACCACATCGAAGCCGTTCTTCTCGGCGTATGCCTTCGCTCCCTGAGCCACCGCCGTAGCAAACTTGCTCTTCTCGTACACGATGGCCACTTTCTTCGCATTCGGATCCTTCGCCTTCAGCAGATCCAGCACGCTGGTCAGGTACCGGCTGGCCGGGGTGTAGAGCTGGAACACGTGCTCGTACCCCTGCTTGAAGATCGCATCGCTGGCTGCACCGGTGGCTACCATCACCTTCCCGTACTGCTCGGCGATGACTGCGGCAGCAGCCGTCAGACCGCTGGAGTACGGGCTGATGAGCAGATCCACTTTGTCATCGTTGATCAGCCTGGTGTAGAGCTGCTGCACCCGCTCTTTCTTGCTCTCGTCGTCGTACCACTTGAGGTTGATCTTGTAGGTGTTCCCATCCGCAAGCTTGAGGCCGCCTGCATCGTTGACCGCTTTCGCCCACAGCTTCAGGCCGAGCAACTGCCCCGTGGACTCCACGTTGTACTTGCCGGTCTCCGACGCCGTGAACCCTATCGTCAGGGTCTTCGCCTTGCCCGCCGGGACGGCAGCGCCTGCTTGACCGGATCGGAGTGGGTAGATAGCCTCGCGGGTCTTGGCTGCCTCAGGCCAGACGATGTATTTGTCCAGCTTGCCGTTGACCTTCTGCCACTGGATCACCACCATGTCGTGGGCAATCTGAAGGCCGTGCGCCGCCTCGCTCTTGTCCACCTGATAGGTGCCGTAGAAGGTCATTACCTTCATGTCCTCCAGAGCCTTCTTCACCTTCTCGCTGTCAGGCGATCCGGCGTTCAGCAACGCTTTCTGCAGAATCAGCCCCGCCGCGTAACCACCTGCCGCCTGGTAGCTGGGCTCTTTCACGCCTGCTCCGGCAAATGCCTTCACCACTTCCTCACCGGAAGGACCAAACCACTCGAACCCCGCAGCTTTCGCCGTCTCAGGCGAGTACTTGGCCCCGATAGCCCACTGCGCAGGAGCCATCACTCCAACCGCCGCATCTCCGAGCTCTGCGAACTTGGGGCTGGAAGGAGCAACCAGGATACCCACCAGCTTCACAGGAACTTTCTTCTCGTAAAGCTGCTTGGCAAAGGTGGAACCGTCCTGGAAGTGCCCGCCGCCGATGATGGCGTCAGGCTTCGCAGCCATGATCTTGTTGATGAACGGCCCAAAGTCGCTGGTGCCTGCATCGTACCCTTCGAACATCACCACATCGAAGCCGTTCTTCTCGGCGTATGCCTTCGCTCCCTGAGCCACCGCCGTAGCAAACTTGCTCTTCTCGTACACGATGGCCACTTTCTTCGCATTCGGATCCTTCGCCTTCAGCAGATCCAGCACGCTGGTCAGGTACCGGCTGGCCGGGGTGTAGAGCTGGAACACGTGCTCGTACCCCTGCTTGAAGATCGCATCGCTGGCTGCACCGGTGGCTACCATCACCTTCCCGTACTGCTCGGCGATGACTGCGGCAGCAGCCGTCAGACCGCTGGAGTACGGGCTGATGAGCAGATCCACTTTGTCATCGTTGATCAGCCTGGTGTAGAGCTGCTGCACCCGCTCTTTCTTGCTCTCGTCGTCGTACCACTTGAGGTTGATCTTGTAGGTGTTCCCATCCGCAAGCTTGAGGCCGCCTGCATCGTTGACCGCTTTCGCCCACAGCTTCAGGCCGAGCAACTGCCCCGTGGACTCCACGTTGTACTTGCCGGTCTCCGACGCCGTGAACCCTATCGTCAGGGTCTTCGTCTTGCCCGCTGCGGCCGGGGCTTTCGTGGCTGCCGGTGCCTTGGTGGCGGCAGGAGCCTTCGTGGCAGCTGGCGCCTTAGTGGGCGCAGGCGCCTTGGTAGGGGTTGCCTTGCCGCCGCACGCGGCCAGCGGCACAACCATCGCAATGACCAGTAGGAAAATCAACCACTTACGCATCGTTCTCTCCTCCTCTCTCACAGATCTTCCCGCTCCAAAGAACCGGAGCGTCAGGGAGCGAACCGCTCCCTTATCTGGCAACAAAGGCCTTCCCCGGGGAAGGCCTTTGTTCAGCCCAAGCTCATTTCTTCTCGAGCGTCACGTCACACTCGCTAAGCTCTTCCACCAGCAAGCGGAAGATATCCGACTCAGTGATTATGCCCACCACCTTGCCGTTCTCGTCTACGACCGGCAATCCGCCGATTTTGTGCTCGAGCATCAGCTTTGCGGCGTCCCGTATGGTGGTCTCAGGAGTAATGGTTATGGGGTTCGGCGTCATGATCTTGCCGACCGTAAGCTTGGAAAGCAGGTAGTGCAGTTCCCAGACGCTGAGAGTGGTGGCGTCGGAAGGAGAAGCTTCTCGAATGTCTCCAATGGTGACTATACCCATGAGCTTGCCTTTCTTGTCCACCACCGGAAGACGGCGGATGTGGTTCAGCTTCATCAAGCGATGGGCGTCGGGGAGGGAGGTTTCAGGGGCGACGGTTATGACCTTTTTGGTCATCCAATCCTTCACGAGAATGTTCTTCATTTTCTACACCTCCTTGTGTAATCCACAGCGGTGGAACGCAGTACACTTCCACGCAATTCCGGCTGCGTCCCATTACATACGCCCAAAAGCCTCCTCTGGCTAATGAGATACTGTGACTCTACTATTACGCCATCAAAATTCTAACACTCTGTGCCGTGCGAGTCAAGAACCGGACAAATCGATGAACGGTTGGACGAAATCCCCCGATTTCCGCTGATTTTTCCACGAAAGCACTCTCTGTTATAATGAAAGCCGTCAAAGGAAGGATCCATCGACCTTTTCTTCGTCGCAGATTGGGTTAGATCGGATATCCCAAGATATATCCCAAATCCTTTGGGATATATCTCAAGTAAAAGCCGTTGGCAACCGGAGAACGATCATGGAAGAAGACTTCAGCAATACCGAACCTCAGGAACCTACACCGCTGTGGCTAAAGGTAGCCGTTGGGATAGCCATAGCCCTGATCCTCTACATAGTGGGTATAACGACGTGGGTCATCTTCGGAGGCAAGCGGACCGCCCACCCGGTACCCACCCGTACACCACTACCCACTTTCACGCCGCATTCGGAGCCCATGGTGATCTCCCCCGGAGGGTCGGCACCCACTGAGACCCCGGCTCCAACGAGCGTTCCAACCAAGGCCAAGCCAACCCCGAAACCCACCCAACCGGGCCAGCAAGCAGTAAATACGCAAGCTCCTACCAAGTACACCGTACAGCCCGGGGATACGCTTTCGTCCATATCTCAAAAATTCGGCGTTTCCATAGAATCGATAATCGCTGCCAATGGGCTGAAGAACCCCAACGCCATCTACGTCGGGCAGGTCTTGACCATACCCGCCCCGGGAGCAACACGGGTGCATGTGGTTCAACCCGGAGAAACCCTGCTTGGAATAGCGGCCAAATATGGGGTGGATTACAAAGCGTTGATGAAAGCCAACAACATAACCGACCCGAACACGATCTACGCTGGCCAGAAGCTTGTGATTCCGTGAACCCGGCCGAGGGAGCACATGGACGACCTGTTGCGGGAGCGCTACTCACGACAAATCATGTTCTCTGGGATAGGAGAGGAAGGACAGCAGCGCCTGCTGAAATCTCGGGTTGCGGTAATCGGCGTAGGCGCGCTGGGCTCCCACGCAGCGGAAATCCTCGTCCGCTCCGGCGTTGGATTCGTCAGGCTTGTGGACGCGGACACCGTGGAGCTCAGCAATTTGCAGCGTCAGGCTTTGTTCGACGAAGAAGACGTGCGGGAGGGTCGGAGCAAGGCGATCGCTGCCGCAAGGAAGCTCGAATCGATAAACAGCACAGTCGAAGTACAACCCGTGGTGGACGAACTGACCCCATCGAACGCGCTCGATCTCCTGGACGGGATCGACCTGGTGCTCGATTGCACGGACAACTTCGGTGCCCGGTATCTCATCAACGATGCCTGCTTCAAGCTGGGGATACCGTGGGTCTACACCGGAGTGGCCGGCGCTTACGGCATGTCCGCCACTTTCATCCCAGGGAAGACCCCATGCATTCGATGTGTGCTTGGGATGGAACCTCCTTCCGGGGAGGTGCTGACGGCAGAGACGGTGGGGATAGTGGCGCCCATCGTCAGACTCATGTCCTCGTTCGCAGCGTCGGAAGGATTGAAGCTCCTTGCGCAAAAAGGGACCCCAAACGACGGACTTCTCTATGTGGATCTGTGGAGCAATTCCTGGGAAAAACTCGCACTTCCACCCAAGAATCCGGATTGTCCCGTCTGCAATGGGGTCTACGAGTTCTTGAACGGACGAAGTTGACCAAGTGGCGGTCGAATTTTTTGACATGGCCGGGCGCTTTGTGTACAATGGTGCAGGTTACAGGGGCCGTTAGCTCAATTGGTAGAGCAGCTGACTCTTAATCAGCGGGTTGCAGGTTCGAGTCCTGCACGGCTCACAGATTTGCACACTGGCCCGGACAGACTCATCGCAAGTCTGCTGGGCTTTTTTCTTGTGAGAAAGGAGTCGGGAGGACAAGTTGATTTACGAAATAACCTTTGCCGTCCTCTTCGCCTTTTCTCTTTCGCTCTCCTTTCTGCTGACACCGGTTGCAGCAGGGCTTGGAAAGCGAATGGGGCTCGTCGACGTTCCGGGAGGAAGGAGAAAGCACTTCGGAGCGATCCCGCGAACCGGCGGGATTGCCGTTTTCACGGCTTTTACCGTACCGGCGTTGCTTTTGTTCGTAATTCCCCGCGGTTGGCTACCACCGAGGTTCGACCCGAAGGAGCCGGTTCGCCTGCTTGGGCTCCTGATCGGAGGGACGATCATCTTCCTGGCCGGCCTCGCAGACGACAGGTACGACCTCAGTCCGAAGGTGCAGCTTGCCGTGCAGACAGCGGTAGGGGCGCTGTCAGTCCCCTTCCTGATCATCATCCAGAGGGTGAACAACCCGCTTACAAACCGCCAGGTGGTGTTCCCCTGGCCCATCGTGGTGGCGCTGACGGTGTTCTGGATCGTGGGGATGGTGAACACGGTGAACTTTCTCGACGGACTCGATGGATTGGCTACCGGCGTAGGAGCAATACTTTGTGCCATCCTGACCATCCACATGTTGCGCCAGGGGCAAACCAGCGTCGCCATCGTCACTTTGATCATGCTCGGAGCAGCCATCGGGTTCCTCCCGCACAATTTCCACCCGGCCAGAGTGTTCCTCGGGAGCAACGGATCGTACTTCCTGGGATATTCCCTCGGGGCGCTGGGCATAATCGCCGGGGCGAAAGTCGCAACGGTGCTGGCGGTAATGAGCCTGCCCATACTCGACGTGGCATGGCTGATCTGGCGAAGGTGGCGCGCCCGCAGGTCTCCCATGAGCGCCGACCGATGGCATTTCCATTACCGGTTGCAGGACCTGGGGTTCTCCCAGAGGCAAATAGTGTTGGGGTATTATCTTTACTCCGCCGCCGCCGGAGCGCTGGCCCTGGGCATCAGCACGAGGCTGTACAAATTGCTCGCCCTGTTGACTCTCGGCGCCATCGTTTCTCTGGCCATATTGTGGGCCGAAAAAGCGCAAAAGTAGCGTCCCGAAAGGAGCAATGGGAACGTGGAAGTGACGCAGAAGACCTTGGAGCTTCAAAAATACAGAGTAGAGCAAGCCCTGGAGCAAGGGCGGGTGCATGAAGCCATCGCGCTGTGGCTCAACCTGCATCCGGCCGATAGGGCCGAGTTGTTCAACAAGCTGGACGACGAACACCAGAGGACGCTGCTCACCCATCTGGACATATCCACCCTTGCAGATCTGCTGGAAGAACTGGACGATGAAGAAGCCCTGGAGGCTGCCGAAGGGATAAGCACCGACAAACTCGCCGACGTCCTGGACGAAATGGAGCCGGACGAAGCAGCAGACTTGCTGGGCGACATGCCTCCCGAGAGAGCCTCCGAGGCTCTGGCGGAAATGGAAGACGCCGACGAAGTCCGCCCGTTGCTCGGATACCCCGACGAAACCGCCGGTGGTTTGATGACCACCACTTACATCGCCCTTCGGCGCTACACAACGGTGGCGCAGGCAATCGATTTCCTGCGTCAGGTCAGCGACATCACAGAAGTGCCCTATTATCTGTATGTGGTGGACAAGGAACGGAGGCTCGTAGGCGTGGTCGATCTGCGGGATCTGATCAAAGCCAATCCCGACACGGTCATGGAAGATCTCATGGATCCGGACGTGATCTCCGTCGAAGCCGGCGAAGACCAGGAAGAAGTCGCCCGGATCATGGCGAAGTACGATCTGGCGGCGATTCCGGTGGTGGATTCAAAACGGAGGCTCATCGGCGTCATCACTTACGACGACATCGTGGACGTGCTGGAATCGGAGGCTACGGAGGACATCTATCACCTGGCGAATGTATCGGATGAAGACCTGGACCCGGAGAGCCCGCTGATGGAACAGCTCAGAGGCAGGCTCCCATGGCTCTACCTCAACACGGTAACCGCTCTGTTCGCATCGTGGGTGATCAGCCGGTTCGAGAACATAATCGCGCAGGCGGCGGTCCTTGCTCTGTTCCAATCGGTGGTGGCCGGACAGGGAGGAAACGCAGCCAGCCAGAACGTGGCGATGACGGTGCGCGCCCTCGCCCTCGGGAAGCTGACGCCGAAGGCGCTGTTGCGGGTGCTGGCACGGCAGTTCCTCATAGGGCTCTCCCTCGGCATTGCGGTCGGCACCGCAGTGGGGGTAGGCGTGTACCTGTGGCGGGGGAATCTGTACCTCAGCCTCGTGCTCGGGCTGGCTTTGCTGGGAAACCTGAGCGTAGGATCGATGGTAGGAGTGTTGGTGCCACTTATACTTCAGTCGCTGGGAGTGGATCCCGCGCTGGCGTCGTCGATCCTGGTCACGGCGGTGACCGACGCCAGCGGGTTCTTCATATTCCTATCCCTGGCCGCTCACTTCCTGAGGTTCATCAAAGCCGGGTGAGCCTCATTCTCCCACCACCTGGACCACCACGTTCCTGTGTCGTGGACGGTTGTCGAAATCCACGAAAACTATCTGCTGCCATGTACCGAGCGTGAGCCTTCCGTCCACCAGCGGAACGGTGAAGCTTGCACCAAGCAAAGAAGCCCTCACATGGGAATACCCGTTCCCATCCCCCCATCGAAGGTTGTGCTGATACTCTATCGCGCTCGGTATGAGCCTTTCTATCGCTGCCTGCAAATCGGCCACCGCCCCCGATTCGAATTCGATGGTGGTGATGCCGCTGGTGGAGCTTGGGCTGAACACGGTGACGAGCCCATTCTTGATCCCACTCTGAGAAACTTTTCTTTCGACCTCGCCGGTTATGTCGATAACATGGTTGTGTCCCCTGGTCTCGAGTGTGAAATAAAGGGTCTTGACCATGCCGCTCACCTCCTCGTTCGGATTTCTTCCGATCTGAGAAGCCTCCCGGCTCCTCTGGCCGTTGGGTGCCCATGACGTTGGCTCACGCCGACTTTCCTCCAATTTCTATACGAGGCGTCTGCGTTCGCCCGTGAGCAATCATCCATCTGAATTATGGAAGATTTCGCCGCATTAGTCAACCTGTGTTACCCCGCGCTCGAACCGGATCGTCTCCCATCGGCACCCAACCGCGTTGACAAAATCGCGATTATCGGGTATTTTGGCATTGTACATTGCCAAAATTTGAGATCAGAGGCCGACGATGAATGCCCAGTTAGTCCGAATCGTGTCCATCATACTCCAGCTGATCTTCCTGGAGGGGATACTTTCCATAGACAACGCCGTTGTGTTGGGAGCTCTCGTATCGCACCTGCCGAAAAACGAGCCGATACCATGGCCCAGGTTCCTCAAGCAGCATGTGCATCTCCACGCTCACAGGCTCCTGGGAAATCAGCAGCAGGCAGCTTTGAAGGTCGGGCTGCTGGGGGCTTACATCGGCAGGGGGTTGATGCTCTTCCTGGCCACTTTCATCGTGGAGAACCCGTGGCTCAAACTATTGGGGGCACTGTACCTCCTGAAGATCGCCTTCGAGAACCTTGGAGAGGCAAGCGTAGGGCCGCATCCCGACGAATCGGGGAGAGTACACGAAGGTGGGCTCTCCGAGAAGCTTGCCAGGAAAGCACAGAAAGGCTTCTGGTCGGTAGTGCTGGTGGTAGAGCTTTCCGATTTGATCTTCAGCCTCGACAACGTGGTAGCCGCCGTAGCCATATCGGACGAATTCTGGGTCGTCTTCACCGGGGTAGCAATAGGAATCCTCGTCATGCGGTTTGCAGCAGGCATATTTGCCCTGCTCGTCGAGAAAGAGCCGATCCTCATCAATTCCGCCTATATCCTCATCATGAACATCGGCATCGAACTGATGATAGAGGACTTCGCCCACATAGAGATCGGAGATCTCACGAAATTCGCCATCTCCATCACGACGGTGCTCATCACGCTTGCTTACGCACACATTCCCGTCTTGCGCAAGACCCGCCCGGTACTCGTGGCGATAGGCAGGGTTTTCTGGCATATCAATTTCGTGGTCTCCAAGCCAGTCCACGTGATTTCCGGGGTCTTCAAGGGTAAAGATTCCAAGGTACAGGGTTTCGAACCTCATGCGCCGAACAATGAGCGGTAGGGAGTCTCCAACGCATCACATACGAACCGCCGACCTTTACGTGGCTTTTGCGATCTTCCTGGTCAGCTTCTTCCTATTGGTCTTCAGGGCGGCTCCGGGGGTGTTGCCGGGGGACAGCGGGGAATTCCAGTTCGTTCCGTATATCTGGGGGGTCGCCCACCCGACCGGGTATCCGCTTTACACGATTCTGGGAGGGTTGTGGTCCCACCTGCTGCCCTTTGGGAACGTGGCGAGGCGGATGAACCTGTTTTCCTCCTTGTGGGGAGCCGCGGCCTTGGGCGAAATCTACCTTGCAACGGCATCGCTGGGAGAGAAGGAGCCTGCGTGGAGCACCGCCGGCGGGTTGGCTGCGGCGTATGTGCTCCTGTTCTCACCAATCTTCCAGCGGGAATCCCTGGTGGCCGAGGTGTACTCCATGCATGCAGCCATCCTCGCCGCTCTGTTGCTGGTCTCCCTGGCCTGGCTGGAGCGCGGAGACGAAAGGTTCGCCTTCTGGTCGATGCTGCTTCTGGGCATCGGGCTCGCACACCATAGAACGGTGTTGCTGTTCCTGCCCGGACTTGTGGCAGGCGTGCTCGCGAGCTTCGGCCGCAACCGGGCTGGATTTTTCAAAAGAACATGGCCCAGGCTCCTGGCCGCTCTCCTTCTCCCCCTGGTTTTGTACGTCTACATTCCCATCCGGGCTCCTCATCTTTCCTACCTGAAGCTCGACCTCGGCAAAGCCGGTTCGTGGAATCTCTACGAGCCGTCTCTGAAGGGTTTTCTCGAGTTCGTCTCAGGATCGCGATTCTCCGGGAACCTCCTGGTTCCGTCCGAAGCCGTGGCGAGACTACCGGAGGCATGGGGCATTTTGATCTCCCAGGCGGGCATCGTAGGATTGGCGCTTGCAGGCCTTGGCGCTCTGGCGATGCTGGTACGCAGGCGATGGGCGATGGCAGGCATCGTACTTGTAAGTCTGGCTTCTTTTCTCGGATTCAACTTGCTGTACGGCATAGGCGACATCCGGGATTTCTACGGCCCTCCGATGGTCTTCATGGCGCTGCTGGCGGGATACGGGCTCCGCTGGGTCGCCGCCGCACCCAGAGAGAAGAAAATCGGAGTCCTTGCCGCATCGATGGCGGCAATAGCGTTGCTTGCCCTTCACCAACCTTCCCTTCTGGACTATCACGACAGCCATCAGACCGAACTGAAGTGGGAGAAACTGCTTTCGCTCCGACTGCCCGACGATTCGATTCTGGTGACGAACGATAGGGACGAGATGGTGCCGCTCTACTATTACCAACTCGTGGAGCACCGCCGACCGGGATGGCAGCCTCTGTACCCGCTGATCGTGCCCACGAGAGAGTGGAGCAACGTGGCAAAAGTCTTCCGCCATGCCCTGGATTCCGGCAGACCGGTTTACACGATCAAGAAGATGGAGCAGATGCAGGTAGCTTTCGAGATGCAGGATGGCCCGGATGGGACGGAGAAAGTCCTCCCGATGCGCCTGCCGGACGATATGATCCGCCTCGACGCGAATTTCGGGGGAAGGCTTAGGCTACTGGGAGTGAAGGTCGAAAGCTCCAGCGGAAGGATGAAGGTAGGCGCTTACTGGAAGGTCACAGGCGGGATGGAGCCGAAAGCCGTGGCGTATATACATCTTCTGGACGTGAACGGGAAGAAAGTGTCCCAGGGGAGGGACTACATTCCGGGATATCCCTACTATCCGCCGGAACAATGGGAATCCGGAGAAACGGTTCGTGTGTCTCAGATCATCTCTTTCAGAACGGAAACGGATTGCGGCTTCTTGCTGATGGGGTGGTATACTAAATCCCACCAACTCGGTAAGCCGATCAAAGTAAAGCTGAATGGAGGTGTGTTATGTCGCAAGTATTGAACCTCGATGTGGGGAGCAAAGCCCCGAATTTCTGTTTGCCGAATCAGTCGGGGGAAGAGGTGTGTCTGGATCAGTTTAGAGGAAAATGGGTTGTCCTGTACTTCTACCCAAAGGACAACACTTCCGGGTGTACCAGGGAAGCTCAGGATTTTTCGGCGTATGTCAGGGAGTTCGAAAAGCACGGCGCCGTCATCCTCGGGGTGAGCCCCGATTCCGTGAAAAGCCATGCCAATTTCATAGTGAAGAAAGACCTCAGGATAACCCTGCTCAGCGACCGGGAGCACGAGGTGATGGAAGCTTACGGAGTCTGGCAGCTCAAGAAGATGTACGGGAAGGAATACATGGGGGTCGTCAGAACCACTTTCCTGATCGACCCGGAAGGGAAAGTAGCCGCCGTGTGGAGAAAAGTGAAAGTCCGCGGGCACGTCGAGGAAGTGCTGGAAAGGCTCAAGGAACTTAATCCTGCGGGGGCGATTAGCTTCGTGAGGGAGAAGGACCTGAGCTGGATCGATGTGGCACCCGGCATCGCCAGGAAAACCCTCGCTTACGGCGACAAAGTGATGCTGGTGGAAACCAAACTCGCAAAGGGAGCCGAAATCCCGAACCACAAGCATCCGAACGAACAGGTGACTTACCTCCTGAGCGGCAAGCTCAAGCTCGTGGTGGGAGGCAGAGAGTTCTCGATGGAGCCGGGCGACAGCATCACCGTTCCCGGAAACGTGGCTCACACGGGGGTTGCCCTGGAGGAAACCGTGGTGCTCGATTCTTTCTCGCCTCCGAGGGAAGATTACAAATGAATCCCGAAGCAATCAGGGCGTCGGCTTCGGAGCTTTTCCCGAAGTTGCGGGAATGGAGGAGGACGCTGCACCAGCACCCTGAGCTGGCGTTCGATCTGGAATGGACGGCTGCATACGTGGCCGAAGAGCTCAGGAAGCTGGGCGTCGAACCCAGGACCGGCGTAGGGATCAGCGGCATCACGGTGGATGTGGGAGAAGGCGAGCACCTTGTGGCGCTCAGGGCCGATATGGACGCACTGCCGATCACAGAGAAGAACGAAGTGCCGTACCGCTCGCTTCACGAAGGGAAAATGCACGCGTGCGGGCACGACGCCCACACGGCCATGTTGCTGGGGGCAGTGGAACTGATTTCCAACCTGAGCCGAGAGGACAGGCTGCCCGGACGCGTCCGGTTCCTCTTCCAGCCGAACGAAGAGGGACAGGAAAAAGGAGGTGGAGCGCTGTTGATGATCAGGGACGGCGCTCTTGAAGGCGTCGAAGCGATCTTCGGGCAGCATGTGGATCCCGAACTTTGCGTTGGAAAAGCCGCCACACGCCCCGGCCCGATGATGGCCGAAGCCGACGTGTTCGTGCTGAAGGTCAAGGGCCAGCGGAGCCACGCTGCCTACCCTCATCACGGCGTGGATGCAATTGCCATTTCGGCGCACGTGGTGAACGCCGTACACCAGATAGTCTCGAGGAGGCTGGATCCTGTTACTCCGGCCGTCGTCACCATAGGAAAGATACACGGGGGAACGAAATCGAACGTCCTGGCCGGAGAGGTGACGATGGTCGGCACCATCCGAACTTTCCACACGGAAGACAGGAACGTGATAGAGGAAGAGATAGAGAAAGCCGGCAGGATTGCGGAAGCCCTGGGAGGGAGTTACGAGGTGGAATTTCGCCACGGAACCGTCCCGCTCGTCAACGACCCCGACCTCACGAGCTTCGTCATGAAAGAGGCGCGTGCGCTACTGGGGGAAGACAACGTCCTGGAGGCCCAGATGCGCATGGGCGGGGAAGACTTCTCTTTCTACACTCAGAAGGTTCCAGGCGTTTTCATAAGGCTCGGGGTCAGAACCCCCGGCGGCGAGGTGCATGCGCTGCACACGGATACTTTCGATCTCGACGAAAGGGCATTGCCCATCGGCAGCGCGCTGCTTTCCTACCTGGCGGTAAGATGGCTGGAGGAGGCAAACAGGCGATAGTTTCCGCCGCTTCATCTTCCATCTCGCCGTAAAAAATGATAAACTGCACTCCATTAACGGTTCTTGTTGTGGGCGTCGGTGCTCCACATACAGGACCATCGGCTGGAGGATATCGGTTTTGGAAATGGAAGAACCCAAGTACTGTCCGAGATGTGGTGCCAGGCTGGAAAAGAGGATGTTCGGGGACAGGATCAGACACGTCTGCCCGAAGTGCGGGTATGTGTTCTACCTGAACCCGATCGTAGCAGCCGGGGCGCTGGTGGAGGTGGACGGGAAGGTTGCCCTGGTGAGGCGGGGCGTCGAGCCGGGCAAGGGGCTATGGGCACTCCCTTCGGGTTACGTGGAAGCTGACGAAACCGCCGAGGAGGCCGCTGCCAGGGAAACCAGGGAAGAGATCGGGCTGGAAATCGAAATCGAAAACCTGCTTGGGGTGTATTCCTTTGGTTCTCCAGGGGAGCTGCACGGCGTCCTGATACTCTACGCAGCCAGGAAAACGGGAGGTAAACTCAGGGCCGGAGACGATGCGCAGGATGCACGGCTTTTCGCTCCGCACGAGCTTCCCATGGACAAAATTGCTTTCGAAACCAGCAAGATGGCCCTCAGAGAATGGCTCAGGGCCCGCATGCTGGTGTACAAGCCGGCCACGGAAGCGGAAGCACGGGAAGCGGAAGAGCTGTACAGGAAGCACGATGGAGGCGAATGCGATTTCGTCTCACTGGCAATATCCGGCGATTCGGAACTTCTGGTAGCCATGGATCAGGGGACGGTGGTTGGGGTGTGCGGAGTCAAGCTGGAAAAACATATCGATTCAGCCCTGATCACCAAGCTTTTCGTAAAGCCCAACTACCGCCGATGGGGGATCGGCTCGAGATTGCTGCGGGAGGCAATGTCATGGGCCAGGACTCGTTCCGTCGCGCTCGTCCGGGCCGAAGCAGGAGCCACGAATCCGGGCATCGTGGTCTACCTCAAAGCCGGGTTCAAGGTGTGCGGCTTCTTGGAATATCCGATATTGCAACCCGGACCTGAACCCGGGGCTTTCCTTCAACTTTGCCACAGACTGTGAGTTCCTACTCGTAGATGGAGGATGAAAGAATTGCAACAGGGGTATGGACGAACTGATATGACGACGAAGAATTCCGGAGAAGGCTTCTTTTCCTTTTTATTCGATCTTGTAGAGATAGTAGTCCTGAGCGCTTTGCTCTTCTTTGCCATACGATCCGTGGTCCAGAACTTCAAGATCGAAGGGCAGAGCATGGAGCCCAATTTTCACAACGGGCAGTATCTGATGGTGAACAGATGGGCTTACTGTCCCGGGCTTTACATCGATCTCGACATCCCCTGGCAGGGAGAGAAGCTGGTATCACTACATGTGGATCGTCACGTGTGCAAATGGAAGCCGCAAAGAGGGGACGTCATCGTGTTCAAATATCCTTTCAACCCCAGGAGGGATTACATCAAGAGGGTCATCGGGCTTCCGGGGGAAACCGTGAGCATCAGAAACGGGGTTGTGTACATCAACGGCAATCGATTGGTGGAGAACTTCAGCTACCACCATGCCCATTACAACGCCGGTCCGGTCAGGCTGGGACCGCACGAATACTACGTTCTCGGAGACAACAGACCGTTTTCCAGCGACTCACATGAATGGGGGCCATTGCAGGATAGGTACATCATTGGAAAGGCCCTGCTTTCCTACTGGCCGCCTCAGTACATCGGGGTGGTGCCGCATTACAGGCTCGTGGTGAAGAAGTAACAGGACTTACGCAGTTCAAGCAAATAGGGGCGCAGCGCCGCTGCGTCCCTACAGGGCGTTGTCCGCTGATTCACTCATTCTCCAATAGGAGTTACGCAGTTGAGCCGGTTTGATTCCTTTCTTTAGTCATGCCGAAGCGGCCGGGTAGGGGGCGAGCTGCGCGTCGAATCTCGTAAAGTCATACCGTCCATTTGTCTCGAGAAGGCGTACCGGTTTTGCCAGCAAGGGACGGTAAATGCCACTCCAGATTGGAGCAGAAAGCCAGGTGAATCGATGGGTAGGCGAGGGCACTGCCCTCGCCTACCCAGGAGAATCCTGATCCAGCGGGTTTCTGCCCCAAAACGGAAGACTCTGTGAAACTTGCCCCGGTACGACTTTATAGGACTCGACACTGCAACTGGCCCCTGCGACGAAACGGAGGGCATGGAACGAAATTCAGGTGGGTAGAACGTATAAACTGCGTAAGTCCTACTCCGATTCGACCCCCGAGAAAAGAGTGCAAAAACGACTGACTGCCCCAACCGCGTAACTCCTAAGTAAAAAAGGCCGGGGCTTCGAACCCTCGGCCTTCTCACAACTGCGCGGTTTCGAGCAATGCGGGTGGCGATGCTCCCCTTTCAAACGCCGTCCGTTCTCACGAATTTCAGGAAATACGGGCGGAAGGGATCGAGTGTCAGGTCCATTCCGGAAAGCACCTCCGCTCCCCGCCATTCTCCCTTCCCATACTCCTCCAGGAATTCCCCGGAAAGCATTTCCAGAATCCGGTAGACGAAATCTTCCTCTATCCAGGGCAGATTCCGGAACCTGAGTCGAAAAGTTCGCCTTTCCGGTAGAAAGCTGGAGATGCCTATCAATTCTTCCCGCACGAAAACCAGCACCGGCACATCCGGTGAATCCGAACCCGCCGGATCGCCGACATCCACCTGACCGCACCGTACCACGCCGCCAGATTTCAGGGAATCTTCCCTCTGCACCAGCTCGAACAATCGTCTGTAGAAGTCGGGGTCGGATTGCTCCTGACCGCTCCAGATCATGGGACGAAAACCTGCCATCACCATGGAAGCCACCATGGCTTTCTCCGCCGCCGATCCTCTCATGGCATACGAAGGAGGCTTGTTCGTCCTGGTATCGTGGGTTTCCGTGAAGCAGACCCTCGTGGCGCCGGGAGGCAGGGTCAGGGAATGTTCCTCGAGCCAGACGCACAACTCGCCGGCAGAAAGTCGACCTTCCAGGAACGAGAAGAACTGCGCACTGGCCGGGTAATCGTAGGAGAAATCGTGGCTCTTCACGAATACAGGGCCGGACGCTTCACACAACAGAGCAGCATCCTGTTTGATCCTCTTCATCTCCACCTGCAGCCACTCCAGAAGCCTGAGCACCCCGAGGTTGGATTCGCTTGCGTGCCTTCTGTACAGGTTCTTGTCCCAGTTCGGCTCTTTCCCGTGCGGCGCATCGACCCTGAACCCGTCCACGTCGAACTCCCGCAGGAACGATAGAGACCATCCGAGCATGTATTCCTGGAAGAACGGGTGCGCCCAATCGAACGAGAAAGTGTCGTTCCACCCGTGGCTGGAGAACATGTTCCCTTCTTCATCACGCTCGAACCAGTCGGGGTGCTCGATCACGTACCTGGAGTCCCTGGCGCATCCCTGGGAGACGAAATCCACCAGCACTTTCATACCGTACTCATGGGCGGATTCTACCAGTTTCCTGAAATCCTCCGGAGCGCCGAGGGCAGGGTCGAGCTTTTCGAAATCCCTGATGGCGTACGGGCTCCCGGTCCCGGTCCAATTCCCGTCCCATGGTACACCTTTTTTGTTGTCGTACTCCCAGATGGGCATCAGGTACAGTACGTTGAACCCTGTGGCGGCAAGGCGCGGTATCTCTTTCTCCAACCCTTCGAACCCGCCGAAGAGCCCTGGGTGGGTTTCGAAGATTACTGCGTTCCTGACCCATTCGGGTGGTTCAGGACCGTAGAGGGGAATCAGCCCCTGGGCGGGCAATCTATCCCTGTAAGCCGTCAGCGCTTCTTCCCAGGAACCTTTTCGCAGCGTCAGGTACTGAGTGCCTCCGGTCACCGATTCTCCCGGCTTCAACCACGCCGCGAGGGCTACGTCGTGGTACAGGTACACGGCTTCTCCGGCTTTGGATACGCCCGGCACGGCGTTTTCGACCTCGCTCCAATACCAGATCAGAAGGGATTCTCGGGACGCCGGATCGTGCAGTCCCAGAATGCCGGAAGACATGTCCGGAGCTGTTTCAAAAGGCTGATCCCACCGGAACTCCGCCGATGGGGCGAAATATACGTTCGGCGCGCCACCGGGACTTCCTGGCAAGGCGGCCACCGGCACGCGGGGACGTGTGTTGTTTCCCGGCGAGGAGAAGAACGTCCTCCGGGGGTCGCCGTGGTGGAATCCGCCGAGAAGAAGCCGGACGCCGTCCACCTTTGCAACGGAACCCCCACGGTTCGTGATGGTGATGCGCCTGCTCAGCACGTCACTGTGGAGCAGGTATTCTTCCCTCAGTTCCAGGGTCTCGAGGTTCCAAACCACGGAGATCTTTTCCACACCCCCGCGGCTTTCCGTTTCGATCCGATCGAAAGCGGGAGGCGCAGCGGCCCCGCCGTTCAAAATCGAAACAGGAAACACGTCTTTTCCCGGAGAAACGACCCAATTAGCTCCATCTCGAACCGACAGCTTGCTCAGAAGGCCGTTTTCTTCGTTCCACTCGATTATCATGTCGATCCTCCGATGTGCCATGTGTGCGGAGCCATTTACAACCTCGACCCTCCCCATGACCAGTAAATGTCCCAGAGACCGAAGGAGGTTCGAAATGCTGCAGGGGCGGCTCAATGGACCGCCCCCGTCTTCCTGCAAGTCGCCGTTTTCGTGGAATCAACGCGATGGTTTCCAGGATCGTATCCTCTCCAGCGCCTGCTCTATCTTTTCCGTGTGCTGTCCCACGGAAATCCGGATATATCCTTCGCCGTAATCTCCAAAGGCCGACCCCGGCGTGACGCTGACGCCTATCCCTTCCAGCCATTCGTTGGCAAATTCTTCTGAGGTATATCCTTCTGGGACCTTCGCCCATATGTACAAAGTCGCTTTTGGCTTCCGGGCTTCCATCCCTACCCGGCTCAGCGTTTCGAGGATCATGTCCCGGCGCCTCTGGTATATGGCGTTCCTTTCGGAAAGCCAGGATTGATCTCCGGTCAGCGCAACCACCGCTGCCTCCTGGATCGGTAGGAAGATTCCGGAATCGATGTTGCTCTTCACCTGGAGCAGCGCCTGGACGGCTTCCCCGTTCCCAAGGATCGCCCCCACGCGCCATCCGGCCATGTTGTAGCTCTTGGAAAGGGAATTGAACTCCACCGCAACTTCCTTCGCCCCCGGCACCTGGAGCAGGCTCGGTGCTTTGTATCCGTCATAGGTTACGTCAACGTAGGGGGCGTCGTGGCACAGGAGGATGTCGTGTTTCCGGGCGAAGTCCAGCGCCCGCTCGAAGAACTCCATGGGAGCCACAGCCCCGGTCGGGTTGTTCGGGTAGGAAATCCACATGATCCTGGCTCGATCTGCAACGTCGGACGGGATCGAATCCAGGTCCGGCAGAAAATCGTTTTCCGGAAGCAACGGCATATGGTACGTTTCCGCACCGGCGAGCCTTGCTCCCATCCGGTAGGTAGGATAACCTGGGTCCGGAACCAGCGCGAGATCACCGGGATCGAGGTACGCCAGGGCCATGTTGGCAATCCCCTCTTTCGAGCCTATGAGGGGGAGCACTTCCTTCTCCGGGTCGAGATCGACGTCGAACCGGGTTTTGTAGTAGTGCGCCAGGGCGCTTCTGAGCTGCGGAGTGCCAGTGTATCCAGCATAACTGTGCTTTCCCGGGTCCTTTGCAGAGCGGTTCAGAGCCTCTATGATGAAATCCGCCGGAGGCATATCCGGAGCGCCGATGTCGAGCCTGATGATGTCCTTTCCCTCTGCCTGGAGCTTCCTGATTCTTTTGCCGAGCCTCGCAAAGACGTAAGGCGGCAGGTTTTGCAATCGTCTGGCTGGTTGCATCAAAAACCTCCTTTGCAAGAATATAGATTTTCGGCGGGATCGCATGCGTCCCGCCGTTGGTCGACTCAACCGAATCGTCGAAAGATCATTGTCGGTAGGTCCACCTGTGGGTGGATATCTCCAGAGCTATCCTGTACCCGTTGCTCGTCCTTATGAGGAGCCCATTGTCCATGACCTGAATGTCCAGCATCACGCCGGTCTCCTTCTGGTTCGGCCAGCCGATCACATCCTTCAGATCGTTGTCGCACCACACTTTCCCGAATCCCCGAATCGGGATCTGGTATCCCGGAGGCGGGGTAAGCCCTGCACATGCAGGTGGGACTTCCGGGAGCCCCTCGTGCCACAGGTCGTCGTAGATCTCGAAATTTCCGTATCTCTGGGTATCGCTGTACCTGGACATCACGTAGATTTTCTTGAGATCCTTTCTCCAGATCATGATCCCGGGCAGGTGCATGTGCGGATTGGGGTTTTCCACATCGCTCCAGAATTTCTGGAACGCACCGGGCACGTGAGTCACTCCACCCTGGGGGCATCCAAGGTGCATTTCGGCCAGGGCTGCAAAGTTCATCACATCATCGAACATCGGGTCCGGGTTCGAGGCGCAGGCCTGGGTAGGCACCGGTGTCGGTGTGGCCGTTGCAGCGGGTTGCTCCGTCGCCGTCGGGCTCGGCGACTTCACGACTATCTTGACGTAAACTTCCGGCCCGAAGGAAACACCATCCGGCGTCACCAGCCTCCAGGTACCCTTGTACGTTCCGGGTTCCTCCGGAGCAACCATGTTCACGCTCACGTCCGTCGTGGCCCCCGGCTGGGGTGCGCCTGCAGGCGCCTGATCCGGAGCGCCCAGCTTGTCTCCGGAAACGAACGTAAGCATCGTTCCCTCCGGCCAGGGGCAATCTCCGGTGTTCATGAACCTCCATACTTTGTCGAAGCTCTTTCCGGGCATGAAAGTGGTTCCATCTGGCACCGTGATGTCCATGACGAACGCCGCCTGAGGTACGCAGGCAGCTTGGGTGGGCGGCTCTACCGTAGGCGTGGGTAGCGCCTGCGAGGTGGGAGACGGGGCCGGCGCGCTGACAACCTCCGTCGGGACTTCCGTCGGTTGTGCTGGGATTGGGCTCGACGTAGATGTAGGTATGAGCGCAGGCAGGGGTGTGGGAGTTCCCTCAGAGAGCCCTCCCAGCGGGCCGAGCGTTTTCTTCCCGGTACAACCTTCCAGCACCGCCATCGCTCCAAGCGTCACGGCGACGAGCAGCGCAACCAGTACGAGCTTCCGTTTCATGGCACCTCCTCCTTTTGCTTCCTTCATACCAGGGTTAAATTACTCACGCCACCAGAATTATACCCTAAAAATCCTTCCTTTGCTCGAATCAATCGTCTGCACACCCAGAAATTGCCAAAGGATGGCGTCTGCCACGGGACACATAAATCTTGGTTTGCTCGGGATGTTCTGGTATACTTTCCTCGAATCATCCTGCGCTCGAGCAGGGGGATTTTTTGTTTGGAGGCTTTGCAACATGGGACTCTCCTTTCCCTTACAACTGGCGATATCCGTTCTGATTGGATACCTCCTGGGTTCTGTTCCATCCGGCTTCATCGTCGGGAAATTTTACGGCGTCGACGTAACACAACATGCAAGCGGCCGGACCGGGGGGACCAATGTATGGAGAGCCGCAGGGCTCAAAGCAGCTCTGATCACGATCCTGGGCGATATTCTGAAAGGTATCCTCGCCGTACTGCTCACCAGGTGGATCTTCGGATCGGAGCTGGCAGCGGCGCTGTCCGGGGGAGCTGCCGTAATTGGACACAATTGGTCCGTCTTCCTCGATTTCAGGGGAGGAGCCGGGGGGATTACCGCCGGGGCTGCACTCTTTGCTTTGAACCCTCTGGTGGGGGGCGTCGTGGTGGCGCTTGCACTGATCGGGCTTTACTTCAGCAGGTACGCATCAGTGGCCACGCTCACCGTAACGGCAGGAGGATTCGTGGTGGTGGTGATCGCACACTTCCTCTTCCCCGACGCTGTGCATCCGGCCATGATTTGTTTCAGCGCCATAGCGGGAGCCGCCGCGGTTTGGTCTCTTCGCCCAAATATCAAACGGCTTTTGCACGGGAACGAAAGAAGAATCACCCTCTGGTGAGGGCAATCAGGACGATTCACGGAGCGCCGATGGAAAAAGAATACCCAGTGATGTTCATCGTCAACCCCTACGCCGGGCATTGGCGTGTGCGGCGGGAATGGGAACGTCTTCGCCCCCGCTTGTTGGAGGAGTTCAGAAGGTTTTCTTCGGAGATATATTACGACATGACGGCTTCCCCGGACGACTTTCAGAGGATCGTGGAGAACGCCCACGAACTCGGCGTGAAACTCCTGGTGCCGGTCGGAGGGGATGGAACGGTACACTGGACTGTCAACGCTATGGTCAGCCTTGGGTTGCTGGAAGAAATGACCGTTTATCCTTTCCAGATAGGCACCGGCGGAGACTGGAGCAGGTCGCTGGGACTACCGTCCGGGTACGGAGCAAGACTCGACGGGTTGAAATCTCTGGGCCTCCGCCGCGTGGACCTCATGAAAGTGCGCCTCGACGAAGAGATCAGATACGTTGCAAACGTGGGCAGCGTCGGACTTGGTGGAGATGTGGTTGCAGAGGTGCGCGAATACGAGAAGAGACACCCCTGGACGTACCTCATGGCAGTGGTCCATTCTCTGAGGAGCGCAAACCCCGCCAGAGTCTCGGTGGAAACGGACGATGGGCAGATATTCGCCGGGCCGGTGGTGGTGGTAGCGGTGGCCAACGGATCTACGTTCGGCAGCGGAATCCCCATAGCCCCGGACGCAAAAATGGACGATGGGATTTTGGATGTGGTGCTGATCAGGCATCTGCCGTTCGCAAAGGCGCTGGTTTCGCTCCCGCTTCTCTACGCACGACAGCATTCGAGGATCGGAGAAGTCTCTTTCCACGAAAGCCGATCCGTTTCCGTAAAAGGCTTGGGAGGAACGAAGATGAAGATGGAACTGGACGGTGAGTACGTGGAGTCCACCGAAGCCGAGTTCTCCGTGGTTCCATCTGCTCTACAGGTCTGGCTGCCGGGAGAACGACGATGATCCCTCGCAAGCTGTATCTGCGCAATTTCATGTCCTATCGGATGCCCGTGGAAGTGGACTTCAGAGGCATTCACCTGGCTTGCCTCGCCGGCGACAACGGTAACGGCAAATCCGCTCTTCTGGATTCGATCACATGGGCACTCTGGGGAAAGGCCCGCACCAGAAGCGACGACGATCTCATCCACATGGGCGAAACGGAGATGGAGGTTTCCCTCGAATTCGAGATAGATCGAAGGCTCTACAAAGTGGTCCGCAGGAGGGAGAAGCGAGGGAAAAGCGGGTATAGCTTCATGGCGGTCTACGCCCACGACGGTGAGAAGTTCTCCTTGATGTCGGAAGGCGTGCGGGATGGAGAGGAATACATCAGGAATCTCCTCCGGATGGATTACGACACTTTCATCAACTCGGCGTTCATCCTTCAGGGCAGGGCAAACGAATTCACAACCCAAACGCCATCCAGGCGAAAGGAAATCCTCGGCGACATCCTCAACCTGGACATTTACAGCCGATACGAAGAAATCACGAAAGAGGAGCTGAACGAACTAAAGTCCAGACTCCAGCTCGTCGAAGGCGAATTGAAATCCATAGAACAGGAGGTAAGCGCAGAAGCACACTGGCAGGAAGAAGAGCGAAAAGCGGGCGAGCGATACTCAAGGCTGAAAAAGAAGCTAACGGATGCAGAAAGGGAGTTCGAGGCTTTCAAGAAATCCGTCAGGTATCTGGAAGAGCGGAAGAAACTGCTGGACGATCAGAAACGAACCCTTTCCAACCGCGAAAAGGACCTGCGGGAAATCGAAGAGGAGATCCGAGCACTGAAGGACAGGATCGCGGAAGCAAAAGCCGTAATCGCTGGGAAGGAAGAAATAGAGAAGAAGTACGAGGCCTGGTCCTCTACGAGGGCAGAGTACGAACGGCTTAACGAGCTTTTGCAGCGGAAATCTCAGCTCGAGAAGACGCTGGCGCGCCAGGAGCAGACGATAGCGGAGGCGAGGGCGGCATTGGAAGCCAACCGAAAGAACCTGCTGGAGAAGATCGACGAGCTGGAAAAGGAGCTGTCGGAAAGGGAGAAAATCGCCGGCGCAAAGGCAGAGGCGGAGCGCTCCATGGCCGAAATCGAACCGCTGGAAGAATCCCTGAACGAGAAGCTGACCCGTCAGCAGGAGCTGCAAAAAGAGCGCGGATCTCTGGATGCAGTGGAATCTCAGATAAAGCAGGAAAAGAAGCAGATCAGGGAAAAAGCAAAACTCCTCCAGGAATCCGAGAGCCCTGTGTGTCCGGTGTGCGGCAGCCCGCTTACGGAGGAACACAAAGCAAAGATTCTCGAGGACTTCGAATCGGATCTACGGGAACTCACGGAGAAGTATCGAGAGAACCGGGCGCACATGGAAAGAATCGACGAGGAGATTAAATCCCTCTCCGCGGAGATACGGAAGCTTCAGGCGGAGATCCGTTCCAGAAAAGAAACCGCTCAGCGCAGGCTAAGCGATCTCGAGAGCAGGCTCAAAAGGCTCGACACGGCCGAAGAGGAACTGCGTAGACGACGCCAGCAGCTTTCCAGCCTCGACGAAAAGCTGAAGGAAAAAAGCTACGCCGAGCTGGCCCAGAGAGAACGCAGCAAAGCGTTGAAGGCGCTGAAGGAACTGGGGTACAGTCAGAAAAGACACGACGAGCTCCGCAAGCGGCTCGAGGAACTGAAAGGGATCGAGGACGCGTACTCGGCACTGAGAATGGCGGAGGAAAGATACGAACGGGACTTGGGCCTGCTATCTCAGAGGGAAACGCAGGCGTCGAGATGGAAGGAAGAGGTGGAATCGCTTCGGAAGCAGGTAAAATCCATGGAGGAAGGGACGAAAGACCTCCCGGCCGCCCAGAATGAACTCAGGAGGAAGGAATCGGAGCTCAAGCGACTGGAGAACGATACGGTTTCCGCAAGGGACGAATTAATGAGAGCACGGCAGCAGCTCGACACGATCCGAAAGCAAAAGGAGCGCCTCAAGGACCTCCGTAAAAAGAAGGACGAATTGCAGGAAGAGATCGAATTGCACAAAGAATTGCAGGTGGCCTTCGGAAAGAAAGGCGTCCAGGCGCTGGTGATAGAATCAGCCTTACCGGAGATCCAGGCAGAGGCCAACCAGTTGCTTTCGAGGATGACCGGAGGGCGTATGTCGCTTGCCTTGGAGACCCAGCGGGAAACCAAGAAGGGAAGCGCCGTGGAGACTCTCGATGTGATAATCTCCGACGAGCTTGGACCAAGGAAGTACGAGATGTTCTCCGGGGGTGAAGCTTTCAGGGTGGATTTTGCGCTCAGGGTGGCGCTGAGCAAGATACTCGCCAGGCGGGCCGGAGCACAGCTCCAAACGCTGGTAATCGACGAAGGGTTCGGCTCCCAGGATTCCGTGGGAAGGATGAGGCTCGTCGAGGCGATAAACGCCATCAAGGACGATTTCGCCCTAATCTTGGTGATAACCCATATCGAAGAGCTGAGGGACCTGTTTCAGGTGCGGATCGACGTCACCAAGGACGCTTCCGGCTCGCACGTGGAGATATTCGGGTAGTGGAACCGGATCGCCAGTTCATCCCCATCTTCACAACCTGGGTGCAATATAGCGTCCAACACCGGCTTCATTTCCGGTATTCAGGAGTCCGTTTCACTATCGTAGAACTGTGCGCCGGCGTTGATTGCAAACGGGGTGTGCACTTTGTCCAGTTGACACGTCATACGGATGGCGAATTAACCTGGCTTTCTGCATGGCAGGCGACCGCCAGACAACACCGTCAGGAAAAAGACCAAAAGGGGG
>CAZEXY010000017.1:0-29956 GCA_964516345.1 uncultured Anaerolineae bacterium
TCGAGCAACTCGTACACATAAAGCTGCCGGAATCCCGCTATGGCTGCCAGCACCAAAGGAAGTGCATGGATTACGTCCTTTTCCTGCGGGACGATGTTCATGGCAAGGAAGCCTGCAGCCATCACAAGGTACATCAGCCCCCCAAGGATAGCCCCCATGACCGGCTGAACTATGTACCACATGGTGTAGCTCTTGTCGAAATCCTCGAGCTTGGAAACGTGCCACCAGAGATGGTACATGGCCCCTATCAACCCACCGATTCCGCCCCACATGATGGAAGCCCAGAAATCGGCGTACACCATCACCGACAACGCCCCTGTGGTAGTTCCCACGAGGTGCTTGCTGATGAAATCCTGAAAGTAAAGAGTCTCCACAAATCCAAACCCGAACAGGGCCAGCCATGCGAGCTGGTACAGGAACACAAGGAAGCTCACAAGTCGGCTGGAGAAAGAACGGCTGCTCTGAGCCCGCTTTATCAAGGCGGCGGCCCAGAAGATCTTGTACTCGGCCTCCGCCGGAGACGTATCGAGCGAAGCCCTGGCTTCCTTGAGCTGCTCCATGGCGCTTTCCGCAAGGTCCTTCCTGGACCCGAGGAATCTCACTGCATCGTTGTAGAGACGATCAATCCTCGTCTGAAGTTCTTTTTTCCTCTCCTCGGACAGTCTCCCGCCGGAAGTCTTTTCCTTTTCGGCCTCCTTGATGTCGCTGGGGCCAGGGCCGGGAGGAGGCAGTTCTGCCGTGGACTCGGCGGTGCTTCCTGTGGCGGCAGAAGTGACTGCGGCGCCCGTTCCGGAAGGTTGCGGCGTATAGGAAGGTTTCGGCGGCAGGACGTCGGCAGGCGGCACACCTCCGCTCAGAGGTGCCTTCGGAGGGGGCACGGATTCGTATTCTTCACCCGCCGAAGTCGGCAAGGTGCCCGCGGCAGGTTCCGTATCCGCCATGGCAATCGCCTCGCTTTCCAGCATGTTGGCAAGCTCCGGAGGTATGTCGGCTCCGTGGAGCTTTTCTTTTTCTTCGTTGCTCATTTCAATTCCTCCCTTCGGTTTCACAAACGAGAAGGACCGTCGGCCTGCTACGGCTATTTTACCATACTTCACGAGCTGCGCAAGCCAGACCAACGGAAAAGGCGACGGGCAGGTTCTATTCCATTGTCGCCCGCGAGTGGTATACTTTGATGGCGTGTCGAAAACGATTACGATCTCGGTTCGGCCGCGTGCGGCGTCCGAGAGCTGAAGTGAAATTTCGAGGTGGTAATGAAGAAAGTCGTTGCCCTAAACGCTCACCTCCTGACCGACAAGGCAGGATATAGGAGCGCGGGCATAAAGAATTACATATATCAGCTCCTCCGAAATCTTCCGGAGGCGTCTGAAGAATTTTCGTACAAGGTGTTCACCGGGCTCCACAAGGCGAGCCTCCCGATGGAATTGGAGGTGTTCCGAACGCGGTGGCCTACCGACAACCCCGCCGTCCGGATAATGTGGGAGCAGACGGTGCAGCCGTTCCTGCTGAAGAAAGTGTCACCCGACATCTATCACGCCCTGGCGTTCGCCGGGCCCATCGCATGGCATGGAAGAACGGTGGTCACCGTGTACGATCTCAGCTTCAAACGGTTCCCGGAAGCCTTCAATCCTCTCAAAAGGCTCTACCTGAGCCTGATGACCGGAATCACACTGAAGAAGGCTCAGATGGCAATTGCCATCTCCAGAAGCACCAAAGAGGATATAGTCAGGTTCTGGGGAATCCCGGAGGAAAAGGTCTCCATCGCATACGGCGGAGTCTCCCGGAGGTTCCGCCCGCTGTCGGAGGATCTGGTGGATTCGTTCAGGCGGAAATGGGGTCTGCCGAAGGATTTCCTGCTCTACCTTGGGACTCTGGAGCCGAGGAAGAATCTGGTTCGGCTCGTGAGGGCCTACTCCATGGCTTACAAGATGGATCACTCCCTTCCTCCGCTGATCATAGCAGGAGCGAGGGGATGGTACTATCAGGACATCTTCGACACGGTACACCAGCTTTACATGGATGGCCGGGTGATTTTCCCGGGATTCATACCTGATGAAGACCTGCCTTTGTGGTACAATGCTGCTGGAATGTTCATTTACCCATCGTTGTTCGAGGGATTTGGTCTTCCGGTTCTCGAAGCGATGGCGTGCGGTACGCCGGTCATAGCGAGCAACACTTCCTCCATACCGGAGGTGGTGGGAGATGCGGGGATCCTGATACGGCCGGAAGAGGAAGAAAGCATGGCCCAAGCGATGGTTTCTTTGTGGAAGAACGAATCTCTACGCTCCCGACTGTCTGAAAAAGGAATCCGGCAGGCAGGGAAGTTCGACTGGCTGGAAACCGCACGTGCGACCGTCGACACTTACAGGAAGGTTCTGACCGGGGAAACGAGATGAATTACGAGCGTTGGAAGCGCTGGATTCACGGGGCGCTCATTCTATTCGACGCGATCTTGATAAACATATCTTTTGCCCTGGCGTACTGGATTCGGTACAAGTTGCAATGGTTCCGCGCCATAGAACCTGCCAATTACGTGCCGTACTCCAGATATATTCCTGCATCCCTGATACTTACCTTGCTGCTTTTCATTCTCTTCAACCTGGAAAGGCTCTATTCACCCCAGCGAGGGGAGAGTTTCCTGGAAGAATTTCACAAGATCCTCAACGGCACTACGAACGGGATCATCCTGCTCATAGCATTGACGTTCTTCTACCGCCCTCTGGCTTATTCCAGGCTCCTGTTCCTGGAAGCCGCTTTCCTGATAGTGCTGATCCTCGGGATCACAAGGGCAGCCAAGCACATGCTTATGGCCCACATGCGGAAGAAAGGCGTGGGGATAGACAAAGTGTTGATCGTAGGTGCCGGGGAGGTCGGGCGGGCGCTCATGCGCTCCATAGCCGCAAGGCCGGAGCTCGGATATCAGGTCATCGGGTTCGTGGACGACAATCCGGAAAAAGGGAACAAAGATCTCGGCAGATTCAAGGCCATGGGCTCTCTGGACAACCTTCCCAGAATACTGGAAGAAGGAGGAGTTTCGGAGGTGTTCATAACCCTCCCATGGCAGTACCATCGAAAGATCATAAAACTGATAAGCCAATGCAATCGTGCGAACGTCAGGGCAAGGATCGTGCCCGATTTCTACCAGATGAGCCTCAACAAGCTCGACCTGCAACAGATAAACGGAATCCCGTTGATAGGGTTCAAGGAAATCTCGATACACGGATGGAACCTGCTCCTGAAACGCGCCATAGACGTGACTTTCTCCAGCTTGGCCCTGGTTCTGCTTTCTCCACTGATGGGCCTGATAGCCATCGCCATAAAGCTGGATTCGCCGGGGCCGGTGTTCTTCAGGCAGAAAAGAGTAGGCAGAAGGGGAAAGACCTTCACAATTTACAAATTCCGCTCCATGGTGAAGGGGGCCGAAGAAATGCTTCCAGAGCTGATGGCGCACAACGAAGTCGATGGCCCCATCTTCAAGATGAGGGACGACCCCAGGCGCACACGCGTTGGCAGGTTCTTGAGACGAACGAGCCTGGACGAATTGCCGCAGCTCTACAACGTTTTGAAAGGCGATATGAGCCTCGTAGGGCCAAGGCCACCGATTCCAGAGGAAGTGGCACAGTACAAAGAGTGGCAGAAGAAGAGATTGGAGGTGCTGCCGGGGATCACCGGTCTCTGGCAGGTAAGCGGCAGGAGCAGGCTCTCTTTCGACGATATGGTCCTGCTGGACATCTACTATGCGGAAAACTGGAGCCTGTGGCTCGATTTCACCATATTGCTCCGCACCATCCCGAAAGTGATCCTGGGAGAAGGAGCTTACTGACACAGCTCAACGGAGGGTTGAATGGAGGCCGAAAGCAAGGAGACGGAGGTGAACTTGCATATCCCAATGCGTATTGCGCTTTCTGTGCTGATAATCCTGGCAGCTTTGCTGCTCTACCGGCTGGTGACGATAAAACCCCTAAAGCCGAAGCCTTTCTTCGAGGGGAACCATCCACTGGTGATAGCACACCGGGGTGGTGCCGGGCTCGCCCCGGAAAACACCTTGGTGGCGTTCAGAAACGCCCGCCGCATGGGCGTGGACGTCCTGGAGATGGACGTGCATCTGACAAAAGATGGACACCTGGTGGTGATACACGATTCGACGGTGGACAGAACCACCAACGGCCATGGAAAAGTGAAGGACATGACCCTGGCCGAGATAAAGTCCCTGGACGCCGGATACAGATTCTCCACAGACGGCGGAAAGACTTTCCCGTTCCGCGGCAAAGGAATCACAATACCAACGTTGGAGGAGGTTTTCTCCGCGTTCCCGAACATCAGGCTGAACATAGAGATCAAGCCGGACGACGAACGTGCAGCGGATAAGCTGGCCGAAATGATAAAAGCGCACCATGCAGAGAAGAGAGTGCTCGTCCTCTCCTTCCACAGCAAGCCTCTTGCCAGGCTGAGATACCTACTGCCCGACACGGCCACCGCCGCCTCCAAGAGCGAGATCGAAATGTTCTGGCTGATGGACAAGCTGCACCTGTGGAGAATCTACAGACCCAAACCAGATGCGCTCCAGATACCCCTCCGGTGGGGAAGACACAAGATATACTCCCCCAGGCTCGTCAGAGACGCTCACAAAATGGGAATGGAAGTACACGTGTGGACCGTAGACGACCCCGGAGAGATGAAGAGGCTGATAGATCAAGGTGTGGATGGAATAATCACCAACCGTCCCGATCTCCTGCTCAAGGTGCTTGGCAGGTGATTCCGATTGGACATTCCTTCTGAGGCAATGTAGAATCGGCTTTCCTGGGAAAGCAGGATCGAACAAACGTGAAGTTCTATGGGTTCAGGAGGTGAACCATGCTGGTCAAAGACTGGATGACGAAGGAACCTGTTACGGTAACGAAGGGCGTGGGGATATACGACGCCCTCGAGCTCATGCGCCAAAAGAAGGTTCGACGTTTGCCCGTGCTCGACAAGAAAGGCAAGCTGGTGGGCATAGTCTCGGAGAAAGACCTGCTCTACGCATCTCCATCTCCGGCTACGTCGCTGAGCATCTACGAGATGAGATACCTGCTCTCGAAACTCACGGTGGAGCAGGTTATGAGCACACCCGTCATCGTCGTGCACGAAGACGACACACTGGAAAAAGCAGCCCGCATCATGGCCGACAACAAAATCGGAGGATTGCCGGTCACGCGTGGTGAAGACGAACTGGTGGGCATAATCACGGAAACGGACATCTTCAAAGTATTTCTCGTGCTGCTGGGCGCCCGCCAGGCCGGATTACGGGTCACCATAGAAGTGCCTGACGTGAAGGGCATGCTCAGGGATGTCACCAGCGCCATCGCCGGGGCAGGCGGGAACATCATAAGCCTCGGGACCATCACCGGAGAAGAGGCCGGCAGAGCCATCAACGTAATCAAAATCCAGGGAGCTTCCAGGGACGAGGTAGTGAAGGCGCTGGAGGAAATCGGAGCCAGGGTTACCGACGTCAGGGAATGCTAAAGCTAAGGGGCGAGCTGCAGCTCGCCCCTATAACTTGCAGCAAGTAGCTCAACGCCTTCCGGGAGATTGCAAATCGCGGACGGGGAATTTGCAGCCATCGGGGTGTTAAGATATACTTTGAAATCGCGACAACAAAAGAGAAAGAGGGTTGACCATGGCAGCGAATATAATGGAGTTCTTCGAAAGACCGGAGCCGAGGACCGATCTCCCCGAGATAGAACCGGGAGATAGCGTCAGGGTTCACGTAAGGGTGGTGGAAGGACAGAACGAGCGGGTGCAGGTGTTCCCCGGGACGGTCATCAGGGTAACCAAAGGTGGCATCAATTCCACCTTTACCGTCAGGCGTATCGCAGCCCACGGAATCGGTGTGGAGAGGACGTTTCTCTGGCATTCTCCCCGCATCGAGAAGATAGAGATTACCAGGCGTGCGAAGGTTCGGCGGGCCAGGCTGTACTTCCTGCGCGAACGCAGAGGCAAAGCCGCCAGGCTCAAGGAGAGAAGGTACTGATCTCCGATCCTGTTCATCGAAAGCCCGCCTCGCCGGCGGGCTTTTTCGTCGCCCCAGAGCCCCACGGAGACGCAACCTAAAACAGCTCGAGCTGGTGAACGGGTCGCCTTCCGTTCAGCAAGATGTAAGGTGCCATCTTCCCGGCAGGCATTCCCAATGCCCGGAGCTGCTCGAGCCTTTCGATGCGGGATTCTCTCCTTGCCCTGATCAGCAACTCGGCTCTGATCCTCCCTATCCCGGGAATGCGCAGAAGCTCCTCTCGAGAAGCCTCATTGATCTCCACAGGAGCTTCTGAAAGATGCTTCTTCGCCCATGCCTCTTTGGGATCGTCCGGGAGCAGGTTCCCCCTTTCATCCCACGGCAACTCGTCAAGGGAGAATCCGTAGTCCCGAAGCAGGAAGAACGCTCTGTAAAGCCTACGGGTTCTCTCGGGAGATTCGGGCTGGTGCTCGGCCAGCGGCGTCCCGGGAATCGGACGGAATGCCGAGAAATATACACGGGTCACCCTCAGATCTTTCAACAACCTTTCCGACCAGCTCAACAGGGCTTCGTCTTCTTCTCCGGCGGCGCCTACTACGAACTGAGTTACGAGAGACGGCCACCTATTTCGTCCGTAATCACGTGGGTCCACGCTGCGACGGATTTCGTCGGCTTTCCTCAGCGTCTCGAAGAGTTCCTCCCGGAACTTCTTGTGAGGAGCCAGCTTGTGGAGGTATCTTTCTCCCGGCGCTTCCAGGTTGACCGACACCCTATCCGCCAGGGTCATCGCTTCGAGAATCTGATCCTTTTCTGCTCCGGGCATGAGCTTGAGATGCAGATAACCCCGGAATTTCTCTTTCTTGCGCAGCAATCTGGCCGTAGCGAGCAATCTATCCTGAGTCGAAACGCTTCCTCCAGCGATGCCGCTGCTAAGCAGAAGCCCCTCCGCCAAGCCGCGCCTGCACATTTCGCTGGAGATCGAGGCAAACTCCTCCGGCTTGAAGCTCACCCTGCGCCCGTCCCGGCCGGCCCTGAACGGGCAATACGCACAGTCCCTCTCACACGCCGAGGTGAGCAGTGTCTTGAGAACCGGAATCTTCCTGCCGCCAGCGGAAACGTAGCTCACCGGCATCCCGGCGTCGGCCTGCCGCGCATCCTCGACTTCTCCATCTTTGTCAAGGGAAGCTCCATCCGATTTCGATAGATACAGGAATTTTTCTCTCGCATCCATAGCATGCAAATTATAGAACATTTATTCTCAAAACGCAAAACAGGAGCACAGCGGCGCTGCGCCCCTACGAATCGCCCCCGGTATGGAAAGGGGGTAGGTAAAAGGCGGTTTCCGTCTTCATTTTTGCTTCTCCGCGTCTTTGCGTGCAGCGTGACCAAAGTTGTTCACCCATCGCACCAGAGGTTATAATTTCATCCGTCTGTGAACTTGTTTTCAAGGGGGACAACGGTGGCGAACCTGACAGGAATCTACCTTTTATCGATCTACGGAGCCGCATCCGCTGCGCAGTTTCTATCCATGCTTCACCTGATGGGTGCTGTGTTCTCCTGGTTGCTACCCGCAGGCGTGGTTCTGATCATAGCCTCCGGGCTCGAGGAGGACGAAGCAAGGGAATCCACCACCGCTCTCTTGCTCGTGGCGGGACTCGTCACCGCACTCTATTTCGCCTACGGGTTCGCCGTACAGTTTGGAGGCGTTGGGATAAAATACAGAGAACCGGGATTATCCGGCCTCGTCTGGCTCTGGACGCCCCTCGATGTCAGGTGGGGGACGGGATGGGGGATGATCGGGCTGCGAGGATTTGCGCTCCTCCCGCCGGCGGAGACGCCCGCCGCCTTTTCCCTGTTCCTTGCATTCCTCCCCCGCGCAATCACGGCAGCCCTGATCCCGTTTCTTCTCATGCACCGCCGATCTCCGCTCTGGGCAAGCGTAAGTGGAGCGGTGCTCAGCGGAGGGATTCTCTACCCTCTGCTCGGGTGCTGGGTTTGGGGAGATGGATGGCTCGGGAACCTGGGGCAGAACCTGGGACTCGGACATGGGTTCGTGGATTTCTCCGGAGCAGGGGTGTTCCTGATAGCGGGGGCTGTGGCCTTCGCCGGAATGGAGACGATAATGAAAACCAGCGAGTCACGAAGGTCTCCCAAAAGCCCCCCTCCTGTGCATCTTCCGCTGATAGCAGGGCTTGGAGCCGCAATGGTGCTGATCGGTGGAGCTTTCTGGGCGGTCGCCAATCCGTTGATCGAAAACATAGCATGGTCCAAGGTCCTTCTGAACGGCGTGCTGGGCTCCATAGGGGGATCTCTGGCGCCGGCTTTGTATTTGTGGTTCGTGAGGGGTAGGAACCATCCCCTCTTCGCCGCGGAAGGATTGATCGCCGGGTGGGTCGCAACGGCGGGGATCCTTGCTTTCGTGCATCCATGGGAGGCATTCGCTGTGGGGTTCCTGGCAGGGATTCTGCTCCCGTTCGTCACCTACCTTATGGATCTATCCCCGTGGAACGACGCCGTCGGAGCGATATCCGTATTCGCCGTGCCTTCCCTGGTGGGGTTGCTATCCCTTGGAATCCTGGCCGACGGCAGTTCGGGGCAAGGGTGGAACGGCATCGGAGCAGGAAAAGGGGTGGCGGGGCTCCTGACCGGGGCAGGCGTGAAACCGGACTGGCCGGGGCAGATGCTCGCTCAAGTGACCGGGGTGGCCACGGTGATTTTGCTGTCGTGGCTTCTCGCTCTGGCGACTTTCGGGCTGATCCCATGGTTGGTGGGTAGACTCAGGGAAACGTTCCAGCGCTCTGCTTCTCCCGGCGCAGGAGAGCAAACAGAGGGGAGCTGACTCACAACCTGCCAAACTACCAAAACCTCAGAGGAAATCCAGGATGAATAATTTCAGAAAATTCGTGGCAGTATTGCTGTCGCTCTCGGTTTTCGCTTCTGCCGTTGGAGGGTGTTCGAAACGAAAAGAAGAGACCCATCTGAAAATCGGCATCCTTCCCATCGTGGATGTCCTGCCGATTTACGTGGCTCAGCAGAACGGATATTTCGAGCAAGCAGGAATCCAGGTCGAGCCCATCCTGGTCAAAAGCGCCCAGGAAAGGGATACTTTGATGCAAACGGGGCAGATAGACGGGGAGCTGAGCGATCTGATTTCCGTTGGACTCTTCGACAGAAAATCCGTCGGGTTGAAGGCCGTGCTCGTGGCGATGAAGCCGACCCGAAGTTCTCCGGTATTTCGCATCCTTTCCGCGCCGGGAAGTTCCATCGGTTCACCGGCCGACCTGAAAGGGATTCCGATCGCCATATCGAAAAACACCATAATCGAGTATGTGACCTACCGTCTCCTCGAATCTGTCGGGCTGAGCGATTCGGAGATCGCCACGACGGAGATAAGTGCGATACCGGTTCGCTACGAGCTGCTGATGAAGGGGAAAGTCAAAGCGGCCACGCTGCCGGAGCCGCTGGCGTCGGGCGCCGTGGCTGGTGGAGCGAGGGTGGTCATCGACGATTCTAGCGCTCCCTCTGTTTCTCTGAGCGTGCTCGCTTTCTCGACGAAGGCGCTTTCGGAGAAGCCCGAAACCGTCAAGAAGTTCATTTCCGCGTGGTTGAAGGCTGAAGAGGAAATCAACCGACATCCAGAAAAATACCGAAACCTGCTCATCGAGAAAGGGCGCGTGCCGAAGTCCGTGCAGAACAGCTACGAAATGCCTCGGTTTCCGGGGGCCTTGGTGCCGACGGAAACCCAGGTGAAGGACGTCATCTCATGGATGGTGAAGAGGGGGCTGCTCCAGCAGGAACTCGGATACGGCGACGTGGTGGATGGAGGATTCCTGCCGAAGTAACGACGGGCACCCGATCGTCCGGAATCGAAAGGCCCGATGGGCAAGATCATCGGGCCTTGTAGCCTGTACCACGTTCCACGCCGGATGGTTCAGGTCGTCTTCACCACCACATCCGCTATGACGTTGGCGGCTTCGTCCCCCCTGTCCGCCGCGTTGCTAAGATGCCTGTAAACTTCCCGATATTTGAGCATTTCGACCACGTGATGCACATCCTCCGGCCCGGAGAAGAGTTCGCTGATGGCTTCCCGGTATACCCTTTCGATCCTGTTTTCCATGGCCTTCGCTCTCATTGCGTGCTCCGAGGCAACCGAAGGGTGTTTCTTCATTCGCTCCACGGCGAGCCTGAGCTCTTTCGCCGAATCGTAGAGCAGGGAGACCATCCGCTCGATGTACTGATTAGGCTTCACCCCCAGGATCTGCATTTCGTCCACCGTGGTGTAAGCGTAATCGAGCACGTCGTCTATGGTTCGGGACAGGGCGAAAATGTCCTCTCTATCGATGGGGGTTATGAAAGTCCGGTTCAGTTCATCTATCAGGATTCGGCGCTCCTCGTCGGCGTCTTCTTCGGCCTCTTTTACTTTAGCCGCAGCTTCGGCAGAAGGCGACTTGACGTATTCGAGCAGGTAGTAAACACCTTTCTCCGTGATTCTTGCCTGCTGCTCAAGCTCGTAAAGGAACTTGTCCGGTTTCGACTTGAAGAACGAAAATATACCCACTCTAATCCTACCTCCTCTCAACACATTGCCATGAGTATTTGGTACATCAGGACGGCCATCAAAGCAGCCGCCGGGATCGTCAGAACCCAGGACCAGATTACGTCCATGACCACGCCCCATCTAACCATGGAAAGACGCTGGGCAGCCCCTGCGCCGATGATCGAGGAACTCAGGACCTGGGTGGTGCTGACGGGCCCACCCAAAAGCGCCGCACCGGCTATCACGATGGCAGAGGCGGTCTGGGTGGTGAATCCATGCACCGGCCTGATCTTGTAGAACTTGTGGCCGAGGGTCCTTATGATCCTCTGGCTGCTGAAAAAGGACCCCAACCCTATGGCAGCAGCTCCGGCAGCGATCACCCAAAACGGCACGTGGAAGGTCGATATCTTGTGATCCAGCAGCAAAGCCAGGGTTATTAGGCCGATCGATTTCTGAGAGTCGTTGGACCCATGGCTCATTCCTAGCCCAAAGGCCGTTATCACCTGTATCTGCTTGAAGAAAGTGTTGATAGAAGGTTTCGCCCCCCTCGCGGCGAACGTGGTGATGCGCATTATCAGCCACCCGACTATGGCTCCCAGGAACGGAGAGAGGAACAGTGCAACCAGAACTTTGATCAACCCGCGCATGTGGATCGCGCTCGTTCCACCCACGGCCCACGCTCCCCCGAGCAACCCCCCGATCAGCGCATGGGACGAGCTCGACGGGAGTCCGAACCACCACGTGATCAGGTTCCAGACGATAGCCCCCGTTATCGCTGCGCACAGCGCCGGCACCGACATCAGGTTCACCGATACCACGTCCTTTCCCATCGTCTTCGCTACGGCCATACCAAATGCAAACGGCCCGGTAAACTCGGCCACCGCTATGAGCATCAGCGCACGTCTCGGCAGCAGCGCACGTGAGGAGATTATGGTCGCCACGATGTTTCCGCTATCGTGGAACCCGTTTATGAATGCGAAAATCAGGGCTACCGTTATCGTCAGTGTAAGCGGCGAGATGATGTCGAAGTGCATCAGGATCTCCTGTACTCGGGTCCTTCCACCCATGCTTCTCCGTCTTCCCACACCTCTTTCTTCCAGATGGGCACGGACTCCTTGACTTTGTCGACGACGAACTGCAGCGCTTCGTAGGTTGGCTCACGGTGAGGTGCGGCAACGGCCACCACCAGGGCCGTTTCTCCCACGTTCAGGCGTCCCACCCTGTGCACGATGGCGATCCTACCGATCTCGGGCCACCTTTCCCGCACCTCCTGATCGATCTGCGCCATCGATTCCTCCGCCATCTCCGTATATGCTTCGTACTCCAGGTGATCCACTTTCCTGGCCCCGGTCCTGTTGCGCACCACCCCCTGGAAGATCGTTATCGCGCCGTACTCGGGCGATGCAACCATGGAGGAAACTTCGTCAACGGAGATAGGATCCTCGGTCACGACGAATCTTTTCCTTGCTTCCATTTCAAACACCTCCTTCCTCAACCCCCTCCTACGGGCGGAATGAACGCCACTTCGTCCCCATCGTTCAGCCTGTAGGCACGTCCAACGTATTTTCTGTTCACGGCGACCCCGACGGATTCCTCCCGAACGTTCAAATTCGGGTAAATCCCCTCCAGACGTTCCACCAATTCTTCGACAGAGGCGCCTTCCGGGATTTCAACGGATTCGCCATTCTTGCCCGTGTGCTCCCGGAACTTCGCGAACCACCTTACCGTGACTTTCAATTCCACCTCCTGGAGATGCCGGTCATTCCTCGGCCACGAAAAGCCCGCTCTTGCCGCCTTCTTTGCGCACGAGACGGATGTCGGTAATGCGCATGGTGCGCTCCACGGCTTTGGCCATGTCGTAGATGGTGAGAGCCGCCACACTGACGGCGGTGAGAGCTTCCATCTCCACCCCCGTTCTGCCATGGCATCTCACCATGGCCTCGATGTCTATCTTGTTCCGGGTTTCGTCTATCTCGAACTCCACGGAAATTTTGTCTATCTGCAACGGGTGACACAACGGGATGAGCTCCCACGTGCGCTTTGCCGCCATGATGCCAGCCACCCTCGCCGTTCCGAGCACGTCGCCTTTCTTCATGTTGCCTTCCACGATGAGCCGAAGGGTTTCGGCTTTCATCACCACCGATCCCCTTGCCACAGCCACCCGCTCGGTGACGGCCTTGTCCCCCACGTCCACCATCTTCGCCTGGCCTTTGGCGTCCAGGTGACTGAGTTCAGACATGGTTCTCCTCCAGAGATTCACAATCGAGCAGGATTGCCTCGACCTCGCTCCCGGCCGGGACAGGTTCATCGCCCGGAGGGATGCGCAGAAGCCCGTTGGCCCCGACCAGAGAAGTGATCCTGGCGGAGCCCTGCAATCCTGTCGTCACGGCCACGTAGCCATCTTTATCTTTTCTGATCCTTGCCCTGACGAATTCTATCCTGTCCGGAGCGTGCTTTACTTCTTCCCGGACGATCACCCAAACGTGCGGCCGCCACAGGCGGCGATGCAACATTCTATACAAAAACGGCCTGATGTACAACTCGAAGGAAACCATGGAGGAAACCGGATTGCCGGGCAGGGTAAAGACCGGTTTTCCCAGCGCCGTGGCGAACGTGAAGGGCTTTCCAGGCTTCTGGAACACACGGCCGAAGTGCACGGTACCCCATTCCGAGAGGATCGGCTTCAAAAGATCCTTCTTTCCAGCCGACGCCCCTCCGGTGGTCACCACCACGTCGGCTTTGGCAAGGGCGACTTTCAACAGCCTGCGCAACCTGAGCTCGTCGTCCGGCGCAAGTCCCATATCGAGCCCCTCGGCGCCGATCTCTTTCACCATTGCCAGCAAAGCGTGCCGGTTGCTATCCCACACCTCGCCCGGTTTCAAATCCGCCCCGAGAGGCTTGACCTCGTCGCCGGTGGAAAGGATGGCCACGATCGGCCTCGGGTACACATCCACGGAAGTGAAGCCGAGGGACGCCAGCAAGCCGATTTCAGGCGGGCCGATCATCGTACCGGCATGGAGGACGGTCTCGCCTTTTGCCACATCCTGGCCCACCCGGCGGAGGTTCGCTCCGGCGGATACGCTCTTCTTCAACCGGATCATCCCATCGGCCTCGTCGACATCCTCCAGCATGATCACCGCATCGGCGCCGGACGGGAGGATGGCACCTGTGGTTATCCGAATCGCTTCACCTTCGCCCACCCGAAGATCTGGAAAATAGTGCCCGGCAAGCTGTTCCCCAACGATCTTCCTGACCGGAGAGTCGTCGGAGGAGACGATGGCAAAGCCATCCACCGTGGAGGTTGGGAGCTCAGGTATGTCCCTCGGCGACGCAACCTCCTTTGCAAGCACGAGTCCAAGTGCGTCATCCAGAGGCTCCTTCCGGCTCTCCCAATCGGGGACGTTTGCAAGCACTATTTCGAGAGCTTCTTCCGGTTGTATCAACGGGAAGTCGTTGGTATGCATCTCAACCTCCATCCTGTGGCATGAAAAAACCGGGGTTCAAAGCCCCCGGCTTAATTATAAAACAAATTTCGAAACAGGTCAGATCAGGCTTCGAGGGCCTCCTTTGCGATGTCTACCACTTTCGCAAAGGCAGCTTCGTCTCTGACGGCCATATCCGCCAGCACTTTCCGATCGAGCCTGACGTTTGCCAGTTTGAGCCCATGGATGAACCGGCTGTAAGACAACCCATGTGCTCTCGTGGCGGCGTTGATCCGGGCGATCCAAAGACGACGCATGTCCCTCTTCCGGTCTCTCCGGTCACGGTAGGCGTACCAGAGGGATTTCATCATGGCCTCATTGGCCCTCCGGAAAAGCAGCTTGCGCGGTCCCTTCTGGCCTTTCGTAAGTTTCAAGACTTTCTTGTGTCTTCTTCTGGTGTGAAAACCACCCTTTGCTCTCGGCATCTTTCTTTCTCCTTACCAGTTTTCCATCGATCGATGCCCCGGGCACCTGATGGCAGGTTTTCCCGGCCCGCGGCACCGAAACTGCAGCGCTCGCCCCGCTATTTGTTCAGGTATGGCGCCAGACGCTTCACTTTCCGACGGTACCCTACGCTCTCGACTTCCAGCATCCGGGAGAAGAGCACCTTGACCCTCTTTGGCTTCCGCCTGCGGAAATGGCTCTTGCCTACTTTGGTACGCATCAGCTTTCCCTTGCCGCTGTACCGAAGCCGCTTTGCGGTAGCCTTGTGTGTTTTTATCTTCGGCATCCTGATTCCTCCTCCTGTCCAATAAAAAGGGAGCGCATGGTGCTCCCTCGATAGCCATCAGACAACGACTAACAATCTTACAAAAATAGTTTCCTCAGAGCAAATTTTGCGTGGTAGACTTCAAGTCATTTCCCGGATTCGTCCTTCTTGGCCGAAGCTTTGGAGACTTTCTTCCTGGACGGGGCGATGACCATGAGCAAGCTGTATCCATCCAGCCTTGGCTTCTGTTCCACGGTGGAGATGTCCTTCACCTCGTTCGCAATACGAACCAGCAGGTCCCTGGCCACTTCCGGATGTGTGATCTCCCTCCCTCTGAACCTGAGCCTGATTTTCACTTTGGCGCCGCTCTCCAGGAAGGATCGGACTTTTCTCAAGACCACCTGGAGATCATGTTCGCCGATCTTCGGACGCAGGCGGACCTCCTTTACCTCGATCTGTTTCTGGCTCTTTCTGGCCTCTTTTTCCTTTTTCGTCTTTTCGTAGAGGTACTTGCCGTAGTCCATCAGGCGGCATACAGGGGGCTTTGCATTTGGTGCGACCTCCACCAGGTCCAAGCCGCGTTCGGACGCAAGGTCCAATGCCTTAAGGAAGGGCATGACGCCCAACTGGGTACCGTCCGTGTCTATGACACGGACTTCCGTAGCGGTTATCTCCGCATTGACTCGTAAGCCTCTCTCGCCTATTTTACCACCTTCCTTCAGAGTTGTTTGGATACGAACCGGAACGACGATTACGCCTGGAAATATAGCATATGACGCAAACCAGAGTCAAGTGAGCGCCGTCCGTTGGTCAATCTACATCGTGGATTTGCGTCCTCCACCGTTGCATGGTATCATCGCAAGCGTTATTCACTTTGCACATAACGGCTAAAAGGAGGCAAGGTGGGGAACAGAATCCGAGTTTTGTTCGCAGTTCTATCAGCCATGCTCATCCTTGCCGGATGCTCGGGATCGGGACACCCGGCAGGGAAAGCAGGGAACCTCTCGGGGAAGCTCGTGATATTCCACGCCGGAAGCCTCTCGGTTCCTTTCAAGGAAATGGCAGCGGAATTCATGTCGGAGCATCCTGCGGTGAAAGTAGAACGGGTGGCGGGAGGGAGCCTTTCCATGATCCGCCAGGTTACTGAGCTGGGAAAGAGAGCGGACATCGTCGCCTCTGCGGACTATTCGGCGATACCGAAGATGATGTATCCGAAGTACGCCGATTGGACGATCCGGTTCGCCACCAACAGAATGGTCGTAGCTTTCACCAGTTCCAGCAAGTTCGCGGACGAGATAAATGAAAGCAACTGGTACGAAATCCTGCAAAGGCCCGGGGTGCGGTTCGGACGGGCAGACCCGGATGTGGATCCGTGCGGGTACAGGACTTTGATGGTGTGGCAGCTTGCGGAGAGATACTACGGAGTCCCCGGGCTGTACAAGCGGCTGAACGATGCCTGCCCCCAGGAAAACGTCAGACCGAAGTCGGTGGAACTCCTGGCGCTGCTGGAATCAGGAGAACTCGACTACGCTTTCGAATACCAATCCGTGGCCGTCCAGCACGGGCTCAAGTACGTCAACCTACCAAGGGAGATAGACCTCTCTGACCCGAAGTTGAACAAAACGTATTCCATGGCGGTGGTGAGAGTGGCCGGAAAAGCACCCGGGCAGAAAGTGGAGATGAGAGGCTCCGCCATCACCTACGGGATCACCATACCGAAAACAGCGCAGAACAGAGAAGCGGCTGTGCAATTCCTGGAGTTTTGCCTGGGGGAGAAAGGAAAAGCCATCCTCAAGAAGAACGGCCAGGAACCGGTGGCGCCTGCTCTGGTGGATGACATGGACGAACTCCCAGAAGAACTGAGGGCACTGGTTTCGCCAGCAAAGTAAGGCAACCGACAACCGTTCGTTGGCACGGCAGGAGCATATCCCCCTCGCGCTCCTGCCATGCCGCGTCCGGGGGTCGAAAACAGATTGAGGGTCTCACCCTTCCCTTCCGTATGGGCTGTTGTAGGGACGATCGCAAGGGCAAGTTGCATGTCGAAGCTCGGGAAATAGCAACGCCTCATTGCCCCCGAAAAGCCGTGCCGGTTTTGCCGGCAAGGAACATCACATAGTTACTCCGAGTTGGAGCAGAAAGCTGTTTGGCAGATCGATCCGATCACGAAAAGGTCGGTCCCGGAATCGGGCAGGTGATGGCGCTGCCATCGCCTACCCACAGCCGTAGTCACGATCGTAAGTTGAATCTTCCATGACATCTCAGAACGCCATCAGGAGTTTTCTGTGGTAAAATGAAAGAGGGATATACCCCGAAACGACAGTTTCAGGAGGTGATTCTCATGGCAGATGCTGTGATAGTGGTCGATATGCAGAGAGGATTCCTCGAACCAGGACATCCTTTGTTCTGCGGGGATGAAGCCAGAAAGGTCATAGATCCGATCAAGAGATGCCTGGAAAAAGAGCTTGCCCGAGGAGCGCACCTTTTCTTCACCGCCGATACCCACGATCCGAACGACAGAGAGTTCGAGATGTGGCCTCCCCATTGCATCAAAGGCACAGAAGAAGCCGAAATCGTTCCGGAACTCTCCGACTTCGTCGAAAAAGGCACCGTCATTCCGAAAAGAAGGTATAGCGGGTTCTTCGAGACCGACCTGGACGAAAGGCTCCGCAAACTTAACCCGGAAAGGCTGGTGGTCTGCGGGGTCTGCACGGATATATGCGTTATGCACACCGTTGCAGACGCACGGAACAGAGATTACCCCGTGGTGGTGGTGAAAGAAGGGGTTGCTTCCTTCGATCCCGAAGCACACGAGTTCGCGCTGAAACACATGGAAAAGATACTGGGAGCAAAGATCGTCAAGGAGGAAGAACTGTGAACAGCAAGAAGAGGTTCGCACCGTCTCGAACCACACTTTCCGGCCACAACGCCGACATCTATTTCAGAAGGGCGATAGAGATCTTGAACGCGGAAGGGATGTCGCCGGAAGTGGTGATGGAAATATTTCCCGGGCGTGATGGGATAATCTGCGGGGTGGAGGAAGTGAAGGCCCTGCTTGCCCAGGTGTTGCCCCGGGACGCCGAAGTGTGGGGACTGGAAGAAGGAGCTCCAATGTCGGCCAAGGAGGTCGTGCTTAGGATAAAAGGCCCCTATACCGCCTTCGGGCTGTACGAAACGGCCATCCTCGGCATCCTGGCCCACGAAAGCGGTTGGGCTACAGGAGCGCGAAGGGTAGTGGAGGCGGCCGGAGACATTCCCGTGCTTCATTTCGGGGCGCGGCACGTGCACCCGGACGTATCCGCCAGGTTGGAGTACGCTGCACTGGTCGGTGGGTGCGCCGGATGCGCCACCCCTGCCGGCGCGGAGCTGTATGGGATCGAGGCTTCTGGAACGGTGCCGCACGCAATGGTTCTCTGCTTTGGGGATACCGTGGAGGCCATGAAAGCATTCGATCGAAACACTCCTCCGGAGGTCAAGCGAATAGCTCTGGTGGACACCTTCAAGGACGAGGCCGAGGAAAGCATCCGGGTCGCAAAGGCACTCGGCGACAAGCTCTGGGGCGTCAGGCTCGATACACCGGCAGAGAGAGGGAGGGTGACACCTGATCTGGTCAAGGAAGTCCGGGCAAGGCTCGATCAGGCCGGATTCACCCACGTGAAAATCGTGGTAAGCGGCGGTATAGACGCCGAAAGGATCGAGTTGTTCCGGGAGAAAGGTGCTCCCGTAGACGCCTACGGCGTCGGGAGCGCCATCAGCGGGGCTCCTCCCATCGATTTCACGGCGGACGTGAAGGTGGTCGACGGAAAGCCAAGGGCGAAACGAGGCAGGATACCTGGCATCACCGACAATCCCAGGCTCCGGAAGTGGGACTTGAGCGGATATCTGTAAAGTCGCGCCGGTTTGGGGCAGAAGCGCTCCGAATCGGGATTCAGGGGTAGGCGAGGGTACTGCCACCGCCTACCCAACCGGATCGGTCTACCAGACGGATTCCTGCCACAATCCGGAATGGCGATGCGCTTCCCATTGCCGGTAAAGAGAAAACCCTGTACCGTCCGAGAACATCCGTACATTGACACTATTTCACGTAAGTGCTACGATACGTGCAGATTCAGAAAGAAATCAATCCACTCTCAAAAGTGGCAGGGGCTTCTGCAAAAGAATGATCGATAGAAGGATATGGCGTAGATTCGACTGGCTTATCTTGCTCATTGCGTTGTTACTCATACTCTTTGGCGTGGCTATGATAAGGAGCGCCACTTTGAATTCTCCAGACCTGCAAAGTGCGCCCATCAGACACGCCATCTCCGGTCTCATAGGCCTTGTGCTGTTGCTCCTCACGGCCTCCATCGACTACAGGGTTCTGGGGTACCTGAAATGGCCTTTGTATGCTCTCACACTTCTCCTCCTCGTTGGGGTGATTTACTCGGGAAGGGTCTACGGTGGAGCACAAAGATGGCTCGTGCTTGGCCCAATAGTCTTCCAGCCATCCGAGTTCGTGAAACTGTTCATGATCGTGGTCATGGCAAGGTTCCTTGCGGACAAAGAAGGAGAAATGCACAGGTGGGGGAACTTCTTGCTGGCATTCTTGCTCCTAATCCCGCCCGTGATTCTGATCTACAAAGAACCAGACCTCGGCACAGCCATCGCTGTGCTGTTCGTCGGCGGTGTCATGATACTGATGAGCGGGGTTTCCCTGGTGCACGTTGGCGTTTCGATAGGGGCCACCCTTGCAGCGGTTCCGATAGTATGGCAGCACCTGCACGGATACATGAAGGAGCGGATACTTTCCTTCATCAACCCAACGATGGACCCGGCAAACTACAACAATACGCGTCAGGCGCTGATCAGTATCGGATCGGGAGGACTCCTGGGACAGGGGTACGGGAAAGGGACCCAGAACCAGCTTCACTTCCTGAGGGTCAGGTACACCGATTTCATCTTCTCGGTGATCGCCGAGGAATGGGGGTTCATCGGCACAGTTGTGTTCCTGCTGATACTGCTCCTGTTCCTACTCAGGATGATCCGTCAGGCGGAACGCTCACCAGACCCGTTCGGCAGGCTCCTGATCACCGGCGTCGTCACGCTCATCTATTTCCAGATATTCGTCAACATAGGTATGACCATGCGATTGATGCCCGTAACCGGCATACCGCTCCCCTTCGTCAGCTACGGCAGAAGCTCCCTGATAACCTTGATGCTTGGGCTCGGGCTGGTGGAAAGCGTGGTTATGAGGAGCAAGAAACTGGAATTCGGCTGAGCGGGACGAACCCGCACCGGATTACAAGAGGCGGCAAACCTTCGGTTTTGCCCATGAGGAGAAACTGGAATGCTCAGGTGGTATCTCGTTTACACGAAACCGCATTCCGAGAGGCTGGCGGAACACTCCATCAAAGAAAACGGCTTCGAGGTGTATCTTCCCCTGATAAAAGTTTGGCGGGTAAGGAGAAAGAGGTTCGAAAAAGAGCCCCTGTTCCCCAACTACATCTTCGTTCACCTCGATCTGGAAAACGATTCCATCAGCCGAATAAAGTGGGCGCCGGGTGTGAGCAAGTTCGTCAGGTTCGACGACAGCGAAGGCCCTGCCATAGTTCCAGACGAAGTGATAGAGTACATCAAAGCCAGAACAGAAGAAATAGAGGAGGAAGGCGGAGTAGGGCAATTCGAAAAGGGGGATAGAGTACGGATCGTGTCAGGTCCCCTGAAGGACATGGAGGCTGTTTTCGAGAAGCACATCTCGGGGAAAGAGCGATCACGCATCCTGATCAAGGTTCTCGGGAGGCTCACGAGCGCCGATATTCCGACGGAATGGCTGGACAAGATCTGAGCCGTTGCGGAACCAGCTCCATCAGAAATCGGTGTGCTCATCCAGGCCGACCAAATTGACAAAGAAAGGAAGTTGGGGTATTGTTTTCAAGCTAAAAGAACATTTTGGAAAGCGGAGGTTGGTCGAGTTGGCTCATCATAAATCTGCCAAGAAGAGAATAAGGCAATCCGAGAAGCGTCGTCTCAGGAACAGGATGTACAAGTCCAGGGCTCGCACGTACATCAAACGGGCGAGGAAGATGATCGAAAGCGGGAACCTGGAAGAAGCCGAAAAGTGGGTAAAGGAATCGATCAAGGCCCTGGATCGAGCTGCCGAGCGCGGCGTGTTGCACAAGAACAACGTGGCTCGCAGGAAATCCAGGTTGACGAGGTACCTCAACAAAGCCCGCAGCCTCTCAGCTTGAGGCTTTCCACCCGAAGAACACCTTTTCCTCCGGCGCACTCGTACAGGTGCGCCTGTTTCTCGTTCAGGGGCAAATGACCCTGACTTTCAGGGTCTTACGCCCCCATTTCTCTGCAATCTTCTCCGAGGGTACCCAGATATCCAGGTTGCCATCCCCAACCTTGGAGCCGTGATCCTGGCAGACGAACACCCCCAGCTTCGGCACCACGAATATCGTCCCGAAAGGATAGGAAGGACCGCAGGCGCACACTCCAGGCATCGTATGTTTCCCGCTGGCGGTTTCACCGGAAACCGCGTAGGCCGAAACCGACATCTCCACCGTGCCGTTTCTACACCCTCTCGGTTTTCTGTGAGAGCACCCCGAAACGACGATGGTCATAAGCAAAAAGACGAGGACAGCGAGCGCCGCATCCCTGCTCTTTTTCACATCCACAGTCCTTTCACCCCCACCACGATGAACTGAACGGCTATCGCTCCAACGATCAACCCGACGACCCGGTTTGTGATCCTCAGACCTGTAACCCCAAGGATCTTGTGGATGTGCTCCGCAAACCTGAGCGCCAGGTAGACGCTCGCCACGGATATCAACATGGAAAGGAAGAGCACCGCTTTCTGCTCCATCGATGAAGAGTTGCTCTTGAACACTATCAGCGTTGCGATGAGCCCCGGCCCGAAAAGCATCGGGATACCAAGAGGAATTATCGAAATGTCTTCCTTGGCCAGGGCTTCATCCGTCTCTGCTTCGGAGTGCCTGGTGCTCGGCTCCATCTTCCCCTGAATCATGTCTATCGAAACGAGCAGGAGCACTATCCCGCCGATGGCTTGAATCGACATCAAGCTTATCCCGAAGATCTCGAAGATCACATCGCCAAAGAGAATCGTCACAACCGAAGCGACGAGAACCGTCAGCGACGCACGCCAGGCGATCCTTGCAGTTTCACGTCCCTCGGGTGGTGCCGCAGGGAGGAGCGAGAGCATGGTGGCAGCGCCGGCGATGGGGTCTATGATCGTTATGAGGCTAATGGTGTTGTAAATGATCTGACGCAGTAAATCACCCAAGGTCATTCTCTCCTCCGGGGGTTTTCCTCGCCAGGAAGAAGTGATAAGCCCCTTGCTCCGGCCAGGGCTCCACATAGAACCTACGCATCAGCGGCTCGAGAGGTCTCGTGATGATCGGATGTACGACCCATTTCCCAAAGAGTCGTTTCGTCACCCACATGGGAGCCGCTATGTAGTGACACAGGTCGAAAACCCTGTGTGCTCCGGGGGAAAAGTAGTACCTTTGCTCCAGCACCTGGAATCCGACGGATTCCAGCAAGCTCTTCCACCTCTCGGGAGAGTAAATGTGGTAGTGTTTGGAGATCTTGTTGAAGAAATTTCCATACGCTCTCGCGAGCGGACTGAGCCTAATCTTTCGGAAGATCGTGCTCCCAAGCAGGTACTCGGCGAAATGCTGGCTCGGCACTGTGGCCGCAAACAAGCCTCCAGGGGACAGCACCCTGTGGATCTCCCGCAAAACGGAATCGAGATCAGGTATGTGCTCGATTACGCAATTGCTCACGACCGTCTTGAACACCCCGTCCGAAAAAGGCATTTCCGCGGCGCTTGCCAGAGCGAGGCTGCGGTAGACCCCCTTTCGAGCCGCAGCTTCCCGCAAATCCCTCTCGAACACATCGATTCCAACGTCTATCGGCTCGTCGTAGGCTATGGAAGCAAAATGACCATCCCCAACGCCGACGTCCAGGATCGGATGCTCCAGCGGAACCCTGCTCATCAGCTTTGCTTCCACCGAACGCAAAATCGCCCTGTGAGGCCCCATGGATTCGATGTGAAGTTTGAGAAAATCCTTATCCGCGCTCATTTCGGATCCCCACCTGTTCCTCGAACAACGCTTCATAACGGGAAACCGTTTCCTCGAAGGAGAAAATCTTCCTGATCTCCTCTTTCGGCCTGATGTAAGAACTCCTGTTCTTGATGACCTTGACGATGGCCTTAGCCAGAGCGACCTCGTCCTTTATCGGCACTATTTCCCCCATGCCGGTCATTTTCACCGGCTGGCGGACTCCAGGGAGGTTCGTAGCGACAACCGGGCATCCGTTTAGCATGGCTTCTACCTGCACAAGACCAAAGGATTCCGTAGAATTGATGGAAGCAACCACAAGCACATCGCAAATCGAGAAGAAATTCGCCATTCCCTCAGGGGACAAGACCCCGAGGAACGTCAGGTAATCCCTGTACTTTCGTATAAGGGGTTGCATTTCCAGGTAAACTTTCTCCCCGATGACGTTTTTGTACTCTCCGGCGAATAGGATGTGTGCATTCGGGACATCCGGCAGGATGTGCTCTATGGATTTCATCAGGTAATCCGCCCCTTTCTCCGCGGCGAACCTCGCAGCGAAACAGATTTTCTTCTTCCCATCGACGCCTGCTTTCTCAAGTATTTTTCGTTTTCCTTCCGGCGTTGGATCTGGGATGATCACCGGCGGGAGTATCACCGTAACTTTTTCCATGAATCTGGACAGGAGGGGGGAATGGGAAGCGAAGTCTTCCGTGTAAGCCACGATCCGATCCGCCAGCTTCGCGGCGAGCAAATTGTCCCAGTACACCACCCTGTCGACGATTGGGCCGTACCATACCTTCGGCATCTGAAGATCGCAGTGGTATGTCAAAACCGAGGGTTTTCGCTTCATCCTGGCGATCGCCGCCAAAAGAACCCCTTCGGCCTGCGGAAGATGGATGCTGACGACATCGTGTCTTCCGATTTCCTCCACCGCTGCGGCCGGGAAGGTTGGCATGAACACCCACTTGCTAAATCGAAAAAGCACCGGGACCCTCCGCACGCGCACCCCATCCCTGATTTCCTCCGCAGGCAGGGTTGGATCGTACCTGGAAGTCAGAACTGTGACCTCATGACCCCGCGCCGAAAGGGCTCTGGCGAGCCTTTCCACATAAATCGTCAACCCGCTTATGTGTGGTCGGTAGTAAGTGAGAGCCAGTAGAATCCTCACGACACCTCCAGGGTCAAAAGAGCGTTTCCGTTAGTTCCAAGCCTCGATCTTTCAACCGCGAAACGTACAGATCGGCCGGCACGACTTTCTCCAGCGGCTGCGCGCCTGCCGGGATCTCCCCCCGGGCCAGCATTTCCACCACCATGGCGGCCGGAAATCCGGTGGTGCGCTCCATGCTCATGAAGTTCGTCTCCGGGTCGTAGAAATCGAGCATCTCGATCCGCAACCTCAGTCCTTTTTCGTCTCCCACATCGACCCTGAGCACGACCACGTCCGGGTCGTCGTCGAAGGTTATCAAAGGAGCTACAAGCCGGTGGAAAAGCCCCCGGGGGATCACTTTCTTTCCATCCAGATTCACGGGAGTAAGATCCAGAAGCCCGATATCGGAAAACAGCTTGATCTGATCTCTGTGGCCCGGGTACCGGACGGTCTTCTCCCAGTATTCCTCGATCTCTCCGGCAAGAGACCATGGAACCGTGGAGGTTCCCCCGGCGGTGATGAACGCTTCGCACCTGCCGAGCGGCTCCGGGAAATCCACCATCTCCAGCTCCGAGAGCGCCGGTACGCTCGAAACGGCTCCGCCACGGAGTATTACGGCGTCGCCAGCGTACTCGTTCGTCAGGCCTTCGATGTTGAACGAAAGCTTGTAGTTCAAAGGGGGCTTTGGGGATTGAGGCAGGCCGCCCACGTAAATATGAACCCACTTTGGAGCTTTCACTTTTCCCAGGCCGTACACAGCCAGGATGTTTCCCAGCCCGGGCATCAGCCCGCAATCCGGTACTATGGAGATCCCGGCAGCTTTCGCCTTCCGATGCAGGCCAAGCTCCTCCTGTACCACGTCGGTATTTCCTCCCAGGTCCGCCATGGACGTGCGCGTGTCCACACATGCCTTTGCGACTTCGGAGTTCAGGTAGTACGGCACGGCGCTCAGTATGGCGTCCAGCGGAGAGAGCCATTCGCGCAGAGCCCTCGCATCCGTGACGTCAAGCCTCGACGGAACGGCCACTTCCCGTCCCACGAGATCGTTGAGCCTTTCCGCAGACTCGACGGCGCGTTCGCAATCCGCATCTCCTATGGCAACGTATTCGGCATCCCCGAACATGGCAAGATCATACGCTGCGGCAGTGCCCTGTCTTCCTCCGCCAAGCACTCCGTATTTGAACATGACACCCTCCAGGAGAGATTTCCACACGTAAACGCAGTACATAGCGTAGCACGGGAATCACGCTATCGCAAGTAAATGCAACTTCGGCATGGTGAGCTCTCCGAAACGGAACGAAGAGGGAGGCGAGGCATCACACTCCCCGAAGATGACCTCCGCTTTTCCACTTTTTCAAGAATCTGTCCGGTATCTCCGAAAGGAACTGGGATGGAGAGCGCTTCGTCCCATTACGCTCCTCCAGCGCGGTCATATAGAGCCTTTCCTTTGCCCTGGTCATCCCAACGTACAGAACCCTCCGTTCCTCAGCCACCTTCTCCGGATCTCCCACAGCCCGCCAAACAGGCAGCGTGCCTTGCTCCACCCCGACGATTATCACCACACGGAACTCCATGCCTTTAGCATTGTGAAGAGTCAGCATCGTCACTTTGTCCTCGGCGGGGTCGTACCTCTCCAGATCGGTTTGCAAAGCGACGAAATCGAGGAAGTCGGAAAAGCCGCTTCCCCCTGCTTCGCTGAACCGCTTCCAGAGTTCCCACAGATCCTTTTCCTGTAGGCGGAATTCCCTCAACTTGCTCCACTCCTCCGAACCGGTGAGCTTCTGAAGCCACGGCATCGCATCCCACTCCTCTTCCGGGGAAAGGCCCTGCAACCATTCCCCGAGCTTCGATGCCTCGGGCGATGCAGAGTGGAACCTTCGAGCCCATCTCAAAAGAAGATCGTCCGGTTCCGACCCGATGACGGCCAGGGGCAACCAGGGCATGAGAGAGAGCAAAACCTGTTTCTCCCGCAGCTCCTGCCACAGGAAAAGGAAAAGCGAAGCCTCCCGAAGTGCATCTTCCAGAGCCCGATGCGGCACTTCTGCACCGAGCCCCGCTTTCTCCAGCATCCTCTCGAGGGAATGAGACGGCTCATCCGGCCAGAGATGGCGTGCAAGAGAGAGGGTGTCCACAGAGGGGTTATTGAACCCTTCCCCCTTCATCCTCCAGAGCTCGCGGTCGATTATCAAGTTGTCGAACCCTCGGATGTTGTGACCGACCACCGGGGCGTTCCCGATGAAATCCATGAACTTCGGAAGGACTTCCTCGATAGGGGGAGCGTCTTTCAGATCCTTCCAAGCGATTCGATGCACGGCCTGGGCAGAAATGCTTATCGGCCTGGTCGGCCTGACCAGCGAGTGGAAGCGCCCCACCTCTTTCCTGTTCCGGAGTTTCACTGCTCCGATTTCGACGATCTGATCCCTGGAGGCATCGGAGCCGGTGGTTTCCAGGTCGTAGACGACGAATTCGCCTTCTCCGACTTTCTCCGTGGAGACGAGGGCGGAATGGATGGCGGCAAACGCTTCCAGAGCATTCATTCGAGGCAGGGAGATGGCCTTCCCGCCTGCCCCCGTCCGCTCGAGGAACATCGGCACGGCTGAAGTCAGCAAAGCCTTTGCCGCCGCTCCGCCAACCCCCTTCCCTTCTCGGACCTCCGGCACGTACCCACCGAGGAGAGCGTCACGAATGACTTCAGACGCTTCCTCGACCTTTGCGCTCCGCTCTCCGAGGATCGAACTTATCTCCGTACCGGAAATTTCTCCCTCTTCCCACGGCGGAATCCTGCGCCTGATCCACGCCAGCGTCTCTCCAAGAACGAATTCCGTCCCTTCCTCCATCTTTTCCCGAAGGAGGGAGATGCCTTCCCAGAACGACTTGAGGTTGTAAAAAACCAGCGGTGTGAGCCGACGGGAATCTCCCAAACCATCCACGGGAAGATCGCCTATCCTCGCAGCGGTGAGATCGTCGAGTATCACTTGCGGGAAGTTTATCGTCTCACTCAGGGAGATGGCATCCGGGTGTGCCACCAATCGCAGGAGAGCGTGAACGGGTCGGACGTCGGACTGTTGGTAGGGTCTTGGTACGATTCTCTGGACCGGTATCCCCGCGTGCAGGAGGGCTTTCTCCACACCTTCGGCGATCCGGTGCGTTCGATAGAGCACGGCTATGTCGCCGAAATCGTACCCTTCTCGATGGAGGCCTTCCACGATCCTGGTGATCACCTTCACTTCCTCTTCTTCGTCCTTCAAGAGGTAAACCCGGATCGGTGCGCCGCCTTCGGCAAGCGCCTTCATGGACCCTGTTTTCATACGATCGGGGCTGTTCCCGATCAGGGACTGAGCCGCACACAGGATCGCCTCGGTGGATCGGTAATTCCGGCTCAACTCAATGACCTTCGGGCGATAGTGACGAAGGAACCTGGATATCACCCCTGGATCTGCGCCCCTCCAGCTATAAATCGATTGGTCTTCATCGGCAACCACCGCCACATCCGTCCCTTTCGGCGCGAGCATGAGGAGAAGTTCGAATTGAGCCCGATTTATATCGTGAAACTCGTCCACCAGTATGTGCTTGAGCCTGGCCTGCAATCCGGTGCGGATGCGTCGGCTCTTTCCCAGGAGTTCTATAGCCCTGACCAGTATGTCGTCGAAGTCAATGAGGTGCTGCTGTTCGAGGATGTTCCTGTATTCCGTTGCAATCTTCGCCATGCCCACGGCTGCAAAATCTCCTCCGGTCGGCTCATCTGGCGCCTGGAGATTTTCCTTCCTGTGAGAGATATACTCCCTGACCCGGTAGATCGGATAGGCGGAAAGGCTGAAGTTCAGGTTCTCGATCGCCAGGGCGATGGCTTTATCCTGACCCTCCTCGTCGAGCACGGCGAAATCACCAGGCAGGCCGATTTCTTCGTGACGTCTTCTCAGGAGCTTGAGCGCGAAGGAATGAAAAGTCCCGGCAAAAAGCCGGGCGGACGTTTCCTCTCCCAAAAGAGCACGAAGCCTCTCCTTCACCTCCTCGGCTGCTTTATTGGTGAAGGTGATGGCAAGAATCTCTTCCGGTCTGGCAAGGTCGTTCTCCAGCAGCCACGCCGCCCTCGCCACGAGAATCCTTGTCTTGCCGCTCCCCGGCCCGGCAAGCACCAGCAGCGGGCCGGGAGGCGATGTCACTGCTTCGAGCTGGCTTTCATCGAGCTCGTTCAGATAGCTACCGACTTTCGGTTTCGTCATTACCTTTCGAACGGAACCCTCTCAAGTCAGGGAATTCTTCTGCAGCCATTCGTCTATAATCCCATCCAGAGACGGCTGGCCTATCACCTCGAGTTCGTACCGAACCCTGTCCGATGGCGCTCTTATGTCTATCAGCTTCCTCAGGTCTATCGGAGTGCCGATGATTACCAGTTCCGCCGGAGATCGGTTGATGGTCTCCTCCAGCTCCTTTATCTGCTCTTCCCCATATCCCATGGCAGGAAGCACGGCCCCGGTGGAAGGGTATTTTTCGTAGGTCTTCTTTATCGAACCCACGGCGTACGGCCTTGGATCGATTATCTCCGCCGCACCGAACCTGCGAGCAGCGACCCATCCGGCCCCATACGCCATACCACCGTGGGTCAGCGTCGGGCCGTCCTCTACCACGAGCACTTTCTTTCCCTTGATGGCGGATGGATTCTCGACGAATATCGGCGATGCAGCCTCCACCACCACGGCGTCAGGGTTCAGCTTTCTGGCGCTCTCCCTGATCTCCAGGACCGCCTCAGGCGACGCCGTATCGACTTTGTTGATGATAATCACGTCGGCCATCCTGAAGTTCGTCTCTCCGGGATAGTAAGTCGTTTCATGTCCAGGACGGTGAGGATCGGCTACCACTATGTGCAGATCGGGCTTGTAGAACGGGAGGTCGTTGTTTCCCCCATCCCACAAGATGACGTCGGCTTCTTTTTCAGCCTGACGCAGTATCTTTTCGTAGTCCACGCCAGCGTACACGATGACGCCGCGGTCGAGATGCGGTTCGTATTCCTCCCTCTCTTCGATGGTACATTCGTACCTGTCGAGGTCTTCGTAAGTGGCGAACCGCTGGACTTCCTGCTTGACGAGATCTCCATAAGGCATCGGGTGCCTGATGGCGACGACCCTCAAGCCTTTGTTCCTCAGGTACGTCGCGACGTATCTGGAAGTCTGGCTCTTGCCGCTGCCGGTCCTGACGGCGCAAACCGCCAGTACCGGCTTGCTGGATTTCAACATCGTGGATTTGCCGCCCATCATCATGAAATCGGCCCCGGCAGCCATGGCCTCGGCTCCTTTGTGCATCACGTACTCGTGAGAAACGTCCGAGTAAGAGAACACCACCAAATCCACGTCCTTTTCCCGTATTATGTTCGTCAGCTCCGCTTCCGGATAGATCGGTATTCCATCGGGGTAAAGCGGTCCGGCCAGTTGCGGAGGATAAAGCCGCCCTTCGATGTTCGGTATCTGGGTCGCAGTAAATGCAACGACCTCGTAAGCCTCGTTGTTCCTGAAGTAGACGTTGAAATTGTGGAAATCCCTGCCTGCTGCACCCATGATCACCACTCTTACAGTCGACATCGACAACACCTCCCAAAGAAATTTCGACACTTCTCCGTGTCGGGAGCATGGATAAGTGTACCACCCCGGGAAATTAGGGACAAGCGATCCGGTCGTCGGAACCGGGCATGGTGCATGGGATGAACGAGCATAGCGCATTTCATGTCCGTTTGGCCGATGTTTCGCAAATCGGAAGGTAAGCCGAGATCAGAGGAAGGATTTTGCGGGTTTCACTCCGGGAAAAGGCCTTTTTGGATGGATTTTGCTTCGCAAATCGAGGCAGTTTTGTGCAAAGAACCGATTTGCGAATTTCGCCGGCAAAATGTACAATTGAGGCGTAGATAGAGCCGGAAAAAAGGCTCCGTAGAAGCCCGTAGAGCCGTTTTCCCCGGGAGAAAGGTGAAAAATGTATGGGGAAACGGGGCGGCGGAGCCTGGGTTTCATCGCGTAGGCCCGATTCGAGGGTACTGAAAG
>CAZEXY010000018.1:0-21110 GCA_964516345.1 uncultured Anaerolineae bacterium
TCGTCGGCCGGCACCCTTCGAAGGCCACCAGTTCCACCTGTCCAGGATCACCGCCACGGAGGGCACCAGCAGCGTCCGCACCACGAAAGTGTCGATCAGCACGCCCATCGCTATCGCCCCGCCGATCTGGAGCAGCATCTTGATGGGCGAAACGCCCAGCGCCGCAAACGTACCCGCCAGGATGATCCCCGCCGAGGTGATTATCCCGCCGGTGAACGCCGACGCGATCCTGACCCCTTCCTTCACGCTCCCGGTGGCCTCCGTCTCCTCCTTGATCCTCGAGATCAACAGGATGTTGTAGTCGGCCCCAAGAGCCACCAGAAGCACGAAGACGAACAGCGGGATCATGTAGCTCACGCCCCCGAACCCGAGCCAATCCTGGAACAGCAGAACCGAAAGCCCCATGGTCGTGCCGTAGGTGAGGAGCACCGAGAGCACAAGGTAGATCGGTGCAACGAGGCTCTGGAGCAGGATCACGAACACCAGAAACACGCCGAATGCCACCACGAGCCGTACCTTCCCCATGTCCTTGCTCATGGTGCGAATCAGATCGTGGACCATCGTCGCCATCCCGCCGACGTAGCCGGTGTACTTCGCTCCGCCATCCGGCTTGGAGAGGATTTCCTCCAACCTGGCCTGGATGCCGTCCACAGCCTCGATGGACTCGGGGGCGTAAGGGTCCTTGCTCAGGAGAATCGTGATCTGGGTGGCGGTGCCGTCCCCGGAGACGTAATGATCCAGGAGCTCTTTCAGCTCCGGGTTCTGCTTCAGGAAAGCCTGCGGTACGAAATACCACCCTTTACCCCTGGCGAACCTGCCCAGAGAATCCAGATCGTCGGCCAGCGTGGAGAGATCCCCTACCATCCCGGACATCCCGCCGGTTGCGTTGGGCGGAACGAAGTAAATCTCCTTGCCGGACACCTCGCCACGGAAGGCGGAAATTGCCTTGCCGAGTTCGGCGAACCCGGCCTGCAACTTCTGCGCCGCTGCCGCAGCCTCCGGCGAGTTCTGCATCTCCTTCGGGAAGTAAATCGCCTTTGGATCGTTCTGCTCGAACCAACCTTTCATTTCTCCGAGGTCGTCGGCAAGGCCTTCCATCTCCTCCTGCACGTTCCTCACAGCCGCCGCGGCTTCCGGAGGCAGCGGCAGGCTCTTCGGGAAGAACACGGCGCCCGGCTTCGCTGCGAATTCCTTCTGCAACGTCCCCAGATCTGAGATGAGACCGTCCAGGTTCTCGCCAAGGGACTTCATGGCAGCAGCCGTCTGTTCCTTCGTCGGCGTGACCCCGGCGGCCTGCGCCGTCTTCATCCGGCCGAACACGTTTTCGATCTCGTCCAGGCGGGAGAGGGCGTCCTTGTATGCAGGATCCTCCTTCACCTCCGGGAACGCCTCCCCGAGCTCTTTCAGGTACCCGGAAATCGTCTCGAACCCGGCCGCCGCTTTGTCGGGGCTGCCCGCCAGAGCCTGGGGGCTGACAAGGGATTTCTTCGATTGCCGAAGCTGCGCCACCATGCCACCGAGTTGGGAGGCCACGGAAGCCTGCTTGGAGAGTTTCTCCATGATGCCCTGAAGCTTCTGGAGGCGCAACATAGCGTCGGCGTAAGCGGAGGTCTTCGCCACCTGCGGGTAAGCCTGTCCGAGCCCCCGGAGGTAGACGCCCAGCGTCTGCAACCCCGCACCTCCGGAGCTTCCACGGAGGGCATCGGGGCTCCCCAGCGAGGATTTCATCTTCTCGAGCTGATTGACCACCAGGGCCTGCTGCTGCATCGCCTCCATGCCGCCGATCAGGTTGTCCAGCGTGGAGAGAATCTTCCTGTAGTTCTCGGATTCCTTCAGCTCGGGATGGCTTTCGCCCAACGCCACGAAGTAAGATTTGAGCTGCTTCATGGAACTCAGGCCCTTGCCCAAGCCCTCGGGCGTCGCCATCCCAGCCCCGGAGGAAAGCCGATTTTCCATCGCCCCGAGCTGGTTGTCCAGCCGGGCCTGTTCCAGCGCCTTCGCCATCTCGTCGCGAACTTTCCCAGCCTGCGCCACCGCAGCGCCGTACGCCGGGGCGTCCTTCACCTCCGGGAACGTCTCCCCGAGCTCCTTCAGGTAGTCCCGGATGGTGTCGAACCTGGCGAGGGCGTCCTTGTCGAAGGACTTGGGATCGAACTTCACGTTCCTCATCTGCTTCGCCAGCGTTTCGAGCTGGCCATCGACCCCAAACACGTTCGGGCCGTCGGAATCGCCGGTGGGCCGGACGAGGCTCCGAACCTTGCTCACCCCTTTCACCCGGGCGAGGCTATCGGTGATCTCCGCCATCTTCCGCAGAGCTGCGGGGTCGGTCATCCTGATCCCGTCGCTCACCACCACGACGTTCACCGGCTCCATCTCGCCAACGCTGAAATGCTCCTCCAGCAGGCTGAACCCTCTGGCAGAATCAGTGGTCGCCGGGAGCTCTTTCAGCACGTTGAAAGTGGAGTGCATCCTGGGCCAGAACGCATACGGGAGCAGAAGAAGCACCGTGACCACGATGGCTATGGGCCATGGGTGATCCGCGATGAAGTCCCCGACCTTTCGCCAGGGGATCAGGCCTGCGCCGACGTTCTCCTTGGCGAGGCTGCGATGGAACGGCCAGAACAGGTGCTCTCCGAAGAGCATCAGCAACGCCGGCGTCAGGCTCAGCGAAGCCAGCAAAGTCACGAATATGCCGAAAGCCATGGAAGGGCCGTCGGTTCTGGTCATGCCGAAGGAGGCCACCATCATCCCCAGCAAGCCGATGATGACCGTTCCGGCGCTGGCGGTGATCACAGGACCGATCCTGGAGACCGTATGCACGGTGGCCTCCCGCCTGTCCTTCTCCTTGCCCACCTCCTCGCGGAAGCGGGAGATGATGAACAGGGCGTAGTCGGTGCCCGCGCCGAAGATCAGCACGATCAGCAGCGTGTCCAGCATCCCGGAAAGCTTGATGATCTTCTGCTGGGCCACTATGCCCAGCACCCCGCGCGATACCAGGTACGATGTGAAAATGGTGATCAGCGGCACCATCGCCGCCACCGGGGATCGGTACACCAGGAGGAGCACGATGATCACCAGGGCGATGGTGACGTACATCGTCCTGTCCGTGCTCTCCAGAGTGGCTTTCAGGAAATCCTTGCCGATGGCGGCAGGACCGGTCAGATACACCTGGAGGCTTTGCGGCAGAGTCTCCGAGATGTGTTTGCGGATCGCCACCACGGCGGCGTTCGTCTCGTCGGAGAAATCCGAGGTGGAGAAGTTCACCTGCATGATCATGGCCTGGCCGTCTTTGCTCACCAGGACGTTCTCGAGCTCCGGGTTGTTGAAGATCGAGACGACTTTCGTCACTTCTTTCGGAGCGTTGTCGGACGAGAGCCAGTTCGCCAGATCCCTGGCATACGCCTTGTCCTCCTTGCTCAGGCCGTTGGGGTCGTAGAAGATCAGCATTCCCTGGCCTGCCGAGGCCTGATCGGGGAATTTCTCTTCGAGGATTTTCTTGGTCTGAAGGTAAGTGGAGTTCTTGGGAAGGAAGATCTCCTCGTTCAGTTCGCCCACCTTGCTCAAAGGTGGCGCCCAGACGAAGAGCCCTGCCGCGAGCAGAACCCAGGCGGCGATGACGCCGAGCCAGAGCGCCTTGTGCCTTGTGATCAACTCTCCTGCCGCGTCCAGCAACTTTCTGTACATCGTTCACACCTCCGAAGTTCGATCTTCGTCGTTGCCGAGAAACCTCAGAACTTCCTCCATGGGCGGCACGCCGTGGTAGCGTCTGCCGCCCATCTCGATCACCGGGATCGACATGATTCCGGCTTTCCTCGCCCGGCCGATGTGCGTCAGCACTTCGATTTCCTCGATCTCGACTTCCGGGTGCTCCGCTTTGAGCTTCTTCAAGAATCTGTTCGTCGGGATGCACCTCGGGCACACCGCAGACTTGTAGTACGTGATTTTCATGCTCTGCCTCCGTTCAATTGTCGTGTAAGCTTTACACGGCGACCTGCTGGACGCCCCTACTACAACACCTCCTGGGGGCTTTGACGAATTGTTCCGGCAAATCAGCCACTCTCGTAGGGGCTCAGCATGCTGAGCCTCTACGGTGGTGCCCCTACGGTGGTGATTCACAAATCACCACCACGGGGACGACCCGCAGCTTGTCCCCGCCGTAGGGGCGACCCGCAGGTCGCCCCTACGACAACCTGTAAAAGTTTCAATGCCAGAAAAGCCTAAAGATACAGCACGTAAAAACAGCCTGCACCGGCGAAGCGCAGGCTTGATCACCTCATGATTGTTCCGGCTCTACGATCTCTATGACCTCCTTCGCGAAATCGGAAAGCTCTTTCTTGTCCGAATCGTTCAACTGCGAAAGGCACTCGTGGTACTTCCTGGCAAAAGCCAGCAGTTTCGTCTTGAACCTGAAATTGGCCCGCTCCACCAGGCTCAATCCCATGGTCAACCCGCCAAGCATCTGAAGCGCGACGTTGCCGGAAAACCCAAGGCTCCGGAGGAAACCCAGAATGCGATGGGCTTTTTCTTCTTTCAGCAGGTGCAGGCTCAGGATGGCGAGGGTGGTCATGTCTGCCAGGTAGAGCATGGGGGTCTTGCGCTCTTCGAGTCTCAGGGACAGCTCGTCGAGCAGATCGGCGTAGTCGTTCGCTTTTCCTTCCCGCAGAGATTGAAGTATCCGGGCTTTCACCTCCTCCCACTGGCCCTTTTGCCAGGTATCTCCGGCAAGTTGTGCCATCACTTTCTCGGCGAGGGGCGTGGGGAAGAACACCACGGTGGAGCGCCCCCGGTCTCTCCCCTCTTTCTTGAACACGTACCGGGATTGCACCAGCCCGCGGGATTCCAGGATGCGAAGCATCTCATAGGCGGACGGGTTGCTGATGCCGAGACGGCGCGCCACCTCGGAGTAGTGCACCGGATGCTTCGCCTCCCGGTACATGTCCAGGAAGTTTTCCAGGAATTCCTTCTGCCTGCCAGTAAGCTTCATCTCTCACCCGGTAACTATTCAGTTTCTCCGATCGGGGTGAAACCAACGACCTCTGCGTAACCAATATTCCTCAAGGCTTAGCAGTCGCCGCACCCGATCGTCTTTTCTGTCCAGAAAAGCCATAAGAAGTATAAAAGCCGAACACATCTGTGTCAAATCTGGCGCAGGTAGTTGTTAGTCTGGTAGTCCGTTGGTCCTGTAGCCGTTGATGCGCCAGTAGCTCTTCCCAGGGCCTCCTTCACGGCTCGGCGCTCCGGTCCTTCCGTGCGAACCAGCCCCGAACCCGTTTCCGGAAGGCGATCCATAGCAATCGCAATGCCCTCCTTGCGTAAACCCTTTCGCTCACGGTCTCCCGGACGATCCAGTGATCCGAACCGTCGGCCCTGAGACCGTGAAACGCTCCGGCGGGAACGTAAACGAACGTCCCCGGTCCCGCTTCTATTTCCTTCCCGTTGAGCAAGAAAGTTCCGTGGCCGGAAATCACATCGAAGCACTCGTCTTTGTGTTCGTGCACGTGGACCGGAACCTGCTCCCCCTTTTCGATGCAAAGAAGCCGTCCAAAGAATGCTTCTCCATCGAACAGATTGAGATTGACGAAAGTGCTGCGAGGATGCTCCCCGCAGCCCTCACGCGTGTTGAACACCTTCCCTTCGACGGCCAACGCTCAGTCCTCCGGGACGAGATATCCAAGCCCGATCACGCCCGGGCCGGTATGCACCCCGAGAACAGGGCTTACCTCCATGATATCGGGCATTCCGCATCCAAGAGTTTCCCGAACCTGCTCAGCGAAAGCCTCGGCATCCCCTGGTACATTCCCGTGGACCACATCCACTTTCGAAGTAGCGGCAGCCGGGCCCAGATCGGATTTTGCGAGCTCCACGAGCCGCTTCAGTCCTTTCTTCCTGCTCCGGGCTTTCTCCAACGACTCCACGATCCCGTCCTTTAGCTGGAGCAAAGGTTTTATGTTGAGTATGGTTCCCAGAAATTTTGCAGCGCCGCCGATCCTTCCCCCTTTCCGAAGGTATTCCAGCGTGTCTACCAGGAAATACACCCGTACCCGCGGTATCGCCGCTTCCATCTCTCGAACGATCTCCTCCCTGCTTTTACCTTTCTCCAACGCTTCGAATCCCACCTCCAGAAGCTTGATCATGCCGACCGAAGTGCTGTAGGAGTCGATTACCGAAATAGGGGCGTCCTTCGGGAAATTCTCTCTGGCACCCATGGCCGACAGGTAAGTTCCGCTCAGCTTGCTGGAAATCGTCAGAGTGATGATCTCGTCTCCTTCGTCCAGGATCCTCCTGTAGACTTCTTCGAAATCCGACACGGGCGGCTGCGAGGTGGTCGGCAATTGCTTCGATCTTGCCAGTTTCTCGAAGAATTCCGATGGAGTAATGTCGACCTGATCTTTGTAAGTTTCCTCTCCGAAAAGAACTCGAAGGGGCACCACCGTCAGGTTGTGTTTCTCGGCGAAATCCTTTGTCGGCGTAGCTGTAGAATCTACGACAAATCTAATCATGAATCCTCCTTTCATTTCCAAAAAATTGTCCAAAGAATTGCTGGAAAGAATTAGCGAAAACAGGGGCTCGATCCCCGAGGATTGCCCCTGTTTTGCACATCCGTTCGGACCTGGAGACGATCAGCCTGCTTCGGCGGCTTCTCTCTCCGATTCAGAATACGCCGAAATGACCTCTTTCAGGAAATTCTTGAGCCTTCTCTTGTTCTCGTCTCCAAGCTTAGAGAGAGCATCCTGGTACCTTTCCACGGACTTGTAAATCTGGTACACCAGGTCGCCATCCACCTCTTCCCCGGCCCTTGCAAGCATGGCTCCAAGGCTGATGCCTGCGAGGGTCCCAAGTCCAGCCTCTCCGCCTATCATTTTCTCCACAGCATCGTACGGATTCACATACCTGACCCTCCTCTTGAGGTCGGTGATGGCTATTACAAAAGCTGCGGAGATGTTCGCCGCAACGAACAGCGGGTGCTCCTCTTTCTCCGAAGAGGAGTTCAGGAGCTCGTGCAGGAGCTTGGGAGAGAATTTATTCCTGATGAGCTTGTTCAGGAGATTCCTCCTGAAGCGCCTCCATTCCTTGGTCGAAATTCCCTGATACTCCGACGTGAGAGCCTCTTCCCCTTCCGGGGTGGGAGCGAACATCACCTGAGAGCGGCCGGGGCCGTTCACTTCCTTCTCGAGAACGTACACCCGATTGATCAGGCCCTTGTCCATCAACACTCTCATCATGTCGTAGGCGGAAAACTTACTTACCCCAAGGTTGCTGGCAACCTTGGTATAATGCACCGGCTTTTGATTCTCCTTGTACAGCTTGACCAGCTCGGCAAGGAACGCCTTCTGTCTTGCAGTCAACTTGATCGTGCTCAAAACTTTCTTCTCCATTCTACAACCTCTTCTCCTTAAATGGATTCTTTTTTCGTTTGCTTTGAGATTTTATTTAAACTTATGGTATTTGGCAAGATTTGCATTGTGGAATTAAAGGGCAAAAAACCAACCCTCTTGCAGTCCTGTATCAGGTCAACACCCTGAGATGTCCGGTCGGAGCTTCCAAATGCCGGGATTGTCCAGATCAAATGCGAGGTGATATAATCCCTTGTAGACCGATGCGGAGGTAAACAGATGCCCAAAGAACTGGACATAACCCAAATAGACCAGATGGTCAGATGGCTCGACGAGGAAAGAAAAAAAGACAAAGAGGAAAGAACCAAGCTGATCCAGCAGGTCGCCAACCTATCCGGGGAGCTTGAAGAACAAACGGCTCGGGTGCAGCAGCTGGAGTTCGAGCTTTCCACCGTCCAGGGTCAGTTGTCCCGGTTGAGGCAAATGGAAGAATCCCTGAACCAGTTGAAGAGTGAGCTTGCCCTTACCCTGAAGGATTTCAAAGAGAGCCTCGTGGACGAAACGCACGAATCGGAAAAGCTTTACAGAGGGGATCTGGACAGGCTTTCTCAGCAGGTTTCCTTGCTACAGAAAGATGTCAACTCCCTCCACAACTTGAAGATGAAAGAGTGGATGGAGACTCGGGAAGCGGAGGAAAACCGGCTCAATGAGATGATAATCGATCTGAAGCACCAATACGAAGTGATAAAATCGGAGACGGAAGAAAAGGTTCGCCCGTTGACTTTCCTTTCCGAGAGAATGGATCAGGATCACAAGCGAATTTCTCAAGTTCAGGGAGAAATCATAGGACTCCAAAAGGCGCTCGGAGAATTGAAATCGAGGTATGCTCTGCTGAGCGAGCAACAAGAACGGCAGCAAAAAGCGGCTGAGGAGATCAAACTTGCCATAGAGAAAATCGATAGAGACCACAGGGAGTTCATCGAACGGGCCAATCTAAAGGAAGTACAGCGCGACAAGAAAATAGCCAGGTGGGAAGAAGAATGGCAGAGCATAGAGGATAAGCTCGGCAAGTTCCAGGAGCAAATGGAAAAGTTCTCCCTGACCTATCGAGATATGGTAAAGACGATGGAAGCGATCGAAGAATTCAAAGAGGGGATTCGCAGAGAAGTCAACCAAATTTCGGAGCTTCAGAGAATCGCGGAGGAACGCCAGCGGAAGGAACTTTCCGAATTCAAGGACGAAAACGATAGGATGTGGCACAAACAGCTAATTACCTGGGAAAGCCAGTGGAATTCCCAGGAGAAGACGAATCAAGAGATACAATCGGCGCTGAGGGAACTGCGGAAGGAACTGCAGGTTCACCTCGAACTCATGCAACTGCTCAGGGACGTTCATTCTTCCATCATCTCCCATTTCGAGCTGCTATCCAAGAAGTGGTCGGGCGAAGTAGAGCAGATGAGAATAGACTGGGAGAAAATCCAAAAAGAAAGGTAGAATCGATATGGGCATAGGCGCATCGAACATAAAGTCACTGTGGAACACTCTGAAAGAGGTGAATTTCGCATCGATCCGGGAAGAGGCCAACACACCCCCTCTGGTCGTGATAGTGGGAGGAGAGGAAAGCACGCGAAGGGAAATCCTGGAAGCTTTATTCCAGGGGCCTCGCTCCGAAACCGCACTTCCGGGGAGGACGGCGCTGGCGTATCCGGCGCCATGCGACCGGTTCTGCATGGATGCCGTCTCTCGGGCGGACGCCGTCCTTTGCATATCCGGGAAAGACGCCGACTGTGCATTCGAGCTAAGGCAAAGAGGTTACGTCGTCGTGGAAGTTCTCACCCATCCAGAACTTCCCCCCAGGCCAGCTTCTGCAATCTGGAACGTGAACGATCGGGAGGAATTCTTCCGACAGATCTCCGAGCTCCTGTTGAAATCGGTGCCGGATAAACAGACGTCCCTTGCGCGGGCATTTCCTGCGCTGAGGCCTCACCTACTGAAGAAGCTGGTGGAGGACGTCTCCTGGCAGAACGCCACTTATATCCTCATGTCCGGCATCGGTGAATTGATACCGGTGCTGAACATCTCCGTGGACATGGCCGACGTAATAATCCTGACGAAAAACCAGGCGATAATGGCCTACAGGATAGCCCTCGGAATGGGAGAAGAAGGGAGCGCAGAAGACGTGCTGCCGGAACTCCTTTCCGTGGTAGGGAGCGGATTTTTATGGAGGCAGGTGGCCCGCCAGCTCATAGGCTTGATCCCCGGATGGGGCGTCGTCCCCCAGGTGCTGGTGGCTTACGCCGGAACGTACGCAACCGGCATGGCCGTGTTCCATTGGTACGCCACCGGCAGAAAGCTTTCCAAGAAGGAGATGCGAGGTCTCTACAGCGAAGCCATGGCTCGCGGCAAGCTTTTATTGCCGAAGATCAAGGAATCGGTGAAAAAGAGAAAGAAATGAACGATCCCCGAAGGAAGCTTTTCGTCTTCGACCTCGACGGCACCATCCTCAACGAAAAGATCGTGTTGTCTCCAAGGGTAGAAAGCGCCATCCGGTTTGCCGTGGGCTGCGGACACAAGGTAACGCTTGCAAGCGGGAGAGGGTGCCCTCCGACGCAGCTTTTCGCCAGACGGTTGGGCATTCGTGAGCCAGTCATATGCTACCAGGGGGCGGTGGTGGAATCTCCAGACGGCAAACCGCTTCTGCTCGAGACAATGCCGGTTTCTACGGCTAGGGAAATTGCAAAGTGGGCAGCCGAGAACGATCTGGACGTCACCATGTACCAGGATGGGAAAGTGCTGACGAGGGGGATACGGCAGGGCTCGGCCTTCTACAATCGCTGGTTCGGCCTTCCGGTGGAGGTGGTGGACGACCTGGAATCCGCCGTGAAGGAAGTCATCAAATTCATCGTCACCATACCGCCGGAGGAGAACGATTCGGTGAGGGAGATGGCTCAGAAGGCTTTCGGCGACAGGGTGCAGGTGGTCAAGTCGCACGAATTCTTCGTCGAGCTCGTTCCAAAGGGAATCTCCAAAGGCACGGCCCTGGAGTTCCTCGCTTCTCACCTTGGGGTGCGGCGCGAGGACGTAATTGCGGTGGGGGACAACGAGAACGACCTCGAGATGATCCTATGGGCCGGCACCGGAGTCGCCATGGGGAACGCCTCCCCGAACCTGATAGAAGCGGCCGACTGGGTCGCTCCCTCCGTCGAGGACGATGGGGTCGTGGACGTCCTGGCGAGATACGGAGGAGCAGGATGTGCGAAGTGATACCGGCGAATTCCGAAAACGCGATCGAGCGGGCAGCAAAGGCGGTGGCAGAGGGGCTCCTGGTGGCGTTTCCGACCGATACCGTCTACGGACTCGGGGCTTCTCTGCAGAGGCCCAAAGCCGTCCTAAGGATATACTCCGCCAAATCCCGTCCTCCGGACAAGCCCATACCCGTGCTCATCCCGGACGTGGAAAGCCTCTCCCTGATCGCTGCGGAGATGCCTTCGGCTGTGTCGAAGCTTTCCAGGGCTTTCTGGCCAGGGCCGCTCACCATCGTCCTGAAGAGCTCCCCCGCCGTACCCAAGGAGGTCACGGCGGGAGGAGAAACCGTCGCCGTGAGGATGCCGAACCACGAAATAGCCCTGAAATTGCTCCGTAAGGCCGGAGCCATGGCGGTGACGAGCGCCAACATTTCCGGGTTCCCTCCACCGCTAACGGCAGAGGAAGTGGTTGCACAGCTATGCGATAAAATCGAGATCGTGCTCGACGGCGGGAAATGCCCCGGTGGGATACCATCCACCATTGTGGACCTCACGGGAGAACCCCCCATCATCCTCAGGGAAGGCCCCATTCCGCCTTCGGAGGTGCTCAGACTGGCGAGATAACCCGCCAACGCGGCCTTCCGAGGGAAATTTCTGTTTTTTGTCTATTGAAATCGTCCCCTTATCTGAATATAATGTTAAGAGTGTCCGAAAGGGCAACTTGTTTCACGTGAAACATCGGAGAGGGCAATGCCAGATATCTGCAATTACGAAGGGAGTAACTACAGGAAGGAATTCTGGGAAGAAGGGGAGAGAGAATACGAAGACCTGGCGGAGAGGATAGCTATACGCAAGCTGCTCCCTCGGGAAGGCTCTACCCTCGTCGAGATCGGAGCGGGCTTCGGTAGGCTCGCCGATCTGTACGCAGGCTACGAACAGGTGGTGCTTCTGGATTACGCGAAGACCATGCTCATGGACGCCAGGAGATTCTGGGGGGACGATCCAAAGTTCGTTTTCGTGGCTGCAGACCTCTACAGACTTCCGCTGAAGCAGGGTACATTCAAGGCAGCCGTGATGGTCAGAGTGATCCACCACATCCAGAACGTGCCTCTGGCGCTCTCCAGCATCAGGAGGATACTCGGAGACGACGGCGTGTTCATCCTCGAACACGCCAACAAGCGGAACCTGAAAGCGATCCTCAGGTACTTCTTCCGAAAGCAGGATTGGAACCCTTTCGACAGGGCACCCGTGGAGTTCGTCCCGTTGAACTACGACTTCCACCCAGCATGGATGAGGGAAATGCTGGGAAAAGCCGATTTCCTCGTCGAGGAGAGACTGTCGGTATCACATTTCCGACACCGAATACTGAAGCGTACGTTCTCCCCCAAACTCCTGGCAAAGGCGGACGGAGCGGTGCAAAAGGTCGGAGCGATCTGGAGCCTGACCCCGAGCCTGATCCTCAAATGCGTCCCGGCCTCGAAGTCCGGGCGCAAATCCCCATCCGCGCCGCTGAAGCCGGAGGAGATGTTCGAATGCCCGGCTTGCGGCGGCTCCCTCGCAATTGCGGACGAAGGCTTGACCTGCACAAAGTGCGGGCGTCTCTGGCCTCTGGAAGACGGGATCTACAACTTCCGGATGGACGAGACGTGAACCACGCCCGCGACGACGGCGGTTCGCCGTCGTAATTCTGCTTGCTTGGAGGATACATCGATGATACAGGCCGAAAACCTGACCAAATTCTACGGAAACTTCCAGGCACTGAGCGGAATCTCCTTCGAAGTGGAGAAAGGGGAGATTCTTGGATTCCTGGGACCGAACGGAGCCGGGAAGACCACCACCATGCGCATCCTGACGGGGTACATGCCGCCCAGCGACGGCAGAGCCATGGTGGCCGGCTACGACACGTTCGAAGAGTCCCTGGAAGCGAGAAAACATATCGGGTACATGCCTGAGACGGTGCCGCTGTACACGGACATGACCGTGGCCGGATACCTCGATTTCATGGGCAAACTGAGGCATGTATCCGACAGGCGCAACCGCATCGCCGAGGTGATGGAACGCCTCGATCTCACCGACCGGGCCGATACCCTCATCGGAAGGCTCTCCAAAGGGTACAGACAAAGGGTAGGGCTAGCCCAGGCGATCCTGCACGACCCTGAAGTCCTGATACTGGACGAACCCACCATAGGGCTCGACCCGAGACAGATCATCGAAGTGAGGAATCTGATCAAGTCTCTCGGGGGAGAACACACAGTGATACTGAGCACTCACATACTGCCGGAGGTCAGCCAGGTGGCGAACAGGGTGCTCATCATCAACAAAGGACGCCTCGTCGCCGAGGATACTCCGGAAAATCTCACCGCAAGGCTCAAAGGAGGCCGGACGATACAGGTGGAAATAGGCGACAGGGGGGTGGACGCCACCAAAGTTCTCCGGGAGGTAGCTGGAGTGACAAAAGTGGAGAAGATCGGAGAGGGAAAGTACGAACTTACCTGCGACTCCGACCAGGAGGTTAGCCCCCTGGTGGCGAAGAAAATCGTTTCGGAAGGGTGGCCGCTGATCGAGCTCAAGAAGGTGAGCCTGAGCCTGGAGGACATCTTCCTGCATCTCACCACAGAAGAGCAGACCGACATCGAGGAAGAGATGGAGGTGCAAAATGCGTAACCTGCTTGCCATAACCCAGAAAGAGCTGAACTCCTTCTTTGCATCGCCCATAGCCTACGTGGTGAGCGCCGCTTTCCTGGCGGTGGCAGGCTTCCTGTTCGTAATGATCCTGTTCATCACCAGGGAGGCAAGCCTCAGGTACCTGTTCGGAAATCTGGTCGTGATACTCTTCTTCGTGGCCCCCGCGATCTCCATGAGACTCCTTTCCGAAGAATTCAGGTCGGGCAGCATCGAACTGCTGATGACAAGCCCTATTCGAGATTGGGAAGTAGTGTGGGGGAAATGGTTCGCTGCTCTGGCCCTCTTCCTGGTCATGGTGGCGCTGACTTTCTTCTATCCGCTGGTGTTGAAGCTCTTGGGTACTCCCGATTGGGGCCCGATAATCTCCGGGTACATCGGGCTGATACTGATGGGCGCAACCATGCTGGCGCTGGGAGAGCTCACATCCTCCATGACCTCCAACCAGATCGTCGCGGCGATCCTGGCGGTGGTCGTCATCCTGATCCTGTGGCTGATCGACGCTCTGGCCCAGTACACCACGCCGGCAATCGGAAGCGTGTTCAACAACCTGGCGCTCTCCTCACACTACTCGGCTTTCATGAAAGGCGTGATAGACACCAAAGACGTGCTCTACTTCCTCAGCGTCATCGTAGGAAGCCTGTTCCTTGCGACGCAGATACTTCAAAGCAGGAGGTGGCGATGATGCGCGATACAGTGAGAAAGGCAGCTCCGTGGGTGGCGGGGCTCGGCATACTGCTTCTGTTGGGATCGTTCGTCGTCTACACGTTGAAGAAAGGCCCGAACTGGCTTCCCCTCGCACTACTCGGGGCAGGCGTGGTGCTGGTCCTTTCCTACGCTCTCTTCAGACCGGACGAAGTGCGTCGGGCGCTGCTTGGACGGCAGACCAGATACGGGAGCAATGCCGTGATTCTGAGCATCGCTTTCCTTGGCATACTCTTCTTCATAAACGTGCTTGGCGTCCGATACCACAAAAGGTTCGACCTGACCAAGAACAAAAATTACACCCTTTCGCAAAAGACCATACAGGTGATCGAAAACCTGAAGCAGCCTGTGGAAATAATCGGGTTCTTCTCCCAGAACGACTCGAGGCAGACCGACGTGAAGGATCTGCTGGACGAATACGTCTACAGGAGCCATGGGAAGATCAAATACAAATTCGTGGACCCGGACACGAACCCAGGATTGGCCAGACAGTATCACATCACCAGTTACGGAGTTCTGCTGTTCAAGCAAGGGGATAGGACCCAACAGACGTATGGGCTCGACGAAGAAGACATCACCGGTGCGCTCGTCAAAGTTACCAGAAAGAAGCCTCTGGTGGTCTACTTCACCACCGGGCACAAAGAACACGACCCGAAAGCATTCGATCACGAAGGCTACACCAACATAGCCAGAAAACTCGGCAGAGACAACTACGAGGTCAAGACCATAAACCTCGCCACCGTCACCGACACCTTGCCGAGCGACATCTCCGTTCTGGTCATCGCCGGGCCGCGCACGCCCTTCGAGCCGAAAGAAGAAAAGCTGGTGAAGGAATACCTCGACAAAGGAGGAAAACTCCTCCTGGAGGTCGATCCACAGATGCCGGTTCCGATCTCCGACACGCTGAAGAGTCACTGGGGTATAACCTTCGACAACGATATCGTCATAGACCCTGCCGATGCATTCTTCGGAGACGCCGCCACTCCGGCCGTGACCGAATATAGGTTTTCGTCGATAACCAAGGACCTGGGCGGGCTCACGAGCTTCTTCCCGCTTGCAAGGTCCATCGAGATATCGGAAAGCAAGTCTCCTACCATAACCCTTGCTTCACTGGTGGAAACCAGCGACAAAAGCTGGGGGGAAACCGATCTCAAGAGCAACAAAGCACACTTCGACCCCGGCAAAGACATCAAAGGACCGTTGAAGCTGGCAGCGTCGGCCGTGGATGTGGCGAGCAAGGCAAGGGTCGTCGTGTTCGGCGATTCGGATTTCGTGAGCAATCAGGTGCTCGGCACGGTACAGGGCTCCGCCAACCCAGACCTGTTCGTAAACGCAGTCAACTGGCTCACTGAGGAGGAGGGGCTGATAGCTATCGGGCCCAAACCGCCCGAGACACATTTCATCAGGCCGATTACAGGGGTAGAGCAGCGAATTCTGCTCTACGGGCTGGTCATACTGTTGCCGCTGGTGGTGCTTGGAGCCGGTGTGCTGGTGTGGCTCAGGCGCAGATAAGTCAAGTGGGACGGGTTACCGTCCCACTTTTTCAGCCATTTCGGAAAGACCATGGCAAAAACTCAACACAAAACGCGGTTTTTCGCGTATAATGGAGATAGTGAAAATGAAGCAGTGGAAAGGTACTTTCATTGCTCTGATAGTTCTGATAGTACTGGGGGCTTACGTTGGTTACTTCGTCTGGGGAGGACACGGTAAAAGCGCAAAAGCGACTCCAACGCCGACGTTGGAGCCTGTTTTGTCCGGGTTGAAAGCAGGCAACGTGACCGACGTAATCATCGCAGGGGCGCCCAAAATCATGGCGTTGAGGAAGGAAAACGGCAAGTGGGAGGTACTGAATCCCAAGAAGCAAGAAGGAGATGGTCGGGAAATTGAAAGGGCGATCGGGCATCTCGTATCCGCCAGTCCGACAAGGGTGATCACGGGAACCGAAAACCTGAAAGACTTCGGTCTCGATTCGCCGAAATGGTATATCACGTTGAAGACATCGGATGGGAAAGTGGAAACTCTCAGGGTAGGAAATCAAAACCCAAGCGAGGTGTATTATTACGTCCAGTTGGAGGGGGAAAAGGACAAGGTATACATGGTTTCGTCCTTCCCGATAGACGAAATAACAAATTTCGTCAACAAACCTCCCCTCAAAGCGACCCCCACGCCCGAAGCAGGGGGTACGCCGAAGGGAGGAGGATGACAGTCCCGCTTTGGTCTGCAAAGTGGGCTCTTAGATAATCCGTGCTGCTCAGCCTTGGACGCAGACGGCGTAGATTCCATGCCGATCCACACGGACAAAGTCGGAACGGGTCGGCAGATCGGCGTCTCCAGCGCCCGACGATTGGGGAGGCTGAGCGGTCACGAAATTCTTTCAAAGGGGTGATTGCGTATGACAATGGGAAGCGTGCTCGAAATCGCAGAAACAGAAACCCAGGACGAATTGCAAGCAGCGGTCGACGTATTGCTTCGCATAGGGCAGGACCAGGGGTTCGTAACCTACGACGACATCATCGCCGCTTTTCCGGAAGCGGAGAATAATCCGGAGCAAGTGGACGAACTGTTCTCGGTCCTGTTCGAGCACGGGATAGAGATAAACGATACTGAAGAGAAGCGTGCGGCAAAGAAATCCAAAGCCAAGGCTGCGGGGCCCGTGGAAGTGGACGATTCCGTCAGCCTCTACCTCAGGGAGATCGGCAAGGTGCCGCTGCTGACGGCCGAGGAAGAAGTGGATCTTGCCAAAAAGATCGAAAAAGGGAGGTTTGCCAAAGCCAAGCTCGAGAAAGGGAAAGTTTCTCCCAAAGAAAGGGAGAAGCTCCTGAAGGCGATCAAAGAAGGGGAGAAAGCCCAGGAACACCTGATAAAGGCAAACTCGAGGCTGGTGGTAAGCGTGGCAAAGAAATACATCGGCAGGGGAGTTCCTTTCCTCGACCTCATTCAGGAAGGGAACATAGGGCTGATCCGCGCCGTGAAAAAATTCGATTATCACAGGGGGTACAAATTCAGCACTTACGCCACCTGGTGGATAAGGCAGGCCGTCACCAGGGCCATAGCAGATCAAGGGCGGACGATACGCGTTCCGGTGCACATGTACGAACAGATCAACCGGCTCAACCGGGTTACCCGTGAGCTGACTCAGGAACTCGGCAGGGACCCAACGATCGAGGAAATAGCCGAAGCGATGGAGGTACCCCCTTCCAAGGTACAGCAGATCATAAAGGTATCCCAGAGGCCACTTTCTCTGGAGATGCCCGTGGGCGAGGAAGAGGATAGCTACCTCGGGGATTTCATCGAGGATATTTCCGCCACGTCGCCCACGGACGAGGCGGCACACCAGCTCTTGAGGGAAGAACTGGACGAGATCTTCGAATCGCTGACGCCGAGAGAAGTCAGGATACTGCAGCTCCGGTTCGGCCTGATCGATGGGTACAGCTACACCCTGGAGGAAGTTGGGCAGAAATTCGGAGTCACCAGGGAGCGCATCAGGCAGATAGAGGCACAGGCGCTTGGCAGGCTTCGCCATCCGAGCCGGGCGCGCAAGCTGAGGGATTACCTCAGGTAGCCTTCGACGGCTGTTTGGATTTTCGCACACCTGCGGCGGGCTTCCGTGCCCGCCGCAGGCCGTTACGTCAAAGACTTCGAGCATCGTTTTGGAAGGTTTTATCATGAGAAAAATCTCCATATCTCTGGCACAAATGGAAGTAATCCCCGGGGACAAAGAGCGGAACTTGAACAAAGGCGCTCGCTTGATAGAAGAGGCCGCAAGACGAGGCAGTCAGGTAATCCTGTTTCCCGAATTATGGCTCAACGGATACCCCCTGGAACGAACTGCGGACACGGCGGAGCCGATCACAGGCGAAGCGATCAGGAAGGTTCAAGAGCTTGCAGCCCTCCATCGAATAGCGGTCATCGGATCGTTCCTGGAGCGTCGAGACGATGGAGTGTACAACTCGGCACCGGTGATCTCCGAAGAAGGCGAGATTCTGGGAGTATACACGAAAACACATCTCTTCAGTTACGTCGGGGAAGACCGCTATCTGAAACGAGGCAACTCCCTGCCGATTTTCGAATTCCCGTGGGGCAAAGCCGCCGTGGCAATCTGCTACGACCTTCGCTTTCCGGAGCTCTTCCGCATGTACATGGAACACGGTGCGGAGGTGATTTTTGTCCCTGCAGAGTGGCCAAGGCCGAGAACGGAGCATTGGTCGCTTTTCCTTCGCCTACGTGCAATCGAAAATCTTTTCTTCACGGTGGGATGCAACAGGGTCGGCAGGGACGGAAGCCCGGCGGTGTACGAAGGAGCCTCGGCGGCTTACTCTCCATGGGGAGAGGTCGTCGCCCTGGCTGGTAACAGGGAAATGCTCCTGACTTTCGAAATCGACATGGACGAAGTGAAAAAGATGCGGGATTCATTCCCCGCTTTACGTGACAGAAGAAAGGACCTGTTTGAGCGACACGCACCAGAACCCTGATCTCCTCGCGCTGCCGATGGAAGCGTCCGGCAGCTCGAGCCATGGTTCAACGCAGAGCCGCAAAGAGACGTAAGACGCAGAGATTTTTCAAGAAAACTTTGCGTCTTTGCATGTTGGTTTATTCCTCTACGAGATGGCTGGTTGCACCACGGTTTAATGCGAAGCCGCAAGGAGGCGAAAGACGCAAAGAAATTTTAAAGCTCTGTTACGCTGATGACGCTGATACACGCTGATTTTCTCTGATTCTTTTAGCTTCATCTGCGTTCATCAGCGTGAATCTGCGTCCCTTTCTCCTGCCCCGGCTGCGAGCTGACAACGCAAAGTCGCAGAGAAGCACAAGACGCAGAGATATTTTAAGAAAGCTTTGCGCCTTTGCTTCCCCGCGTCTTGGCGTTTTTTGGTTTCTTTTGCGAGCTGACAGATCGCACCACAGTTAAACTCAAGGTCGGAGCCTCCCCGGCCGGTCTGTCACCGGTGGATGGATTCCACGTCCCCGCTCTCCAAAGGTAGGTTCCTCGACCTCCATTCATCCCACGAGCCTATGTAAAGCCGCAGGTTTCGAAATCCGAGCAGATCGAGCACGAAGCAAACGTGAGACGCCTGTATCCCGGAGTTGCAATAGCATACGATTTCGTCAGCTTCATCGATCCCAAGGGATTCGGCCAGGGATAGGAGCTCTTCCTCCGGTCGGAGCCATTCGCTGCCGGAATCCCGCTCGATGTCTTTCGTCCAATCCCAGTGTACGGCTCCCGGAATGTGCCCGCCTGCGAACTCCCTTTCGGTCCTGGTATCTATCAGCTTGATGAGCTCCATGTTCTGGAGGATGAATTCGGTAGTAGCAATGAGGGATTCGACGGGGGACGGTTCGAACGCAGGCATCGGGAAAGCCGGAAGCGTATCTTCTATCGGTGCGCCGGAGCTGAGCCATCCCTGCCATCCGCCGTTCAAAACAGCAACTTCCCGAAAACCAAGCGTTTTCAGCATCCAATAGGTGAGCGTGCTCGACGTTCGTGTGCTTTCGTCATAGATCACGAACCTCGTATCGTTCCCAAAGCCTAGGGGCTCGAGCTCACGCCGAAGGTCATCCAGTGGACGGACCGATCTGCGCGGGGGAAGCGTGAAAAATGCATCTGGGTTGAACGGGATTGCCCCAGGTATATGCCCCCACGGATACCCCGCTGTCGTCTGCCCAAAGGGAGCCCGAACGTCGAGTATCCTGAGTCCCTTTTTCAGATTGTTCCGGAGCCAGGCGGAATCCACCAGCTTCCGCAGAGAAACGTCCTTTCTGGCAAAGAAACTCACGGTTCTCCAACCTCCGGCCTGCTCCATCCGATCCATTTCCTGTACATGGAGTTCTCCACTCCAAGCCTGGCAAGCACCCTGCCGATAGTGTTGTCCACTATATCATCTACGGTGGTCGGATTCGTGTAGAATGCCGGGATCGGAGGGAATATCGTCGCCCCGATCTCAGCAGCGCGTTCCATAAGCCTGAGGTGTCCAAGATGAAACGGCGTCTCCCTCACCATAAGAATCAACGGTTTCCCTTCTTTCAGAGTCACATCCGCAGCCCGAACTATGAGGTCGGAAGCGTAGGAGTTGGCCACGGCGGAGAGGGTCTTGATACTGCACGGAGCGATTACCATTCCATCGCTTCCGAAAGAGCCGCTGGCTATCGGAGATCCGATGTCCTTCGGCTTGTAGCAAACGTCGGCGAGGTTTCTGACTTCCGATGGCTTCCACGAAGTTTCCTGAGGAATTATGGCGGCAGCGGCATCGCTCATCACAAGATGCGTTTCCACTTCCTCGACACGCCCAAGCGCCTCCAGAAGCCTGATTCCGTAGATCTGGCCGCTTGCTCCGGTCATCGCAACGATTATTCGCTTCATTTCTTCACACCCACATGTATCGCCACGGTGCCAAACATCAAGATTCTGTAAGTCACATCGGCAAGTCCCGCCGATTCCATGATTTCCTTCAACTTTTCAGGTCGGGGAAAATCTACGGTGGAGTGTGGCAGGTAAGTGTAAGCTCTCTTTCTCCTGCTCACGACCTGTCCCATGAAAGGAACGAGTTTGAAGAAATAGAAATGAAACAGGTCTTTCCACACGGGAGCAGAAGGTCGCGTGATTTCAAGGCATATCACTTTGCCTCCAGGCCTTACGACCCTGGCTTGCTCCGAAAAAGCCCTACCGATGTCCACCACGTTCCGCATCATGAATCCGCTGGCGGCAGCATCGAACGAATCATCCGGGAACGGAATGTGCAATGCATCTCCCATGACGAAAGGGAAATCTTTGTCGGGATGCTTCCGTCGGCCCACGTAGATCATCCCCGGGGAAAAATCCAACCCGACGACGCTGACATCTGGATGCTGCCTGAGCACCTCATACCCAATATCGCCGGTTCCGGTGGCAACGTCCAAAAAGCTGCCTTGAGGCGGCAAGGAAGCTTCCTCCACAACCATGCTCCGCCAACGTCGATCCTGCCCAAACGTCATGATCCTGTTCATCAGGTCGTATCTGGACGAGATGTCGGTGAACATCTGCTGGACGAATCTCGGCTTTTCCTCCGCCGGCGGCATCACTTCGTTTTCGTTTCCCAAACCCTTTCCCATACCTCCAATCTCTACGTAAGATTATAGCAGTTCAGCCTGTGTCGTGCATCAATCGAGT
>CAZEXY010000018.1:21210-28815 GCA_964516345.1 uncultured Anaerolineae bacterium
TCCTGATGATGGCCTTTGTACAAAATTCTGGATGAATGGATGTATTTTTTCATGGAAAAATACACCGGGAGAGGTTTGAAATTTGGCTCCACCATACGGAAATATGCTTCGGGTTTCTGTTCCCTCTCCCATTCGTCCGTCGCCCTCTTGAAGTACCAATAATTCACCACACCGACCCAGGGCCAGTCTCTCTGGATGCGTTTGTATGCCATGGGAACGTACTCGGCCTGCTGCTCCGGCGTAACCTGTCCATACCTCTTGTCCGGGACGGAATCGGGAACTGCGTTCCAGTTCATCTCCGATATCCAGATGGCTTTGTCGGCGTCGCCGTTCTTCACCATGATATCCCTGATATATTCCGGCCGGGAAAAATTGATGACCCTGGGATACATCCTCCTGTCCGTAGGACCGGACCAAAGCCCATATCCCTGCATCGACATTATGTCAAAGCAGTTTCTGGCTCCGGCGTCGTACATCCGCTGAAGGAAGACGAAGTCATTCATGTCACGAGGGCCAAGTTCGATCGTGCTGGCGAGGGCTCCGGCCACTATTACCACGTTGGGATCCACGGATTTCGCACGCCTGTAGGCTGTGCACAAAAGCCTGGTGTACGCCTCGGGATCAACCGGCTGATTGCCCCACTCGGGGTAAATGTTCGGCTCATTCCATATCTGATAGTAACGCACTTTTCCCTTGTACCTGGAAACGACAGCAGCCACGAAATCGCCGAAATCGTCGAAGTTATCCGGGGGAGCGTAGGTGCCTATCGCATCTCCCTGTTTGCGGCTCCACGCAGGCGGGTTGGAAAGCCTCACTATCAGTTCGATGTGATATTTGCGGGCAAGGTTCACGATCTGATCGTATTTTTGCCACGCCGAATGATTCCACTTGTGGTCCCAGAAATCCCCCTTGCCGCTGATCTCGATATCTTCCCAGGGAAATTCCTGCCTGATCCAATGAAAACCGGCCTCGGCGATCATTTTCATCGCAAGCTCGCGCTTGGCCGGGTCGGCTTCCTGTTCGAGGAAAGTGTTGATTCCAAACGGATTCACGTCGGCATAACGAACCGGTGCCATATCCCTGGTCTGCGGCCTGGGGCGGAGCAAATCGGCCGACAGGTCGGTGAGCCCCTTGATCTGCTGTAGAGGTTCGGTTTCCCCCGTCAATTGGAAGAGCTCCCGAGAGATAGCGCCTCGGTACAGGACGACGGACAGCACGACCGCCGCCGTAACCGCCACAAGAAGAAAGACATATACGAACCGAACATATCCCTTCATGTGCGGGATTATATCACGCATCCTCGGTCGGCGGAAACTTGCAAAAGATCGTCGCATTCGTATAATTTGAGATTGCGAGCCACCCTAGCTCAATCGGTAGAGCAACGCACTCGTAATGCGTAGGTTATCGGTTCAAGTCCGATGGGTGGCTCCTGGGCTCCTATTCCCGGTGAGGGGAAAACTACAAGCTGCTATTTACCCCAGGCTGCCTGAGCGCCAGTTACATCCGGTAAAGCTACGCCCTCGAATCGTCCAGATTTTTCCGCAGGACAGAGCGCCGGGGACATTCCCATCATTCGCTGAAGGGACAGGACCTCACTCTACCAGCCGTTTTGCTTCTTTGAGCTGCTCTTTCAAGGCATCCAGCCCGGTGCCGCCACGGACGTTCCTTCTCTCGATCGAAGATTCGAAATCCCAGACGCTCCGAACGTCCTCGTGGAACTCCTCGCTGATGGCTCGCAAGTCCTCTATCCCTATCTCGCTCAGACGAATTCCTTTTGCCTCCGCCAACCTCACGACCCGCCCAACGAGTTCGTGGGCATCACGAAACGGCACACCTCGCCTGACGAGATAATCGGCGAGATCGGTGGCAAGCAAATCGTCGCTAAGAGCCGCTTTCATCCTCTCCGCGTGGATTGACATGGTGGATATGATCCCTCCGGCCACCTTTACGATCATCTTGGCCGTATCGAGGGTATCGAAGAGCGGCTCTTTGTCCTCCTGCAGATCTTTGTCATAAGTAGAAGGAATGCCCTTCATCACCATCATCAGGCGCAACAGGTTTCCCGCCAGCCTGCCGCTTTTGCCACGGATCAGTTCCAGGGCGTCCGGGTTCTTCTTCTGTGGCATGAGGCTCGAACCCGTGCTATACGCGTCGGCCATGCTTACGAACCCAAACTCCGCACTCGACCACAGAATCAGATCTTCGGCAAGCCGGCTCATGTGTATCCCCAGAATAGCTCCCCACGACAGGATTTCCAGCACGAAATCTCTGTCCGATACCGCATCCATGCTGTTCTGTGAGACTTCTTCGAACCCCAAATCGGACGCAAGAGAATCCCTATCCACAGGAAAAGAAGTGCCTGCCAGAGCTCCCGAGCCGAGAGGCAGCACGTTTACCCGCCTGCGCAAATCTCTCAGCCTGTCCCGATCCCGCTGCCACTTCCAGAAATAGCTCATCATCCAGTGGCTGAACCGCACTGGCTGGGCGCGCTGGAGGTGGGTGTAACCGGGCATGATCACTTCCAGGTTTTCCTCGGCAACATCCAGCGCCCGTTTCTGCAATTCCCTGAGAAGCTCTTCTATCTCGTCTATTTCCTCTCTGACGAAAAGCCTGACGTCAGTAGCCACCTGGTCGTTTCTCGATCGTCCCGTATGGAGCTTCCCCGCGACTTCCCCCACGAGTTCTTTGAGACGCCTCTCGTTGGCAGTATGTATGTCCTCGTCTCCCGGCTTTATCTCGAATTCACCGGACTCCCACTCCTCTCTGATCCTGGCGAGCCCATCGAGCAATCGTTCCGCATCCGGAGGAGAAAGGAGGCCTATCCTGGTCAGAGCCCGCACCCAGGCCTCGCTTCCCTGAATATCCGCTTTCCAAAGGCGCCAATCGAAAGAGATGGAGTTGTTGAATTCCTCCATCAACGGATCCATCTCTCCTTCGAACCTACCACCCCAGAGTTTACCCATGGTCACCCACCAGCCTCTTTCTGTCGATCACCGGATCTGACGCAGAATCATCGATGCCGGTACGCTTCATTTGAACACCTCCCCGGCTTCTTTGTACCACAATACCAAATCGAGCTGCTCCACAGGGATTCCGGCCTGTCCGGCGAACTCTTTCATCCTCTCCTCGATCTCCAGGTACCGCTTTTTCGTAAGAGAAGAAGGAACTTCCTCTATCACGCCGAGCAGCTTCAGGTTCTTCAATATGTGCCGGTCGAGAATGGTAAGTCCACGGCCAAGACCGATGTTCCTGAGGAAGTGACTCGCTTCCTTGTATCCGTACCCCTTGACGTTCTTGACAAGCCATTCCCTCGCCTCATAGGGTCTTCCAAGGCCGGCGATGCTTTCTCTAACCCTCAGTTTTCCATCCCGGGAGAACTGCTCCCTTGCCAGGACGATATATTCGGATTTTCTGAGCTTGAATCGAACGCCCCGCAGGTGTTCGGCGATCTCCTCAGGAGAACCGTGGAACAAGAGGCCGGTATCCCTGAGTTTTGTGACGGCAGCCCAGCAAACTTTCGCCCTGGACTGTGGGGTCAGCAAGCAAAATGCCATTTCGGAAAAAAGGTCTTCTTCACTTCCCTGCTTCCACAACCGATCGAAATCGGAGAGTCTTCTGCGGACGGCTTCGCCCACTTCGGAATAAATCTGCTGAACGACCCTCAAAGATTCTTCGTCAACCAGCATTCCACAGCTCCTTCAGTTCATCCGGGAAGTGATCTTCCGCCCATTTGAGGAAGAATTCCATCGTGGCCATGACCGAGTCGTAGGAAAAATGTTTCCTCGCCAGAGTATAGTTCCACTCCACAGCCCTGCGGCGCTTGACCGGATCCATCATCAAATCGATAACCCTGTCTACGGCATCTTCGGTGAGCATGTCGGATATTTCCACAACCCTGAACCCCAACGGCCTGATATCCTTTTCGTATATCGGATACCTGTTCACGAGCAAAGGCAGGCGGAAGTACACGGCTTCCAGCAGAGCATTGCCAAACCCCTCGTACCTGCTGGGGTAGGATACGAAATCTGCATGGACGTAGGCATCCCAGATCGAATACACCTTCTCCAGCTTCGCAGCAGTCCTTGCAGCGTATCCGTTGTGAAGCAGCGGCAGGGAGAATATCTTGTTGCCACGAGAATCGTCGAACTCCTCCGGCCTGTACCTGAAATCCACGCCCTCCTCGTGGGCAAGTTCCTTGAGCTCCCTGAGATACCCTTCCCCTTCGTCACCGGCCTTGTGGGTGACGAGAAGAACAGGCTTCTTCCCCATCAACCGTTCCCTGTATTTCGGTTTGCTCAGTTCCTTCACGAGTTCGATGGATATCTCGATGCCTTTCCTTCTGACCACACGGGTTGGCTGGAGGATTATCAAGTTATCCTCCGTCAGACCAAGCCTTTCCCTCAGGTCGTAGTTGAAGGTGTCCATGCCGGGCGCGGCCCTGGAGAAATCGAAGATGTTCGGGACGAGGAACGAATCCAGGTTTTTGTAGCGTTTGAGGCTCTCCTTGGCAGGCGAATTGATCACTACATGCAGGATGTTCTCAAGCCTGGGAGGGAAGTACTTTTCCAGGATGTCGTCTATCACGGTCTTGGCGAATCTCTCCCGTTCCCAGTAGAAATCGTGGTGATGCCCGATGGCAGGCAGCTTGCTTTCCTCTATGTACTCCCCCATCGCCACGGCAAGGGGAACGTGCATGGGGATTGCGAGGATGTTCTCGGCAATGATGAGCTGAATGTCCCTCGTCACCACGAATTCCTCTATCCTGCGCTTGAGGTACCCCGCCATGTCACTGATCCGCTTTCGGAGCTCCGGGTGCTCCCGATCGACCCCAAAGCTGTGTTCGTAGACCCAGAGGGCATCCTGGTGCTTGAAGTGCATCTCCGGCACGAGCATGCTATCCGCGGGGCTATCCTCGTCCAGCTCCCCTGCACAGTGGAAAACAGCGTGCCCAAGCTTTCGGAACAGCTCCGTCCACTTGTCCGTCTCCAGCGACACGCCATCGGTGCCGGAAAGGCGGGTAGAGATGAATCCGATGTTCATTGGTTACCTCTCTGCAACCTGGATGATTTCCCACCCCCCATTGGGTGGAAGTATGTCCCATATTCTTTCCTTCGGTATTCCCTGAAAATGGATCTTGATTATCGCTATGGGCTGTTTGTGGGAGACGATCACCACCTTCTGGCCCCTATGCTTTGCAACGATCTCGGACACGGCATCCATGACACGCTTTTCAAGCTCCTCCAGGGACTCCCGCCCCGGGAGTTTGAGGCTCCACGGTCGTTCCCTCCACAGGCGAAATTCCTCGGGAAACTCCTTTTCGATGTCGGTCACAAGCATCCCTTCCCATTCCCCCTGTGAAATTTCCTTCAATCGAGGCTCCGGGATCACCCGATCGATACCCGCAGCTTCGGCGATGATTTGCGCCGTCTCCCACGCCCGCCTCAAAGGGCTGCTATAGATCACATCCGGGCGAAGTCCCGCTATCTCGGCAGCGGTCTTCCTTGCCTGCTCCCTCCCGTGTTCGTTCAAAGGTGGATCGGCCTGCCCCTGATACCTTCCTTCGACGTTCCAATCAGTTTCCCCGTGCCGCACCAATATCAACGATGTCATCCACGATCCCTCTGAGCTTCCTGTATTCTTCGATCTCGATCATCGGCGGGCGTTCGTGCTCGACGACGTCGACCTCTGTCAGGAAATAGCGTTTCCCATCCCTCTGTATCAGCTTCATGCTCTTGTTGAACTCCTGCAAGAGCCTTATCTTGTGCCGTGCTTCGAGCCTCGAGATGAACACCTGGATTATAGCAAATGCCATGGTGCTCAGGGAAGAGAGCGGCTTGTTCTTGTGAATCCGCTCCAGGAGATCGGTTTGCGCTATAGCCCATAACCCCTCGGCGGTCAGTATGTCTATCAGCAACCCGGTCTCCACGCCGTACCCGGTGAAGAACGGCAGGCGCTCCAGAAGCTCCCTCCGCCCTGCGTATTCTCCGGACAGTGGTTGGATCAATCCCGAAAGTTTCGGGAAGAACAGGTTGAACATAGGTCTGGCCACGAGTTCCGTCACCCGGCCTCCTCCTCCGGCTTGGATCTTGTCGCCGACCTTGAGCGGCCTGCGGTAGAAGCCTTTGACGTACTTGATCCGAGGACACCTCAGCAGCGGCCCAAGAACTCCGTAGACGAATCTTGGATGTATGTTCACGATGTCGGTGTCTATCCAGACGATGATGTCTCCTTTGAGCACATAAAGGCTTTTCCAGAGGGCTTCGCCTTTTCCGGTGTAGCTCCCGTGTTCCGGCAGGATTTCCTGATGAATGTAAACCGGTATTCCAAGGCTGGCAGCAATCTCCCTGGTGTAGTCGGTGGAGTTGCTGTCTATCAGCACGATCTCGTCCAACAGCGGGTATTTCTCCTGCAACGTTCCACGCACCGTTTCTATGACGTTGCCGATGGTCTCCTCCTCGTTCAGTGCAGGCAGGCCGAGGCTTATGGTGACGCCCTGCTTCTCTTTGAGCTCGACCAGCATCTCCAGATCTGCGAATTCGGTGCTGTGGAACGTGTTCTCCGCGAACCACTTGTCCACCACCGTGGAAACCGGAGCCGGAGCTTCCACGATCGACGGGATCGGGCGACGTACCGTCCTCGAAGCCAGCTTTCCACGCTTACGCCCCTTGCTCACTATGAAGACAGTCGCCTGGGTTTTGGCGGCTATCTGTACGGCCACGTCGCCGGCCCTGGTTCCGCCGTCTCCTTCCGGACCGTGAACGCCTACGACGATCCCCTCATGGTTGTGAACTTCGCTCAGGATGCCAGGGACCACGTCGTTGACCACGGTGACCTGCCTCGTCACCAAGTCGAGCCCCTGCACCATATCCATGAACTCCGAGAAAGGGGAATCGGACCAGCCACACCGCTCTTTGTCCTCGATGACATGAAGCACGGTTATCTCGCCGTGGTTGATCCGTGCCACGGCCATTGCCACTTTCGTGGCAAGCCTGGAATGCGGACTGCCGCCACGAACGGGGAGGAGAACTCGTTTCACGTCCTTCAGATGTTCCGGCCTGAGCACCAACACCACGTCGCAAGGGGCAGTTTGTAGAACCTCGCTCTGTTCGGCGCCAAGGAGCGGCGTCTGTTCTTCTCCGCTCCATGGAAGAATCAACATATCGGCGTTCTGAGCCTCTATGTCCGAAAGTACCTCCTTCCACGGAGCGTGGCTCACGCGCACCAGAGACGAAACACGTATCGGCAGCTCTTCGTGGGCTTCGAGCAACTCAAGCATCTCCGTGCGCCTCTTCTGGGCCTCTGCCGCTCCCTCGCTCAAAGACCTGCCCGGCGGAACCTCCACGACTCCAATGAGCAGAATCTCTCCCCCTTTGTCCTCGTTGAGCAATGCTGCGGCAACGGGCAAGAGCAGCTCAGCGGCTGCCTTCTCAGTTACAGGAAGCACTATCTTCATTTCGCCTGCACCTCCTTCAGGAAATAAGGCCGAGAGCGTCGTTTCTTGAAATTATAGCAGTTTTTCGGGCCAGTGACGACATCCACACAAGAAAAAGCGTAACTATTCAGCCTCCCCGACCATGGGACGCTGATGGCGCTGATACACGCTGA
>CAZEXY010000019.1:0-12093 GCA_964516345.1 uncultured Anaerolineae bacterium
TGTAGGTCGGACTGACAGTCCGACGGGACGGGCTGACAGCCCGTCCTACAAGTTAAGCTGCGCAAAGCAAAGATTAATTTCAAAAAAACCGGATTCTGGGTGCGGAATGCAAGATAAAAGCAGTGTTTCCAAAGTTCTCCGCCCTCTGGGCCGAACCGGGATTCTGAGGGTAGGGGTAGGCGAGGGCGCTGCCCTCACCTACCCGGCGATTCACCAAAAGGCTTAATGCTTCGATCCGAAGTAGCTATTTGCCGTCCATTGCCGGCAAAACCGGTACGTCGACCAAACTGCAAGTCGCATTCACGAGCTATCATGTTCAGTTCCACCACATTGGGTCAAAACCCTGCTCAAGAAAGAATAGCCTCTATAGTCTCCAGCACGTCGGAAGAGAGCTTTATGCCGGAGGCTTTGGCATTCGAAACGATGTGTTCCGGACGGGACGCTCCGGTGATCACAGTGCTTATCTCTTTCCGTCTCAGTATCCACGCCAGAGCCAGTTGCGAAAGGCTGATGCCGAGATCACCCGCTATCACCGAAAGTTCTTCCACTTTCGTGGAATACGAAATCGCCTCTTCCTCGCTCAACCACGGCATTCGAGCCGCTCTGCTATCCTTCGGGATACCATGCAGGTACTTCCCCGTCAATATCCCCTGCGCCAGAGGGCTGAAAACGGTTATGCCGATCCCATTCTGGGCACAAGTCTGTAAAATTCCCTCCGTTTCTATGTGCCTGTCGAACATGTTGTACCTCGGCTGTTCCACCTGAGGCCGGTACGCATTCAACTTCCCGGCGAGCGCCACGGCATCGGAAATCTGACCAGCGCTCCACACGCTCGTTCCCCAGTAAAGCACCTTTCCCTGATGCACGAGATCGTCCATGGCCCGCACGACTTCTTCGAGAGGCGTCTCGGGATCGTACCTGTGACAGAAATAGAAATCGAGGTAATCCGTTCCTATCCGCTTCAACGACTGATGTACGGATTCGAAGATGTGCTTGCGGCTCAACCCCCTATCGTTGACGTTGTCGCTCATCGGCCAGTAAACCTTGCTGGAAAGCACGACATCCTGTCGGCGAACGCCGAGATCTTTCAGCGCTTTCCCGACGAATCTTTCCGCCTCACCGTGAGCGTACACATCTGCCATATCGATGAAGTTGATACCGTTGTCCAAAGCCACTTTCAGACAAGCTCTGGTTTCTTCCTGATCAAGGGTTTCCCCAAAAGTAAGCCACGCACCGAGAGAAATTTCACTGACTTTGATCCCGGAATTGCCAACCCTTCTGTATTCCATGACTCCCTCCTCAACGATGTCTTTCGAGACTCCTGATCACGGCCACGACTTTCCCATCCACCCGCACTTTGTCGAAAGGCTTGAATATGGGTTTGTACGCCGGATTTCCAGGCCTCAACTCCACCTCTCCCCTCTCCATATGAGGGTAAATGTACTTGAGGGTCGTGGATTCCTCGTCCACGAGCCACGCAGCCACCATATCGCCGGCCTCCGCCGTGTTCTGCGCCCGAAGCACCACGAAATCCCCGTCGTGCACGGAGGCATCCACCATCGAATCTCCTTTGACCACCAAAGCAAACAACTTCTCCGGGTTCCTGATCAGCGCCGCCTGAACCGGCAGCGTCTCACCACCGAACGGATTCTCGCTCACGGCACCACTTCCAGGGCCCGGAATTGGCTCCCCTGCCCTGATGAACCCGAGTATGGGCACTTCGATGACGTCCGACAGCCTTTCGCTTCTACCGGAGGCATCCCCCGGCACCAAACCTTTCTCCATCAGAACCTTCAATCCGTTATCCGTAATCCTGAGCCCGCGAGCGCCTTCGCCGGCCTTCTCGAGATACCCCATCTGGAGAAGGGTGTTGATCTGGTAGTACGTAGCCCCGGTGGAGTGAAGACCTACCTCGTCGTTGATCTCCCTGAGGGATGGAGGCCGGCCGTATTTTCGCTGGTACTCGTAAAACAACTTCAATATGGAAAGGCGCCTGCCCGTAAGTTTCTTTGCCATTTTCGTTCTCCCGCCGCGCAGAGATAGAACAAAATTTCTCATAATCATGATACCATGCAAAATCTAACTTCGTCAAGTCTAGCCCCGAAGCCACCATCCAAGCTTCCAACCTCGAGATTGGGCAAATTTCCCCTCAAACTGTATAATCTCTCTGGCTAAAACGGAGGAAAGATGCTTCTTACAATCGTAACTTTTGTAGTAGCTTTGAGCATACTCGTCATCGGGCATGAGTTGGGACATTTCTTGATGGCGCGTCACGAAGGTGTAACCGTCGACGAATTCGGCCTGGGCTATCCCCCAAGGATAGCCACCATAGCCGTGAAGAACGGCGTGCAATACACGATCAACGCCATCCCTCTCGGAGGATTCGTGCGACTGAGAGGCGAAGAAGAGGACGCCGGCGAAGGGAGCTTCCTCAGGGCCTCACCCAAATCCAGGTTGATGATCCTGCTCGCAGGCCCCCTGGCCAGCGCACTCGTGGCGGTCTTCTTCATGACGATAGCATACGTATTGCCCCACCCAGTGCCGGTAAACGAAGGGGCAAGGATAGTTGCCGTGGCTCCAGGATCTCCAGCAGAACAATCCGGCTTGAGGCCTGAAGACGTAATCGTTGCTTTGAACGGCGAACCGATACGAACGGTACCACAGTTGATCTCGACCACGAAAAAGCACCTGGGGGAAAGGGTCACCCTGACCGTGCACAGGGATGGAGAAGTCATTACCGTTAAAGTCCTGGCAAGGAAGAATCCTCCAAGCGGACAGGGATCGATAGGAGTCACGGTCACCGCGGTCATGGCCATGAAACCTGAACCCATATGGAACGCCGTGCGGGACAGCATACTGGCGACCCTGAAACTATTCTGGCTGACCCTTGTGATACCGATCTGGCTGCTGAGAGGCATGATACCGTGGAGCGCAGCTCGCCCTGTAGGCCCGGTAAGCATCGCCAGGATAACCGGAAGCGCCATGTCGACATCCCTCGCCACAGGCCAGTTCTACCACATTTTCTTCACCGTGGGATTCATCAGCGCCGCCCTGGCGGTCACCAACTTGCTCCCACTTCCGGCACTGGATGGAGGCAGAGCGCTTTTCGTCATCGTCGAGATGATCAGAGGGAAGAAAATCGAACCGAAGAAGGAAGCATGGGTTCATGCCATCGGAATGATGATCCTCATCTTTCTCATGGTGGTGGTGACCTACATCGATATCACCCATCCCATAAACATTTCCAGTACGGGGTTCTGAAGTGAAAGAGAAAATCTGTCCATTCTGCGGTGCAACGATCCCGAAAGACGTTCGTGTATGTCCCGTCTGCGGCCGGGCCCTTCCGGAGGCCACCTGGACGACGAAATGTCCAGTTTGCGGCTCCAAAATAAGCAGCGATCTCGAGGTTTGCCCTTCGTGCGGTGCGAATCTAAAGGGAAGAAAGCCCGCACGAATACCCATTGCAGGGTACGGAGTGGCAGCAATTCTCCTTGTGCTGCTGCTGGCATTCTACGCCAGGGGAGCGTCCGGAACGGTAAGAGAATTCCGCGGCAGAGTGCGAAAAGCCTTCAGCAAAGGGCTCATCTACATCCCGACACCTTCCGGATTGGTGGCATCTGCCCAGACCACTGAAACGGCCATCCCACGAATGACGCAGGAATCGGCCTTTCCTTCGCCTACGAACGCCCCTGTAATCATGACTACACCGACCGAAACGGCGTCATTGCTGCCTCCAACTCCAACCTCCACCCCGACGGCCCCGGCACCCACGCCAACGGCATCGCCAACCCCCACGGTCGCGCCTACAGCCACGCCGTCGCCTACAGCCACGGCAACCAGGAGACCTCCGACGCCCACGCCTAAACCCCGCAAACCGACGCCGACTTTCACTCCCACTCCTACCGTCGTAGCCTACAAATACCAAGCCCCCGTGCTCATCGAGCCAGACACCGACTCCAGGTTCAGGGGGCAAAGCACCTCCATAGAGCTGAAATGGAAATCCGTCGGAAACCTGCAACCCGACGAGAGGTATCAGATCCCGATTACGTTCACCAAAGGCGGTCAAAAGCAAACCTGGAAGCTGGAAACGGGAGCCACGACCTTGAAAGTACCACGCGAACTCTACGGTCAAGCAGATGAGCCGGAAAGTCTGTACCAATGGCAGGTGCTGGTGGTCAAAGTCGAGGGGGAAAAGAGGGTACCGATAAGCCCGGCGAGCGATGTCAGAACTTTCCACTGGTACAAATGAAAGCCGCACCGCTCATCTCGAGCCAGCCGGACGAGAAAGGGATACAGAACGACCATCGGATATGAGTTCGATGCTTCCATCTTTGCACGTGTAAAGAGCCCTGGCGCCTGCTTTCTCGTACCTCCACAGCACGTCCGCGTTCGGATACCCGTACCTCTTGCCGCGCTTCCCAAAACTAAACACCACATATTCAGGGTGAACAGCCTGTACGAACTCCTTCGGAGAGCTTCCTTTCTTTCCACCTTCCGGAGCCAGCAAGACCGAGCATCGAAGACCACCTCCCCATCTCTCCGCCATCCAGGATTCGTCGGCGGGGGAAGTATCGGCGGGCAAAAGGAAACAGGTCTCCCCCCACGCGATCCTCAAGGCATAAACCCTACCACCTCGGCCGACGACATCCACAACCGCCCCTTTGCCCAGCAGGAGGCGCGCCCCGGGATACAGAGGCTTCACCTTCGAAGAATCTCCCCGGAGCGATTCCGTTTCGAGTTTCTTCCACTCTGGGGAGTCCCTCAAATTTTCGGAGACGAAAACCTCCCCAACCGAGTACCTCTCCAGAAATGCCCCAAGCCCGCGGGAGAACCTGCTCCCGATCCCGGAAACCACCAGCGCATCGATCCTGTGGTCCCAAAACGGCAGGCACCCGCCGACCGCATTGAGCAACGCGGTACCAGAGCCGCCGCCGTTGACCAAAACCCGCTTCCCGTCCGGCGTCTGAACGAGTACGGCATCGCCGTCCCCAACATCGAGGAAGAAAACGTGCAATTTCCCATCCACCGAATGGGAGCCTGCCTGCCACAGGATCACGTCCAACAGAACCAGAGCCACCAGGACGTGTTCGACCCTGAATCCACGGAAAGCATTCCGGACAACTCCCCGGACTTTTCCGGGACGCAACGCCAAAGCACCCACGAGAGCGTAATATCCGACAAGCCAACCGGTCCCAAACCTGGGAACCGTGGCAGATGCAAAAGGCAAGCCGGCGAAGAAACGCACGAACCACACAGTGTAGTGCAGGAACAACCACGGGATCGCCGCGAGGATCTGTGCAATGGCGTGGGAGAGCACCGCTCCCGCCAGCATCACCGCCCCGCCTATCATCACATAGGGCTGTACCGGCAAAATGAAGAAATTCGCAGGAAGCGACACCAGCGAAACCCGATGGAAAGAGTGAGCGATCAGAGGCACCGTAAGGATCTGCGCCGAGAACGTCACTATGAGAGCATCGTTCAGAAAGGAAAGGGTTTTCTCCGCAATAGAGGGAGGCATCAGTCCTTTCAACCTCTCCTCCACCCATTCTTCGATGGGATTGCTGAAGAGCACGAGGCTCAACGTAGCGGCAAACGAAAGCTGGAAACCCAAATCCCACAGCACCAAAGGATCGATCAGGGTCATCAGAAGCGCAGAGAAGAACAACGAAACAATAGCGGTGCTCTGCCTCCCGAGCGAAACTCCCAACACATAGATCCCACCCATAAAAGCCGCCCGCACGACGGGAGGGTTTGCGCCAACGAAAACGGTATACAGGGCTATCCCTGCCAGAGCCGAGAGAGCTCCCCAGCGATCACCCAGCAACCGGCCGAAGAGAAGCATCAACAAGCCAGCCACGATGGTAATGTTGAACCCGGATATCACGATGATGTGGCTCGTGCCGGTTTTGTTGAATTCGTCGTACAGGTCCCTGGGGATGGTGCTTTCGATACCGAGCAATATGCCGTCCATGAGAGAAGCCTCCGGTTCCGGGAGAAGGCGGTCGATCTTGCGTCTGGAAGAACGGCGCAGAGAATATACCCACCGCCAGAAAGCAGAACCGTGTCCGCGGCTCAAAAGGCGAAACCGGGGACGCAAAACGAGTGAATATATCCCCTTTCTGGCCAGAAAAGCTCGGTAATCGAAATCTTCGAAAGACCTGGGGCGTGTGAGCTTTCCCAGGACCTCCACCTCATCCCCGTAGTACAATCTGGGAGAATCCAAACCCATCGAAAAGAGCACCTTGCCGTGAACGGAAAGCCTCTTGCCGTTCTGGAACCCGATCTCACTGACTTGCATCACATAGCGAAAGCCGTTTTCCCGTTCCTCCGGGTACCCGGAGATGATTCCCCTAACGGTGAGATTCGAGCCGTCCGCGTAGAACTCGACATCGGAGGCGGTAGGACATGGAAAGAGTGGATGCGAGACGTATCTTGCGAACCCCAGCATCCCGATCCCGAGCAGGAGAATCCAGAAGGCAAAATTTCCTCTCCCGGACACCTTCACGAAGTAGGAGAGGAACAGAACAAGAAAGGCCGCTACCACCAGAACGTAGAGCACAGGCCGACCGCAACCGAGCAGGTGGGTGCGCCATGCCTTGTCTGCAAGAAAGACGCCTGCAATCCAGGATGCGGAAACGTATAGAAGAAGATACCCTGATTCGAGAAGAGTACCCCTGGAATCCACTCCCGACCCCTGATTCTACACGTAGCGGCCAACGGATCATGGGGCGAGGGCTTCGCCCTCGCCTATCCGATCTGATCGATTACCAACTGCAGGCCACCGATCCGGAACTCCTGCTGGACGTCTGATCGTCAGAGGAATCTCGACATGGGATATGCGAGGACGAAGCGAGACTTTACCCGGCTAAAACTCAAGCCTCCGTTCTACGTACTTCCCCCGTCCTACATCCCCAACGAATTTGCCATCCACACAAACGGGAGCTCCCCTCGAAAGAACCGCCTTCACCCTTCCTTTCACTTTCATCCCTTCGTAAGGAGTGTATCCTCCGACAGTGTGCAGACCGGAAGCCGTTATGACTTCGTCGGGCTCCGGATCGTAGACGACTATGTCCGCATCGCTTCCGGGCTGGATGACACCTTTCCTCGGATAGAGCCCGAAAATCCGTGCCGGGTTGTAGCTCATGACTTCCACGAGTTTCTCCAGGGTTATGCGTCCCTCCACCACACCGTAGGTGTACATGAGCCTCAACGAGGTTTCGAGTCCGGGAATTCCACCGGGAGTCGTTGGGAATTCCATCGTGGAAACCTTCTGCTCCAGCGTATAATCACAATGATCCGTTCCCACGGTGCTCACCACTCCTCGAGACAGAAGCTCCCACAGACGATCACCCTGCCCCTTGGGGCGCAAAGGCGGCTGGAGGATCACCCATTCCGGGTGCTCGCCGCGATAAAGCGAATCGTCCAGGATCAGGTACTGGGGACACGTTTCCGCTATCACATCCGCCCCTTTCGCCCTGGCTTCGGCAAGGATTTCCGATGTACGCGCGGTAGAATTGTGAACCACGTACACCCGAGCGCCTGCCTCGGCGGCGAGAAAGGCCACCCTGTGGGCTGCTTCCTGCTCCGCCAGCATCGGACGAGCGTCTCCGTGGTACTGAAGGCCAACTTTCCCTGCTTCGATCAGCCGCTCCGTGGCCGCCGACACGATGGCGTCGTTCTCGGCGTGCACCATGACCATGACATCGCTCCGAACGGCGGCTTCGAACGTGCGCAACAGCTGATCGTCGTCCATGTAATAGTTCGGTCGGTAGGTTGTGTACACTTTGGCCGTAGGAGCGCCGAGCCGCGAGAGCGTGGCAAGCTCCCCTTCTTCGCCGGCCGGAAGATCGGTCACCATCACGTGCAGCCCGTAATCGATCACGGCTTTGCCGTCTATCTCATTCCAACGGTTCTCCAGCGCCTCCTCCAGAGTCTGGCCGTGAAACTGTGTGGCGAAATCCAGGACCGTGGTGACACCGCCACATGCAGCAGCTTTCGTACCGACCTCCCAATCGTCCCTGGTCTGATAGATGCCGGTGTCGAGCTGTATGTGCACGTGGGGATCGATAACCCCCGGAAGCACGTAGCACCCGGAAGCGTCCACGACTTCGTCCGCCAAGTTGAGCGGCAGACCATCGCCAACGGCAAGAATCTGCTCACCCAACGTAAGAACATCCGCTTCGAAAATGCCGTGCGGGGTGACGACTTTCCCGCCTCTGATTAGAATCCTCGACATGATCCGCTCCTCCTCACTTACCCCTCTCACCTCTGACATAAGGCACACCGAGGGCAGCCGGAGAACCTATCCGCTTCCGCAGCGATTCCTGGGACGCAAACATGAGCACCAGGATCGTAAAGGCGTAAGGCATCATCTGAAGGAAGTAGATGGGAATGGTCACACCCTTCGTCTGAAGGCCGAACTGCAGCGACTGAATACCGCCGAACAGGTAGGAGCCGATGGCGGCTTGCACGGGATCCCAGAAGGCAAAGATCACAAGACCAACGGCGATCCATCCACGGCCTGCAGTCATCCCTTCTATCCATCCAGGGGTGTATGCAAGGCTGATGGCGGCTCCACCCAATCCTGCAAGCAACCCTCCGACGAAAGTGTAGAGATACCTGGTTCTGGAGACGTTGATCCCGTTCACGTCGGCGGTTGCGGGGTCTTCGCCGACGGCCCGCAAATGTAGCCCTGGGCGAGTCTTGTAGATGAAGAACCAAACAGCCGGGATCAACAGATACGAAAAGTACACCAGCACATCGTGGTTGAACAGAATGGGGCCGAAAAACGGTATCTTAGAGAGCAGAGGAATCGGAACAGAAACGAATCTGACTCCCTTGACCCCAATGTACGGTTTCCCCATGAACGAACTCAAGCCCATGCCCAGCAAGGTGAGCGCCAGTCCGCTGACCACCTGATGCCCTCTCAGTGTCACGCTGACGAAAGCATGGAAGAGGCTGAGGATGCCTCCGGCCAGCATTCCGGCAATCACCCCCATCCAGGGGGAGCCGGTTTTCAGCCCCACGATGAACCCGGTGACAGCGCCCATCAGCATCATTCCCTCCACGCCGAGGTTCAGGATTCCGGACCTTTCGGCGAGGATTTCCCCTATGGTGGCGTAAAGGATCGGAGTGCCTGCCCGGATCGATGCGACGAGCGTAGCTATGATGAAAGCGGTATCCAAATTCACGGATCACCTCCTGCTGATCACGATTTTGTACCTTGCCAGAACATCGCTCCCTACGACGAAGAAAAGGATCAACGCCTGGATGATGAAAGAAATGGCAGAGGGAAGTTTCATCGCTATCTGTATCTGATCGCCGGCGACCAAAAGTCCGCCGAACAGAAACGACACCAGCAGCACCGCCCAGGGATCGAGCCTGGCCAACCAGGCCACGATGATCGCCGTGTACCCATACCCGGGGCTTATCTGCCGCTGAAGCCTATGAATGATACCTGTAACCTCCGCCATCCCCGCTATCCCGGCGAGACCGCCGCTGATGAGCATCACGATGATGATGTTTCTGGCGATGTTCATACCGGCGCTCCTGGCTGCCCTGGGGTTGTGTCCAATAGCCTCTATCTCAAACCCCCACTTGGTCTTTGCAAATATCAGCCAGATGATGAAAGCCGCCGCAATGCCGAATACCAGTCCCAGGTGCACCCGGTGGCCATGGGGCAAGAAGAAAAGCCCCGGAGTTTTTGGGAGGCGGGCAGCATCGGGAAACTGCGGCGACAGAGGAAACCCAAGGCTGTTGGGATCCCTCCAGGGGGAGTTCACCAGCCAATCCACCCAGAAGATGGCTATGTAGTTCATCATCAAAGTGGAGATGATCTCGTTCACGTTCAAATACGCCTTGAGAACGCCTGTTATCATCGCCCAAATTCCACCGGCCAGGAAACCCGCCAGGAGTTCGAGGGTGATGTAAGTAAAAGCGCCCGGGTTCGGTACCACTTTGTTCAAATAGAGCGCCACTCCGGCAGCGGCAAAAGCGCCCATGTATATCTGGCCTTCCCCGCCTATGTTCCAAAGCCTCATTCGACCCGCCATAGCGATCCCGAGGCCGGCGAGGATCAGAGGGATGGCCTTGACGAAGGTCTCGGAGATGGCATAACCGGAGCCAAAGGCGCCTTTGAACATTGCCGCATACGCCGTAACCGGACTGACACCGTTGGCCCAGAAGATGAACGCTCCAACTATCAATGCCAGTACGATGGAAATCACCGGAGAAGCCACGTTCACCCACTTGGATGTCTCAAGGCGCTCCTCCACGCTGATGCGAATCCTGCCAAATCTAACCGATGATACCATAGAGATGCTCCTTTAGCTCGATTTGATCTCTGCGGCGCGGGTACCGGCCATCATCAAACCGATAGTGTTTCTATCCGCTTCCTTCGCAGGAACTATTCCCATTATCTCTCCTTCATATATCACCGCTATGCGATCGGAGAGTTGCATGACCTCGTCGAGGTCTTCGGAGATGAGCAAGATCGCCCTCCCTTCCTCCCTTTGCTTCAGCAGGTGCTTGCGCACGCTCTCCGTGGCCCCCACGTCCAGGCCCTGCGTGGGATGCACCGCCACGAGCACCGGAGGATCCGCCGAAAGCTCCCTGGCAAGGATCAGTTTCTGCAAATTCCCCCCGGAAAGAAGTCTCGCTTCTGTATCGAGGCTTGGGGTCTGGATGTCGAATTCTTCGACCAGTGCTTCCGCGCGCTCTCTCAGTTTCCCATAATTCAGGAACCATCCCGGCTCATCGCGGTAGCTCTTCAAAATCAAATTTGCCAGTATGCTCATGGTGCCGATCGAACCATCGCCGGTTCTATCCTCCGGGATATGCCCAAGCCCGCTCCTGATGGCCTCCATAGGCCCTTTGTTGGTTATGTCCTTTCCGGCAAGGATCACCCTTCCTTTGTCCACGTTCCGCAGGCCTGCTATCACCTGAGCGAGCTCAGTCTGGCCGTTCCCGGCGACACCGGCGATGCCCAAGATCTCCCGCTGGCGCACCTGGAAGGATACCCCTTTCAACGCAGGCAGACCTTTGTCGTTCTTCGCATGAACGTCCTCGAGGGTCAACATCGGCTCACCGGGCTCAAGGTCCTTCTTCTCCAGGTAGAACAGCACCTCCCTGCCGACCATCATCTTCGCCAGTTGTGCTTTGTCGGTTTCGGCAGGATCCACCTCACCCACGACCCTGCCCTTTCTCAACACGGTAATGTGATCGGCTATCGCAAGCACTTCATCCAGTTTGTGTGATATGAAGATGATCGTGTGTCCCTGTGAAGCCATCTCCCTCAAAATGACGAACAACTCCTCCGACTCCTGCGGTGTGAGTACGGCTGTAGGCTCGTCCAGGATCAGGATGTTGGCACCACGGTAGAGAGCTTTCAGGATCTCGGCTCTCTGCTGCTCCCCCACGCTCAGCTGCCATATTCTGGCGGCAGGATCCACATACAACCCGTACTTTTCGGCTATCGAAGCGACTTTCTTCTGTGCCTCACCGGTGGTCAACAGAAACTTCGGCTCGTCGAGCCCAAGGATGATGTTCTCGGTAACGGTCTGAGTGTCCACCAGCATGAAATGCTGATGCACCATTCCCACCCCTACTTCGATGGCATCCCTTGGGGATTTGAAATCGACCTCCCGGCCGTCTATGAATATCGAACCTTCCTCCGGCTTGTAGAGGCCGCTGAGGATGTTCATCAAAGTGCTCTTGCCGGCACCGTTTTCACCGAGGACTGCGTGGATCTTTCCTCTGTACGCGGAGAAATTGATGTGATCGTTCGCCAGAACGCCGGGGAACCTCTTCACGATGTTGCGCATTTCGACTATAGGTGAGTTTTCCAATCGACACCCCTCCTGAAGAAGAATCAAATCGCCATATCGAACGGAAGGTCGTTTATATTCCTCAATCTACGAATAACCCTATGAACAATACCAATCGGCATCGGCTCTTCCGTAGCAACCACTATGTGGGAAGTATGTCCTTTTTGTTCGGAGGTCGGGCAACCTCAGCCCGACCTCCAGAAAGTAAAGTATCGCAGTTTATTTGATCGTAGGCGGCTTTTCGGCGCCAGGGATCTTCCCCTCCACG
>CAZEXY010000019.1:12193-19725 GCA_964516345.1 uncultured Anaerolineae bacterium
CGCAGTTTATTTGATCGTAGGCGGCTTTTCGGCGCCAGGGATCTTCCCCTCCACGCCCTGAACGAACCACTTTATGTTCCAAATGTCGTTCCACGGCAACACTTTGCCCTTCGGCACCACAAGCGTTCCGTCCTGAGCGTAGATCGGGCCGGAGGCAGGATCGAACTTGCCGCTGTTGATTTCAGCCTTCTTCTCCGTAACCGCTTTCTTGATTGCATCGTCAGCAGCAGGCCCGAACTTGAAGTTCACGATGCCGGTAGAAGAATCCCACCAGCTACCCGGCAGGCCCTTGGGCTTGAACGTGCCGTTCATCACGCTCTTGATGATGTCCACGTACGCGACGCCCCAGTTCCAGTAAGGAACGCCGATGCAGCCCTTTCCGCCGAGTTCACATGCGTTGGGGCTGTCGTAGGCGATACCCCACTTCCCTTTCTCGGTGGCAGCCTGAACCGGGCCGGGGGTATCGGAGCCGGTGACGATCACGTCAGCGCCGGCCGCCAGCAACGTCTCGGCAGCCTCACGCTCCGTAGGCGGATCGTACCAGGAATTGATCCACACGACCTTAACCTTGGCCTTGGGGTTTATGGAGCGAGCGCCCAGGGTTACGAAGTTGATATGGCGGATCACTTCCGGAATCGGGTAAGGCGCAACGTAGCCGATCACGCCGGTCTTGGATTTCATCGCCGCAGCCATACCGGCGAGGTATTTCATCTTGTACATTCTGCCGAACAGGTTGTCGAAGTTGGTGTCGTTGTTCTTGTAACCGGAGACGTGTATCCAGACCACATCAGGGTACTCCTTCGCCAGCTTCTCCATCGTATCCATGTAACCAAAGCTGGTGCCGAAGATGACTTTGTACCCCTTCTGAGCGAAGTCGCGGAACACACGCTCGGCGTCTGCGCCTTCCGGCACGGATTCCACATACGCCGTCTCGACTTTGTCCCCGAGCTCTTTCTCCACGTATTTCCGCCCCAGATCGTGGGCGTAAGACCAGCCAGCATCACCGATCGGGCCGACGTAAATCCATGCTGCCTTAAGTTTCTTGGCAGCGGGGGCCTTGGTGGGTGCTGGCGCTTTCGTTGGAGCAGGGGCTTTGGTGGGTGCCGGAGCCTTCGTCGCGGCAGGTGCCTTCGTAGGAGCCGGGGCTTTCGTCGCAGCCGGGGCTTTGGTAGGCGCCGGAGCTTTCGTAGGAACAGGTGTAGGTTTAGGCTTTGCACATGCGCTCAACGCCATGGCAACTACCAGCAGCAAAACTATCAATGTGGACAGTCGCTTGACTTTCATGGCTCACTCCTCCATTTCCTCACGTTTTGGAATAGATTTTTTCGACGGCAAACAGGTCTCGAGCGGGAAAAGTTCTTGCTCTTCTTCTCATCACCTCCTTTCCCTTATTGAAACAATCCATTTGGGGATCGCCTCCCTTGAAAACCGAGAAGCAAGTTACGTGTAATAACATACAACACAAACAATGCCTTGTCAAGCCACTTTTTCCACACCAAAAGGGAAGGAAAGCCCCCCGTTTTGGCGATTTCTCATCCTATGCCATAGAATAAATGGCGGTCGATCGACGACCGAGAACGCGGGCCGGGATACCTGGTTCACACACGGCCCGAAGGAGGGAAAGCTCGATGGAGCTCATATCTACCGAAAAAGTCAGAGGAAAGGTCGGGCTGATAAGATTCCGCGGGAAGAAGTACCCTGTGCTCAACAGCAAACTGCTCGGAGAACTGGCATCGGCCCTGTCGGAATTCGACAGCGACGACGAAATCGGAGCCATAGTAGTCACAGGCACGGACGAAGCTTTCGCCGCAGGAGCCGATATCAAAGAAATGTCCGACAAGTCGTCCGCGGAAATGCTGAAAGAAGCTTTCATAGACCTCTTCGATGCCATCAGGAGCATCCGGAAACCGGTGATAGCGGCGGTTTCCGGATACGTGCTGGGAGGAGGCAACGAACTGGCGATGTCATGCGACATGATAGTGGCGAGCGAGACCGCACAGTTCGGGCAACCGGAGATCAACCTCGGGATCATACCCGGAGCCGGTGGAACCCAACGCCTCACCAGGGCCGTCGGGAAGGCCATAGCAATGGAGATGGTGCTGAACGACCGGAGGCTTTCAGCAAAGGAAGCCCTCGCCTTCGGGTTGGTCAATCGCGTCGTACCGATAGAAAAGTATCTGGATGAAGCCGTGGATCTTGCAGAGAGCATAGCATCAAGGGCACCCATAGCCGTCAGGCTGGGCAAGGAGGCGGTCAACAGAGCCTTCGAAACGAGCCTGTCGGAAGGGCTGCTCTACGAGCGCAGGCTGTTCTACCTTTTGTTCGCGACAGAAGATCAGAAAGAAGGTATGACGGCTTTCCTGCAAAAACGAACGCCAAAATGGCAGGGGAGATAGATTTCCGGCAATACCGGAGAAAACAGCGCACCGGGGAGGAACATGCAAACGGAGAAACTCGAAGAGATCATAGGCATCAGGTTCGAAGATCGGAATTTGCTCAGAACCGCCCTAACCCATAGTTCGTACCTGAACGAAGCACCCACCCATGCCCCTATCGAGGACAACGAAAGGCTGGAATACCTGGGCGACGCCCTGCTGGATTTCGTGGTAGGAGAGATGCTCTACCGGAGGTTCCCGGAATTCAAGGAAGGCATGCTTACCGACGTCCGGGCTGCGCTGGTGAGAGAATCAACTCTGGCGAATTTCGCACGCCGAATAAGGCTCGGCGAAGCATTGTACATGGGGCATGGAGAAGCTGCAACCGGCGGAAGGGAACGGGACACGATTCTCTGTGCGGCTTTCGAGGCGCTGGTGGGCGCCATCTACCTGGATCAGGGGCTGGAAACGGCAAAGCAGTTCGTCCTCCCGATGATGGAATCCGAACTTCCGAAAGCAGTCGAGGCAGCTTCCCGCAAGGATCCCAAGACCCGCCTGCAGGAAATAGCACAGGCGAAAGGCATGGGAACGCCCAGCTACTCGAAAGTGAACGAGAAAGGGCCCGAGCACCGGCGCACTTTCGTGATGGCGGTGTACGTAGGGGGAGAAAAGCTTGGAGAGGGGGAAGGGCGAAGCAAGCAGGCGGCAAGCCGGGAAGCAGCAAGGGTAGCCCTGATGAAACTGGAAGGGGAAGAGAATTGAGCTTTCGTCACGGAATCTGTGTCCTTGGTGCCAGCGGGTACGCAGGGAAAGCAATCTTCGAGGCGTTCGAGAGGCGGGGTTTCGACGTATGCGGCACATATTTTCGCCACCCCGTACCGGGGAAAGGACTTCACAGGCTCGACATCGGTGAAGGAAGAGATGTGACGAGCCTGTTTCGCAGCCTCCACCCATCGGTGATCGTCAATGCCGCAGCCGATTGGAGCACCAAAGAAACGATGGAAAGGACCATCGTCCGGGGGGCAGCAATCCTCGCCGAAGCATGCAGAAAGGCAGATTGCAAGCTCGTTCATATTTCGACCGATGTGGTGTTCGACGGCGTGAAAGGGTGCTACACAGAATCGGATCCTCCAAACCCGGTGCACGATTACGGCGAGGCAAAAGCACTGGCCGAAAGCGAGATTTCAAGGGCCCCGGATTACCTCATTATCCGAACATCGCTTATAATCGGGCACGACGGCCTGGACGCACAAAGCAGGTGGATCAGAGATTCTCTCTCCGAAGGGAAGAAGATCGTCCTTTTCACCGACGAGTATCGCTCACCCATCTGGGTGGAGGACCTCGCAGAAAGCGTCGCAAAGCTGGTGGAATTAAGGGAAACAGGGATAGTCCACATAGCCGGCACTCAGGGCTTGAGCCGGTATCAACTGGGAACGTTCCTGGCGAAAAAGATGCAGCTCGACCCATCCGGGATAACGCCAGGACTTCAATCGGAAAGCGGTCTGGTGAGGCCGCGGGATTGCACACTGAACGTGAACAAGGCTCTCGGTTTAGGGATCATGCTGAAGCCATTGGCGCCGGAAATGGAGGGCAAACATTGCGGTTGAGAAAGCTCGAACTCCAAGGGTTCAAGACATTTGCAACCAAAACCGACTTGATCTTCGACAGCGGAGTCACGGCAATAGTCGGGCCGAACGGAAGCGGAAAATCCAACATTGCCGACGCAATCCGATGGGCGCTGGGGGAGCAGAGCCACCGGCTGCTCCGATCCAAACGCGCCGAAGATCTGATCTTTTCGGGAAGCGAACTCCGTCCCAGAGTAGGGATGGCCACGGTCTCCCTCGTCCTGGACAACACACAGAAATGGCTCCCGGTCGAATTCGATGAAGTCAAGATAACCAGGAGGATTTACCGGTCGGGAGAATCGGAATACCGTCTGAACGGGAAAAGAGCCCGATTGAAGGACATCGTGGAGCTCCTTGCCCAAAGCGGCCTCGCCAGGAGAACTTACACCGTCATCGGCCAGGGATTGGTGGACAGAGCGCTTTCGCTTCGGGCGGAGGAAAGGCGCATCCTGTTCGAGGAAGCCGCGGGCATTACCCCCTACCAGCAAAAGCGCAACCTGGCCCTCAACCGTCTGGACGAAACCCGCGCCAACCTGGTACGTATACACGATATAATCAGGGAAACCGAACCACGGCTCAAGTACCTGGAAAGGCAGGCCAAGAAAGCCAGGGAATCGAAGGAAATACACGAAGAGTTGAAATCCCTCTTGTTGAAATGGTACGGATATCTGTGGACGAAAGCCCGAGCCGACAAGGAATCCGCCGAACAGGCAAATTCGAGGGAACAGAACAAACTCCAGGCGCTGGAGGAAAAACTAAGGGATATCGAAGAGCAAAGAGAGCGACTGGAAGAGAAAAGGAGGTTCCTCAAGGAGAGCATTCGCGCCTGGGAGCGGGATAGAGAGCGCATATCCCGCCAGATGGAGCAACTGGAACGGGAAAAGGCGGTAAGCGAAGAAAGGATACGGCTCCTGGAGACCCAGAGAGCGGAACTCGAAGGTGAGATATCCGGCCTGGAAGAGAGGCTCCGGGAAGAAGCGGCGGAGGTGGAAGAGCTCGCAGGAAAGGTTCAGGCACTGGAAGCGGAAAAAGCCGGGGTTGAAGCGGAGGTTGCCGAAGCCGAAAAAGCCCTCGGACTTCGAAGGAAAGCCATCGCAGCGCTGGAGGCCAAACAGGAATCCATCCGTCAATCGGTTTCCAGGATCACCGCAGAGCTGCAGCAGATAGAATCCAGGCTGGAAGAGCTCAAATCTCGCAGAGAGGAACTGCAGCTGGAAAAATCGGAAGCCGTCGAATCCCTGAAAGAAGCAGAAGAAACCCTCGAAATGCAAAGGAAGGAACTCACAGAGGCGGAATCCGGTTTGAAGGCTGAAAAGGCAAAACACGAATCGGCCCAAGCCCGCCTCGCAGAAAAGCAAGCCCTCGCCGAGCGAACGAGAGAAGCCATAGCCTCCCAGCAGGAAGAATTGGGGAAGGCCCTGCAAATCGTGCGCAACCTGGAATCGAGGAAGGAACTCCTGGAAAGGCTCCAGGAGGAAGGTGCAGGGCTTTACAGCGGAGTCCGGGCAGTGGTGAAAGCCAGGGACAGCATCCCAGGCATAGTCGGTATAGTGGCGGATCTGGTATCGGTGCCGAAAGAGCTGGAACTGGCCGTAGAAGTCGCCCTGGGAAGCCACCAGCAGGACGTGGTGGTCAAATCCTGGTCACACGCAGAGAAAGCCATAGCGTTCCTCAAGCGGGAGAAATCAGGCCGGGCAACTTTTCTGCCTCTCGACACGCTGCGAGCCCGAACCCCGATCAAGGCCCCTGCGATTCCAGGCGTGCTCGGCACGGCTTCCGAACTGGTGAAATCATCACCGGAACACAAAAAGGTCGTGGACTACCTGCTGGGGCGCACGATCGTCGCAAAGGATCTCAAAGTGGCCAGAGAGGTGTTGAAGAAGCTCTCCGGAGGGTACCAGGTGGTCACGCCGGAAGGAGAAGTGGCTCAATCCAGCGGCGTGGTGACCGGCGGGAGCAGACGCCATAAGCGCGGATCGGAGATAATGGCACGGGCCCGGGAGTTGAAGGAACTGCCGAAGCAAATCGAACAAGCCCGCAAGGAGGCAGAGGCCGAGGCGCTCAAACTCCAGGAACTACGATCGAAATTGAAGGAAATAGAATCCGAAATAAGCGAAGCTCGGAGAGAAGTACAATCCACCTCGGAGGCACTCACTACCGCCCAGGAAAGATGGCTCGAGAAAAAAGGGCAGGAGCAGGCTGCGCTGCAAAAAGTACGCTGGCAAAAGGAGAACCTGGAGCGGTTGGAAAAAGAGCTGGAGAACATAGAAAAAACGGAACGGGAGCTCAGGATGAGGATATCCGAAGCCTCCGGAGAAAAAGAACGGCTGGCCGCCGAGATGTCGGACATTGCCTCCAGGTTGCTCGAAGCCCGGGAAGAAACTTTGCAGGAGGAATCGTCGAAGCTTGCAGAAGCAAAAGCAAAGCTCGCCGGATTGATGAGTCAGTGGGAGCAGCAGGAAAGCACCCTCTCCTATCAGAGGAACAGGCTACTGCAAGCCCAGAGGCAGCTACAGGCCAAGATCGAGAGGCTTCGGCAGCTGGACGAAGAGTTGAAAACCACCAGAGAAAAGAACCTGAGCGATGAATCGCTCCGGCAGAAACTGGAACTCGAAAACAAGGAACTGGACGACCGCATAAATCCCGCAACGGCAGAACTCCAGGAAATAGAATCGACCCTCGAGGAGCTTCGGGAGACCAGGGCAGGTCTGGAAAAGTCCCTGCGAGAGCAAGAGGAATCGTACAGAAGAGCGCTGATCGAGAAAGAAAGAGCCGTAGATACACTGAGGAGGCTCCAGAGCGAAATCGAAGAAGCAAACCTGGACTACGACCTGTTCACGGGCGATCTGGAAAACCCGCTGGACGCGCTGCCTGTGGAGGTCGAACCTGAAGAAGGGATAGAGGAGAGAATTTCGGAGTTAAAAGGAAAACTGCGGAAACTCGGCGGTGTGAACCCGGAGGTGCTCGCCGAGTACGAATCGGTCAAAAGCCACTACGATTTCCTCCAAAGTCAAGCCGAAGATCTCGAACAGGGGATAAAATCGCTACAGGAGCTCGTGTCGGAGCTCGACAGGAAGATGGAAAAAGCTTTCCTGAGCACTTACAAAGAAATCGCCAGGGAATTCAAAGAGTACTTCACACGATTGTTCGGCGGCGGACACGCCAGGCTCGAACTGACGGATCCGGACAACCCCAGCGAGACCGGAGTCGAAATACACGTGCGTCCGCCGGGAAAACGGCCTCTGGGGCTGGCGCTGCTCTCCGGCGGAGAAAGAACTCTGACAGCCGCTGCACTGCTGTTCAGCATACTGAAAGTCACGAAGCCTCCATTCGTGGTGATGGACGAGGTGGACGCTGCCCTGGACGAAGCAAACGTGGGAAGATTCCGGGAGGCTCTCCAGGAGCTAAGCAAGGATACTCAGTTCGTTGTAATCACCCACAACAGAGGTACCATAGAAGCCGCCCACTACGTGTACGGGGTATCCATGCAGCCAGACGGCACCTCTCAAGTCTTGTCCCTGAAGCTGGAGGA
>CAZEXY010000019.1:19825-23249 GCA_964516345.1 uncultured Anaerolineae bacterium
GCGCTCGGCCGGCTCCTGATCCTCTCCCAAAATGCCCTCCAGGGCTTCCACGATTTCGTAAGGGCCAAAAGGCTTGACGATGTACCCCTCGATTCCCTGCTGAAACTGCCTTTCGATGGCGTCTGGCGACTGTTCCTTGGCCGTTATGACAATGATGGGGATATCCTCCGTATCCGAATCCCACTTCAGCGCCCGGTAGACCTTCCATCCGTCCACTTCGGGCATGAGCAGATCGAGCAACACAGCGTCAGGCTTCACCCGCTTCACCAGGTCTATTCCTTCCTCGCCGCCAACCGCCCCGAGAAGGGAATAACCGTAGCTTTCGAGGGTAATCCGAACCATCTCTATCATATCAGGCTCGTCTTCGATGTAAACCACCACTTTCTCCATAGGATCACCCACTCCTCACGAAACCTTCATTCCCTGCCCGAGCCGCGTCGTTTCGACGTACGCCTTCCATCCAGTCGCCATGAGCGATGGTTCGCCCATAAGGACGAAAATAGGACGCTGATGAACGCAGATTTTCGCAGATCACGGAGCCACTGTCGCTTTGGGTATGCGAGGGCAGTGCCCTCACTCACCCAAGGGCAGGTATCAGCGTTCTATTTACGAAGCAGAGACACGAAATTCCCTGGCACTCTCCTCCCCCCTGAGAACCCTCAAAGCGCCCTGGGCCATGGAAAGGAGCTCGTCCTCGCCGGGGTAGACGAAAACAGGAGCAATCCACTCCGTTCTCTCTTTTATCCACCCGACTAACATCTCGGAGTGCGCAAGGCCACCGGTGAGCACAAGAGCATCGACATCTCCTTTCAACGTAGTAGCCATGCCTCCGATTTCCTTGGCGATCTGATAGGCCATGGCCTCGTAAATCAGCGCCGCTTTCTTGTCGCCTGCCCTGATACGCCGTTCCACCTCCCTTGCATCGTTCGTGCCGAGGTGCGCCAGCAAGCCCCCTTCCTTGGTGATCCTGCGGAAAAGCTGCTCGTAAGTGTACTTGCCGGAAAAAGCCAGACGAAGCACGTCTCCCACGGGTAGCCCTCCTGCCCGCTCCGGCGAGAAAGGTCCCGTGCCGTCCAGCGCCTGGTTCACGTCTATCATCCTGCCTTTCCTGTGAGCGGATACAGAAATTCCCCCTCCCATGTGAGTCACGACGAGATTTACTTCGTGGTAATCCTTTCCGAGCTCACCGGCCGCGCGTCTCGCCATCGCCTTGAGGTTGAGCGCATGAGACAGGCTCTTCCGCTCTATCTCCGGCAGGCCCGAAACGCGCGCAAGTGGATCGAACTCGTCGACGCTGACGGGATCCACGATGAACGCTGGTATCCCCAGGGGCTCTGCAATTTCGTATGCGATCATGGCCCCCAGATCGCTCGGGTGCGTCCGTTCCCTATCCGGCCTCCGCAGGTAATCGAGCATCTCCCGATTCACCCTGTACGTGCCGCTCTCGAGCGGAGGCAGAAGTCCGCCCCGCCCCACCACCGCATCCAGGGTTTTCGGATCGATGCCGTGCCGTTTCATGGCGTCGAGCACCACGTCCTTGCGCCATTCGTACTGCTCCAACGTCCCGCCGAAGCGTGCCATCTCCTCCAGCCTGTGCCGCAGGACTTCCTCGAACACCCGCTCTTCGTTCTCGAACAACGCTATCTTCGTGGACGTGGAACCCGGGTTGATGGTCAAGATTAGGAACGATTTCTTCATCAGGCTCCCCCGTCTAACTCGCAAGGAAATCGCGGAGCTTGCTGCTAAGCTGAGGGTTTCTGAGTTTCCTCAGCGCCTTGGATTCGATCTGGCGAACCCTCTCCCTGGTTATCCCGAAATGCGCCCCGACCTCCTCGAGTGTGTAAATTTTCCCATCTTTCAGGCCGAACCTCATCTCCAGCACCCCCCTCTCCCTATCGTCGAGGGACTCCAGAACCTCCGCCAGTTCTTCCCGAAGGATATGCCTCGAGGCCTCGTCTATCGGCTCCGGAGCGGTGGATGGAACGAAATCTCCCAGAGAGCTTTCCTCGTCCGAACCGACCGGAGTATCCAGGGAAACCGGCTCCTGGGCTATCCTCGCCACCCTCTCCGCGTGTCGAACGGCATCTTCGAGCCGGATCCTTAGATCGTGCGGGAGCGGCTTGTTCTGCGACACGAGCCGCCTGATTTCCTCCTTCTCCTCCGGTTTCAGATAATTCAATTCGTCATCGAGCACCAGTTCCTCGAGGGTGGGCTCGCGTCCAAGTTCCTGCTGCAACCGCTGTCTGACCCTGACCTGTTTGTTGATCGCATCCAGCATGTGGAGCGGAACGCGGATCGTGCGCGCCTGTTCCGCAATAGCCCTGCCGATCGCCTGTCTGATCCACCAGGTAGCATAAGTGCTGAATTTGTACCCGAGGCTCGGATCGAATCTCTCGATCGCCTTCAGCAATCCGAGGTTCCCCTCCTGAATCAAATCCAGAAAGGAAAGCCCCCGGCGCATGTAACGTTTCGCCACGCTCACCACCAGCCTCAGATTCGACCTTATCATGACGTCTCTGGCTTTCTTCCCCTCTTCGACGATCTCCTCCAGTCTCTTCCGCTCCTCCGGATCCATCTGCTCTCCGGATTTGAGCTTCTTCTCCGCCTCCCTCCCCTTCACGATCTTCCAGGTGATATCCTGCTCCTCTTCGAGACTCAACAGAGGAGCTTTGCCGATCTCCCTCAGGTACATTCTCACCGGATCCGTGATGCCGATATCCTCCCACTCCCTGAGGATGTGGCCGACCGGCATGGAAGCCTCCGCCTCCACCTCCGCTTCCATCTCCTCGTCCCGCTCTATGGGGGGTATGACATCCTCCTCCGATTCCTCGGGGATCAAGTCCTCCGGATTCGGGATGGTAATAACGTCTATCAGCGGCTCGTCCTCGAAAGCTTCTTCTTCCAACCCGCTGTTCTCCCGCTCCATTTCTTCCTCACTCATCTACACACTCCTCTTCAGGATGGATCTCATTTTGTAACTTGCCAGCGCATCCTGCAAGCTCTTCAACCGCGCAACGATCTCCAGCACCTCGGTACTGTGAGAATCGGAAAAGCCTTCCTGAATTATACCCTCTAACTCCCTCAAACGCTCTTTGAGCCGGTACTCTCTAAGCCTGAGCAAAGTTTCCAGCAATTCTTCCACCGCCTCGCTTTCCAGTTTCAACGGAGGCAAATTTTCCATCGCAGATCGCATCTCGTTAACGAGGGACAGAACGGTTTCATCGCCGTTCCCGCCGCCGGTCAGCCAGAGGAACACCTGTCTGTGAGCTTCGCTACCGAAATCGAGCTCCGAGATCGGCTCCATATCCGCCTTCGCCAGCTCCTCCATGAGCATCTCGACCCTGCCTTCGTCCTCGATGAACCTCTGAAGTATCCTGCGCTCCATGTCCATGGCAGGCGAGATCACGAGCTTCTGAGGCTCCAC
>CAZEXY010000019.1:23349-28317 GCA_964516345.1 uncultured Anaerolineae bacterium
CAACCTCAGGGCGAACTCCACCAGCGGAACGGCAGAAGCAAAGAGTTCCGGCCAGAGCTCCGGCTTCTCCCTGAAAACATCGTCCGGATCCAGGCCTTCCGGCATCGGAATCACGTAAAGGGACACGTCGAGGGAGCTTTTGTACCGGATCATGCCCGGCAGCGCAACAGGCACCACGTTCTCCTCCCCGGCTTCCCGGGCGACATCGAGGCCTCTGAGCGTTGCGCGAATCCCGGCGGCGTCCGGATCGAGGGCAAGGTAGATGTTTCGCGTAAGCCTCTTGAGATATCTGATATGGTGCTCCGTCAGAGCCGTGCCCATGGACGCCACCACGTTCCTCACGCCCCGCTGAACGGCGCTGATAACATCCATGTACCCTTCCACCACGACGACGGCATCGGATTCCCGAATCGGGCGGCGGGCCATATCCATTCCGAAGAGCATCTTCCCTTTGTCGAAAACCTCGGTCTGGGGAGAGTTCAGGTATTTCGGCTCTCCTTTTCCTATCACCCTCGCCCCGAACCCAGCAATCCTTCCACGTTCGTCCCGGATCGGTATCATCAACCGTCCCCGGAACCTATCGTAAGAGCCTCCGGCGTCCTTCGGTATGGCAAGTCCGGCCGAGATTATCTCCTCTTCGGTGTAACCGAGGCCTTTGAGGTGTCTCTGGCAGGCATCCCAGGAATCAGGTGCAAATCCAAGCTGAAAGAGCTCCGATGTCTCTGGCGTAATCCCACGCCTGACAAGATACTCCCTGGCTCCCGCCCCCACCTTATCCGCAAGCTGAGTTCGATACCATCCGGCAGCCGCCGAAAGCAGGGAATACACCCTCTCTCTGGCATCCTTTTCCTCCTGGGACACCCTTCGATCCGGCAACTCCACCCCTGCCTTGTGGGCCAGCACCCGCAGGGCCTCCCCAAAGCTCATCCCCTCCTTCTGCTCGAGAAACGTGAACACATCCCCGTCTGCGCCGCAGCCGAAACAATGGAACCTCCCTTCATCAGGATAAACGACAAAGGAGGGCGTCTTTTCCGAATGGAAAGGGCACAGACCTTTGTACACCTTCCCTGCTTTCTTCAGCTGTACGTACTGGGATACGATGTCCACGATGTCTGTACGGGCTTTTATCTCATCTATCACACTCATCCAAAGCTCCCTGGCTCTAAAAGGGGATTCCCTTGGGCATTATACCCTCCTTCGGAAAGTTCAGCAAAGCCCCGTATATCGTCCCCGGAGGGGGATCATTGGACTTCTTCTCCAAACCGCAGCCTCATTGCTTTGCTACGCCGGGTAAGCGGGAGTATAATGAATTGGCGAAATGTACGCACTCGGGCCTTGCGCCTTATTTCTGGAGGAATGGAGATGGAGTGGAAGACAGGTACCTACAAAGTCAAAACGGGGCTGGCCGAAATGCTCAAAGGCGGCGTCATCATGGACGTAACCAACGCCGAACAGGCTAAGATCGCAGAGGACGCCGGAGCCGTTGCGGTCATGGCCCTGGAGAGAGTGCCGGCCGACATAAGAGCCCAGGGTGGAGTCGCCAGGATGGCCGATCCCGAGAAGATCATCGAGATCATGGAAGCCGTAAGCATACCGGTGATGGCAAAAGCACGGATCGGGCATTTCGTGGAAGCGCAGATATTGGAAGCCCTGGGGGTGGATTTCATAGACGAAAGCGAAGTCCTCACCCCGGCGGACGAAGAGCATCACATAAACAAGTGGGATTTCAAAGTCCCGTTCGTGTGCGGTGCCAGAAATCTCGGGGAGGCGCTGAGGCGCATCGGCGAAGGGGCTGCGATGATCCGAACCAAAGGAGAGGCGGGAACCGGCAACGTGGTCGAGGCCGTCCGCCACGCCAGAGCGGTGCTCGGCGAGATACGCCGCCTGCAGAACATGCCGCGGGAAGAACTCATGCACTACGCCAAGGAGATCGGCGCACCCTACGAGCTTGTCGTGGAAGTGGCAGAGACGGGCAAACTCCCCGTCGTGAACTTCGCCGCCGGTGGGATCGCTACGCCGGCCGATGCAGCCTTGATGATGCAGCTCGGCATGGACGGTGTGTTCGTGGGGTCCGGCATATTCAAATCCGGCGACCCAGCGAAGAGGGCTCGCGCGATCGTCATGGCAGTGACCCACTACAACGATCCCAAGATCCTGGCTGAAGTCAGCCGCAACCTCGGCGAGCCGATGGTTGGAATCGAAATAGACAAGATTCCGGAAGAAGAGCTCCTGGCCCAGAGAGGTTGGTAACCCATGAAGATCGGGGTTCTGGCTCTACAAGGCGCTTTTCGTGAACACAGATTGATGCTGGAACGGATCGGGGTAGAAACCAGGGAAGTCCGGCTGCCAGAGCACCTCGATGGGCTCGATGGGCTGATAATACCCGGGGGCGAGAGCACGACCATGGGCAAGCTTGCGGTGGAGTTCGGGTTGCTCGAACCGCTGCAGGAGCTTGCCCGCTCCGGATTCCCAATCTGGGGCACATGCGCTGGGTTCATCCTGCTTGCCAAAGATGTAGGACAGGAACAGCCGCTGATCGGAGGCATGGATGTAACCATCGAGCGCAACGCCTTCGGTCGCCAGGTGGATAGCTTCGAGGCTTTGATCGACGTGCCGGCGCTGGCCGAGGTAACCGAAGGCGATCCCAGGCCGTTCCCAGCAGTGTTCATCAGAGCGCCGGTGGTGAAGGAAGTCGGCCCGGAAGTGGAAGTGCTCGCGAAGGTCGATGGCAGGGTCGTTGCGGCACGACAGGGAAAACTGCTCGGGACGTCCTTCCATCCGGAGCTCACCGACGACGATCGGTTTCACAGGTATTTCCTGCGCATCGTCCAAGAGTAATGCAGGCCGCCGATCTGCCGCAGGGAGAAAATCACATGGGAAAGAAACCGGAAAAGACCAACGCAATGCGGGTGCTCGATAGGGAGAAAGTCCCTTACGAGCCCTTCTACTTCTCCCCGGAAATACACTCCGCAACCGGAGTTGCCGAGGCTGTGGGAATACCTGCCAACCGGGTGTTCAAGACTCTGGTGGTGATAAGACCAAAATCCCACCCCCTGCTGGTGATGGTGCCCGGCGACAAACATCTCAGTTTGAAGAAACTGGAAAGCGCCACGAGCTTCAAAGGCCTGAGGATGGCGACGCTGCAAGAAGCAGAAAAGCTCACCGGACTGAAAGTCGGCGGCATATCGGCGCTGGCGCTGCTCGGCAAGCGATTCTACGTATACATCGACGCTTCGGCGCTTCGGTTCGACGAAATCCTGGTGAGCGCGGGAAAGCGCGGGATAAACATCAAACTTCCGGTGAACGAGCTCATCAGAATCACGAAAGCGACCCCGGTAGAGGTCGCCGTGTAGGGAAAGCATTCTGTCGAATCCCGTAAAGTCGGGGTGGGCGACGGCAATGCCACCGCCCACCCACAGATCCAAATTCAGCATGCCTTTGCCACAAACCGGTATGTCATCGTGAGAATCTGCCGCACCTAACGCCGATTTTTAGCCCGCGCTCTATACCAGAGAACGGTTGCCCTCACCCCCTCAACTCCGCACCGAGCTTCTTCTGGAGCCGATCGATGATCTTACGCCTGGCTTTCGCCACATCCTTGTCCGAAAGGGTCTTGCTGAAATCCTGGTACGTCAGGGAGAACGCCAGACTCACCTTCCCCGGCGGGATCGGCTTGCCGGTGTACACGTCGAAGAGCCGGACGTCCTGGAGCAGCCTTCCGCCGCCCTTGCGTATCTCCTCCGCCACCCGTGCAGCCGGGATGTCCGCATCCACCACCACTGCCAGGTCTTCCTTCACCGCCGGGAACTGGGAGATCGGCTTCAACTCCGTCGGGTGCATCGCCGCTTCCGCCAGCGGCACCAAATCCAGCTCCGCCACCACGACCCGCTGCGACGGAAGATCGAACGCCTCCCGCACCAGCGGGTGAACCTCCCCGACGACGCCAAGGCGCTGTTTGCCGCGGAACACCTCCGCAGCCCGTCCCGGGTGGAACACAGGGTTCGAAAGCGGCTCGAACCGAACATCGTCGGCGATCCCAAGCCGATCGAACAGCGCCTCCAGGACGCCTTTCAGGGCGAAGAAATCCGCTTCCTTTACCTTCTTTTCCTGCCACCACGATTCGCGCACCGGGCCGATCATCCCCAGGGAAAGGAGCCGTGGTTCACGCGGAAGCTTCTCCCCATCCACAGGCCAGTACGCCCTTCCCACCTCGAACATTGCCAGCCGATCGGCGAACCGCAGGTTGTACGCCAGGGTGATCAACATGCTGGGAATGAGCGTGGAGCGCATGGTATCGTGCTCACGGCTCAGCGGGTTCGCCAGCCTGACGCTGGCCTCCGGAGGCAGGATGGCAGGAATCTCGTATTCGGCGTCCGGCCGCGGCTCCGTGAACCCCTCGCCACCGGTTGCCGCCAGGAGCTTCGAGTTGGTGTCGGAGCCGATGAGCGGGTATGTGATGATCTCCTGCATCCCGGCGCCCACCAGGATGTCCCGGATCATGTCCTCGCCTTCGAGCTGGACGTTCCGGCGCTGCGGCGGCAGCTCGTCGGACATCAACGTCTCCGGAATTCTGTCGTACCCGACGATACGAGCCACCTCCTCCACCACGTCCGCCGGAATCTCCACGTCCCGCCGGTACCACGGCGCTGCCACCCTCAGGAGCTCACCCTTCCGCTCGATATCGAACTCCAGTCGCTCCAGGCTCTCGGCCACTTCGTCGGTGGTCATGGAAGTGCCGAGGAGCCTGTTGACCTCCGCCGCCGTGATCTCCACCACCGGCTGTTCCTGCTTCACGGGATAAGCGTCCACCATGCCGGGAGCTACGTCGCCGCTGGCCAGCTTCGCCATCAACGACACGGCCCGCCGGGCTCCGCGATGGTTCAGCTCCGGCGGCACGACCCTGGCGAACCGGTAGGACGCCTCGCTGGGGAGCTTGAGCCGGGTGCTGGTGCGCCTTATGCTGATGGG
>CAZEXY010000020.1:0-17828 GCA_964516345.1 uncultured Anaerolineae bacterium
GCCAAGGTTCAACGCAAAGACACAAAGAGGCGTAAGACGCAGAGGTATTTTTAGAAAAGACTTTGCGTCTTTGCTTCTCTGCGTCGTCAGAGCATCCTATTTACGAAGCAGGCACCATGAGCGATAGCTCGCCCATAAGGATGAAAATCAGGTCGCCGATGACCAGCGAATCAAGCTGTGGCTGTAGGTCGGGCTGTCAGCCCGACCAGGACGGACTAACAGTCCGTCCTACAGCTCCGTACGGGCCCGCTCTCCTGTGCGGACGTCAGCCTGGGCAGAATCTTTGGAAAGCTCTGCGTCTTCGCTTCTCCGCGTCTTTGCGTTTTGATTATCCTCCCGCGAGCTGACAGATCGCACCACGTTGAAAGTGCAGAGCACCCGGACTTTGCCTATGCCTTCAGAATCGGGTTGGTTCGAAACCCTGGGGGAGATTAGTGCTTGATGTTCCGGGGGCAGCGTACTTTCACAGTACCTTTTCCGCTCATTTTTGCATCGTACAGAGCCATGTCCGCAATCGTCAGCAGGGACTCGACGGTCCCTCCGGAGCATCGGAAACCGGTTAACCCGGCGGAGAAACTCACTTTGATCGGTCGATCGTGCCATGCAAACGTGGAGTTGCTTATCTTTCTCAAGACCCTGCAAAGCACTTTCTTCCCCTGATCCAGATCTTCGATCATCAGAATTCCGGCAAACTCGTCTCCTCCATATCTGGCTACTACGTCGGTGTCGCGCAGTTGGTTCTTCATGATAGACGCTACTTGTTTCAAGACGTAATCGCCGGCCTGGTGTCCTATGCCGTCGTTGATCGATTTCAGGTCGTCCAGGTCAACCATGAACACCAGGAAATTACTGTTGGACTTTTCTGCCAGCGAGACTTCCTTTTCGAGTCGCATCATCAGATACCTTCTGTTGTAGAGGCCGGTCAGTGGATCGGTGATGGAAAGAGTCTCCAGCCGCTCCATCAATCTCTTCGTTTCCGTTATGTCACGCCCGACTATCAGGTATCCCGGTTGTCCCCATCGGTCTGTAAGGGATACGCTTTCGACCAGAAAGATCTTGTCGGATACCTGGAGTTCCTGTTCGGGTTTGTCCGGGTCGAACTCCGGACCGAAGACTTCCGGCGAATTCACGCTCTCTGCGTTCCCGGCTTGCGGCATGTACCGTTCGACCGCTTTGTTGAAGTACAGGATTTCTCTTTCCGGGGATGCGACGAAGATCAGGTCGGGGCTCACGTCCAGAAGGGTCTGGGAAAGCGCGACACGCACAAGCCTGGGTTCCCCCAGGTCTTTGAGACCCCACACGACTGTAAAGAGGAATATCAGGCTAAGAAGCGGAGCGGGGTCGGGAATGGCGTAATCGATCGGAGATGTAGGGGGCAGGTAGTACACAGCAGAGCCTCCCACAAGAATAGCACCGCCGGCGACCACCCATTTGGCGGCGCGTTTCAACCTTTGGTCTGTCTGGGCTTTGTAGAATGTGTATATCATCATGAACGATAGAACGGCCATGAGGAAGGAGTACGAACCGGCCATTATCCACAGTTTACCCGGCTGGATCAGTTCCCACCCCACTTTCAACCTTTCGACATTCATCTGTACCAAATCGGTACTCCATCCTACTATCACCAATATGAACATCGGGAACGATAGGAGGTGCATCCACCTGGAACCGGGAGTGAGTGGCAACGCCAGGGATATTTCGAAAAGCAGGATGATACCTACTGAGGCAATAGTGAAGTAAACTTTCATGTAGAACATGGCGCTGGAGGCGGTGGGAGCTGTTCTGTAGAGAAGATCAGCCAGGTTCCCCATCCCCAGAAGTATGAAAACGAATGCAGCAGATACGATCAGCGGAGTCGATCGCTTTACCAACAACAACCAGGCTCCATATGCTATGTTGAGGACTGTGGCGACAAAGGCCAGAACGATAAAAAGGATTAGCATTTTGCTCACCAAAGGGCAGCCGGGCTTTCCTGACTTGATTTGGTCGGTCGGGTTCAAAATCTATAGCAAGTGTACAATTGATTCGACGATTTGTCAAAGAGTCTTGGATTTGGAGGTGTGCTTATCCAGTTCCGGTAGAACCGTAGGGACACTCTGTAGATTGTGAAGGCAAGGGGTTGATCTGATCCTTGGTTTTCTCTGGGTTGACGAAGCAAGTCAGAGCCTCCGTCTGCCTGTAGGACGTTCGCAAAAGAACTCAATAGACTCCTTGAAGCAGGTGTCATGAAGGGGGCGGCGCGCCGATAAGGATGAAAATCGGGACGTTGGTGGCGCTGATACGCGGCATTTCAACGCTAAGGCTCAAGGAAGCGTAAGACGCAAAGACTTCGTGTAAACTTAGATCCACAGAACCCTCGAGTGGATATTTCCTCACATATGTCGCGTGTGATAGAATACATTGCAGTTTTTTCGGAGACCCTGATTGCGAGGTGTGTTGGTGTAATGTTTGAAAAACTCATAGGGATAGACCTCGGTACGGTCAACGTATTGGTTTACGTCAAAGGCAGAGGCATCGTCCTCCAGGAGCCTTCGGTCGTCGCAGTGGACGTGCGGGAAAACAAAATCGTTGCCGTGGGCAAGGAAGCAAGAGAGATGCTCGGCAAGAGCCCCGAAAGCATCGAGGTTTCCAGACCGTTGCGCAACGGCGTGATTGCCGATTACATGGTCACCGAGGCCATGCTGCGATATTTCATCTCGAAGATTACCGGACGGCTCAGGTTCTTCAAGCCAAGGGTCATGTTGAGCATACCCAAGGGAGTGACCAGCGTGGAAAGCCGAGCCGTCCACGATGCAGCAATCCAGGCCGGTGCGAAGGAGGCTTACCTTATTCCGGAGCCGCTGGCGGCGGCTTACGGAGCCGGGATGCCGATCAGCAGCAGCATAGGGAACATGGTGGTGGACATGGGAGGCGGCACCACCGAAGCAGCCATCATCTCCCTCAACGAGATAGTAGTATGGAGTTCCGTCCGGGTAGGAGGTAACAGGCTCGACGAGGCAATCAGCACTTACATCCGAAAGAAATACAACCTCCTCATTGGCGATCAAACCGCCGAGGAGATCAAGATTCAGATAGGCAGCGCGCTGCCGCTGGAAGAAAAGCTGGAGATGGAAGTGCGGGGGAGGGATCAGGTCGCCGGATTGCCCAAGACCATCACGGTGAACTCCGACGAGGTTACCGAGGCCATTACAGACCCTCTCGCAGCCATAGTCGGAACGGTAAAAGCCACCCTGGAGAAAACCCCCCCGGAACTGGCCGCCGACATCATAGAAAGGGGCATGGTCATCACCGGAGGCGGAGCCATGCTGAGAAACATCGACAAGCTGCTCACGAAGGAAGCGGGCGTGCCTGCATATGTGGCGGAGAACCCGATAGCCTGCGTCGCTCTCGGAGCCGGAAAGGCTCTCGAGAACTTCGACATCATGCGCAAGAGCCTCGCTGCCGTTGGCGTCAGCGACTGAGATACCAGCCAAATAGAATCGTCGACCCGGCGAATTGACGAGGTGCATTACCCCTCGCCGATTCGTCTTCTCTTCTTCAGAGGCGAAAATGATAGCTTTCGGTCCTGTACCGTCCCGCAGGCTCGGTCGTAGCCTGGGGATAAACAACATACCGGCGAAAATCTGTACATTCGCCTGCGTCTACTGTCAGCTCGGCAATACGATAAGAATGCAGGTTAAGCGGGAGGCCTTCTACCCGCCGGAGGAAGTGTTCGAAAGCGTGAAAGAGAAAGTGGAGGAAGCGAGGAATCGGGGGGAGAAGATCGACTACCTTGCCTTCGTGCCGGACGGCGAGCCGACCCTCGACCTGAACGTGGGCAGAGAAATCGAGCTCCTCCGCACCCTCGCGATACCGATAGCCGTGATAACCAACGCCTCCCTGATTCATCAGGAAAGCGTGCGGAATGCGTTGCTCCTTGCCGATTGGGTTTCCCTGAAGGTGGACGCCGTAACGGAGAGCGTGTGGCGAAGGGTTGACAGACCACACGGTTCTTTGAAATTAAACGAAATTCACCGTGGGATGATTCAGTTCGCCCGTGAATTCGAAGGGACCCTTACAACGGAGACCATGTTGGTCGAAGGCATCAATGACGATGAAGAGGAATTCGAACTCGTGGCGGACTTCCTGGCATCTCTCCCGAGAAAGGGAGGGAATAAAGGCCCGGACAAAGCCTACATTTCCATTCCGACACGCCCCCCGGCGGAGGAATGGTGTCTGCCGGCAAGCGAAGATGCGATAGCAAAAGCATACCACACCCTCGCCATAGCCCTGGGTGAGGACAGGGTGGAGTATCTGATCGGGTACGAAGGAAACGCCTTTGCTTCTACGGGCAACGCAGCCGATGACCTACTCAGCATCACGGCGGTGCACCCGATGCGCAAGGAGGCCGTACAGGCTTTTCTGAAAAAAGTCGGGGCGGACTGGAAGCTCGTGGCAGACCTCATCGATTCCGGTCGAATGATGAGGCTGGAATATCAAGGACACGAATTCTACATGAGAAAACTCCCCGGCAGAGAAAAACGCAGGACTCGAAGGGAATTCGGTTCGGGGTGAAGATTAAGGAGAAAGGATCATGAGGGAATTGCCGAAAGTCGTACCAGCCACAGCTCGGGAAACAGTTCAAGCAAAATTTAGAGATGGCAGAATCTTCGAAGGACCGGTAGGAACACCGCTCGAAGCATTTGTCAAGGCCGCATTTGGGGAGGACCCCGATATGCCCGTGGCGGCCGTCGTCAACGATCGGCTGCATGAGCTTTCGGAGGTGGTGCGATCGGACGTGGAAATCACTCCGGTGAGGATGTCGAGCACCGACGGAGCCAGAATCTACCGCCGCTCCCTCACTTTCCTCCTGGTGGTGGCTGCCGCCGAGTTGTTCCCGGAGGCCAGAATATACGTCGATCACTCACTCACCTTCGGGGGATATTTCTGCCGTGTGGAGGGACACGAGCCGCTTTCGGAAGAGGAGATCGAACGCCTCGAGACCAGAATGAAGGGAATCGTTCGAGAGGACGCTCCGATCTCCAGGAAGGAAGTGCCTCTGTCCGCCGCCCTTGCATTGTTCAAGCAGAGAGGAGACGACGACAAACTCAGGCTCTTGAAATACCGAAGAAAGGACTACCTGACGCTTTACGAGTTGCACGGATTCGAGGACTATTTCCATGGATACATGGTTCCTTCCACCGGCTATCTGAAGCTGTTCTCGCTGGAGAAATATCCCGGCGGGTTCATACTGAGATTCCCTCTCAGAAGAGAGCCGGGTAAACTGCAGCCGACCAAAGATTACCCGAACCTCGTGGCTGTGTTCCGCAGGTATGGAGAATGGCTCCGACTCATCGGGGTGCGGGACGTCGGTTCTTTGAACGAGGCAGTAGCGACCGACGGAATCAAGGAAATCGTGCTCGTCTCCGAGGCACTCCACGAACAGCACATTGCGGAAATAGCCCTGGCGATCCTGAAACGGGGAGCGAGACTCGTGCTGATAGCAGGCCCGTCCTCCTCCGGCAAGACGACTTTCGCCAGGAGACTGGCGGTTCAATTGAAAGCGAACGGCGTGCTGCCGTTCCCGCTGAGCACGGACGATTATTTCCTGGATCGGGACAAGACGCCCCTCGACGAAGAAGGGAAGCCCGATTTCGAATCCATCAGAGCACTGGACCTCGATCTGCTCAACAGACAGCTCCTCGACCTGATGGACGGACGGGAAGTTCGGCTCCCCTATTACAACTTCAAGACCGGCAAGAGGGAAGAGGGAAAGGTAGTTCGCCTTTCCCCCGACCATGTGATAATCGTGGAAGGAATTCACGGGCTGAACCCGGCTCTGGTGCCTCTGGTGGAGAACGAAAGGATTTTCAGAATTTACGTTTCAGCCCTGACGCAACTGAATCTCGACAGGCACAACCGCGTTTCCACCACGGACACGCGCTTGCTCAGAAGAATCGTTCGGGACGCAACTTACAGGGGGTATTCCGCCCAGGACACCCTCGCCAACTGGGAGAAAGTTCGGGCAGGCGAGAGAAAATACATCTTCCCGTACCAGGAAAACGCCGACGTGATGTTCAACTCCGCCCTCGTGTACGAACTATCGGTCATCAAACCGCTGGTCGAGCCGTTGCTCCGTCAGGTCGATCCGGACTCCAGCGAATACGTGGAAGCAAAGCGGTTGCTTGCTTTCCTGGACTGGTTCCTTCCGTGCAGATGCAGTGAGGTAACTATACCCGGCGATTCCCTGTTGCGAGAGTTCATCGGGAAATCGATTTTGAGGGAAGTGTTCGCCCCCCATAAAGGGTAGTCGAAGATGGAACCGGCTGGGAAAAGGCGTCTGTCGCTCTTGGCGCTCATCGTGATGATGTCCCTGTACGTGGCCGTGATGAGCGTCGCCGCCTTACACAGGCATTGGGCTTGCGATTCCTCGAAGAGCGATCTCGGTCTCAATCATCAGCCGATTTGGGCGACTTTGCACGGCCGTCCATTCTACAGAACGCAGGGGACGAGCCTCGAGGATCATTTCGAACCGATGATCTTACTGCTCGCCCCTTTTCTTTCGATCTGGTCGGGAGCGGAGACTCTTTTGATCTTGCAGGTTCTGATCCTGGCGTCCGGAGCGATACCGGCCTATCTGCTTGCTCGGGGTCTGCTGAATGACGAAGCTCTGGCCCTAAGCATAGCAGCGATGTACCTGCTCTTGCCCTCCCAGGAATCGGCAAATCTGGCAGATTTCCACACGGCACCGCTTGCGGCTCCGCTTTTCCTCTTCGCGTGTTACTACGCCTACAAGAAACGCCTGACCGGTGCGGTGATCTTCTCCCTGCTTGCGATGTCGGCCAGAGAGGACATGGGCTATCTCGTTCTCTTGATAGGGATATACCTGTTCTTCAAAGTATCGAGGAAATGGGGTGCGGCGCTTGCCCTTCTGGGCGTTTCGTACACCATGATAGCCTACAATTTCGTCATACCGCACTACGCTCGAGCGGCGTGGGGGCGCAAGAACCCTTTCATCGTCAGGTACGCCTACCTGATGCAAGGGGAGAACAGTCTCTTCCTGGCGCTCCTGAAGCACCCCGAAAGGGCATTGAAAGTTCTGCTCTCCCGGGAGAGGATCGCCTATGCCGTGGGTCTTCTGGCCGGTACCGGGTTCCTGCCGCTTCTGGGAATGGATCTACTGGTTCTTGGAGCTCCATTCTTCCTGCTCAACGCTCTGAGCAATTACCCGGGAACATACTCCGGAGAAATCTACTATTCCACGATCCTTGCCCCATTCCTGGTTCTCGGGACGATCGCCGGAGCGAAGAGGTTGCTGAGCTTCGACGGGAAACTCCTGCGAACCGGGCTCGTGGCCTGGGTGCTGCTGTTCTCCTTCGGATACCACCACCTGCGCGGATTTACTCCGCTCGCATGGGGCTTCTCGTTCAAAAAAGTGACGCACCATAACCAGGAGCTTGGATCCTTCCAGAAGCTGATCCCGAAAGATGCATCGCTTACCACCAACACGTCTCTGTACCCTCACTTCAGCGATAGAATGACCATCTACAGCCTGCCAACGATAGATGACGCAGAATACGTCCTGATCGACGTGACGGCGAACGCAGACATGCACCCGGTGGATCTTCGCAACCTGTACGAGAAAGCACTATCCCGTGGATACGGCATAGTCGAAGCGAAAGACGGGTACATCCTTCTGAAAAAAGGCGCAAAGGGGAAAAGTCTACCCGACGAATTCTACGACTTCGCCCGGGTGAAGAATCCAGGTCCCGAATACCCTGCAACCGTGAAATTTCGTGGAGGGGTGACCTTCCTGGGGCTGGACGTTCTGCGATACCGGGAAGGAAAATTGTTGAAACTGAGAACCTACTGGCACGTCGATGCCGAAGGTAACAGGTTCCCGCAGGTTTTCGTGAAGGACGGGAAGGGAAACATCCTGGAAACGGTGTACGATCCTCCATCGCCATGGATTTTGTGGTATCCGCCGGAGATGTGGAAGCATGGTGAGGATATCGTCATAGAAACCCTCCCATGGGACCTCGGCAGGTATTTCGTGGTGGAGGTAGGCGTGTCCGATGGAAAAGACTGGAAGGATATCGGAAAACGGGAGACGATCGAGAAGGTCGAGTCATCCTGGGACGTACCCACTTTCTCCGGAAATACCTCAGCTCAGGTCATCGCCATCGAACGCCGGCGATCGCCGTATTGCAAGGTGCTTCCCCTGGATCGATGCGTACCCCGACGGTTTCTGCTGCCAATAGCCGTGGATCATAAGGTCGGCAGCATCTTCGGCGGAAAAGTCGAGCTCGTTGGGTACAGCGTCAAGAGGAAGAGTGACCACCTGGAGGTGAGCCTGTACTGGAAGCCCAAAGCTCAACTGGTGAAGGACTACTCTTCTTTCGTCCATCTGATCGATGCAGAAGGAAGAATGGTGGCCCAGCACGACGGAGCGCCGAGGTGGTACACTCCCATGGGCACTTCTTCATGGGTTCCGGGAGAAATCTACCGGGACGACCACCTGCTCGAGATTCCCAGGGGATCCGCAAACGGGAAATACCACCTCGAAATCGGGATGTATTACTGGAAGGATTTGAAACATTTGGATGTGAACGGACGGGAAGCCATTCGGTTGCCCATAGACCTGGGCAGATGATCAGGGTCATGGTTTTTCTCCGGGAACCGTGATGTTTCCGGATCTCGACACGAGCACCTGGCCCGGATGTCCGCCGGGAACGCGCCGGACGTGCTTTCGATTCGTGTATATCACGTCCACGGCCTTTTCACCTCTGGCCTTCGAGTAATATGCAGCGAGCTTGGCGGCGTATTCGAGTGTGGCATCGGAAATCGGCTCCCCGCCGGTCAGAATCACTACGTGAGCGCCCGGGACTTTCCGTGCGTGCAGCCAGATGTCCTTGGGTCCGGCCCTCCGGAAAGTGATTTCGTCGTTCTGGCGGGCGTTTTTGCCTACCAGGATCGTAAATCCGTCCGGGGAAAGGAACTTCCGCGGGCCTCTGGGTGCAGAACGGTGAATCTTCTTCTCCTCACGGACGAACCCTGCTTCGACGAGCGCAAGGAGAACCGAATCGATTTCCCCACGATCCCGGGCAGAATCGAGATCGTACTCCAGCTGATTCAGGTATGTGAGATCCCCTTCCACGGATTCGAGCAGCGAAGGTATCGCTTCCGCCGCTCTTCTGGCTTTCTGGTATCGTTTGATGTAACGCTGAGCATTCTCCACGGCGGAAAGTCCCGGATCGAGCTCGAACACATCCCCGGTTTCCTCCACCCTAAGCTCTCGTTGCCTCGGCTTTATTCTCCCGGCGTAGGCGAGTATCCAGTCGGCTGCTTCCTTCCACCTTTCGGGGTCCTGCGTTTGCTTCATCTGTCGGAGGAGTGATTCCCGCTGACGTGTCAGACGCTTCCTTACGGTTTCGATCGTCCGACGGACTTCGTCCCGCGCCGCTGCATACGGATCGAGGGTTCCCCCTGACTCGACAGCTTTCTCTATGCAGGCGCTCATGCCGGCAACGGGAATCGAATCATCCAGATGCAAATATCGAAACGGAGTGTATCCCCAGGGGACGCCATTCCTCATCAGGAGATGTGGTTCCCACGTTCCTTCGGCCCAACGCTCTACGAGCCTTCGGAGCTCCTTCATCAAACCGGCCGCATCGATCCCGCTCCCCTCCGGGGCGCCCGAAGCACGAAACACCACTTCCTCGGCCAACGGTCTGGACAATCCCCACACGTTGGCGATCAGAACTTTCCATAACGGCGTTTCCCGGGCATGCTCAATCCATGAAACCAGATCTTCCTCAGAGACGAGGGGAAGCGGCTTCTTGTTCGGCCTCGGAGGAAGCGTATACGTCATTCCGGGGAACAACTGTCTTTCTCTGCTCGACTTACTTCCAACCACCTTGTGCAGCCCCAGGATTCTTTCCGCCTCGTCCAGCAAAATCAGATTGCTGTATCTGCCCATCACTTCCGCCACCAGTTCCACGAAACCACCCGACGGAGTCTGGAACATCAGCCTCAGCACCCTTTCGAACGGAGGCTGAACGATCGACGCCACACGAGCGCCCATCAGGTGCTTCTTCATGCTCAATTGAAGCGGGGACGGATCGGCGCCGCGCCGTGCTTTCTGCGAAAGAAAGTGCAGCCTCGAATCCTGCGGAGCAAGGGATATGAAAAGGTAATGCCGTCGCCCGTGAGCGTAGAGCTCCAGCTCGTAGCTTTCCTCGGAGGTCCGGATGACATCCTGAACCCTGGCTCCGACCAGATTCCGGATTTCCGACGCAACCGCGGCCATGACCCAGGCGTCGTAGAAATTCACTTTGTGTTCTCCAGCACCCACTCGAACGCCTTGAGATCGTAAGAGCCCCGGATCCGTATCCTTTGCAATTCGAACATGTGCCTGGAATCCTGGGTCACCCCCTGTATCTCGGTGGTCCCGCCCCAATAACCGGCGGACTCGAAAACCTTCGCCGCGAACCTGTCGTATTTTCCACTGGGCCAGCATATGAACCTTGGTTCTATCCCAAGGTGATTTTCTATCGCTTCCTTGCTGCCCAGAGCCTGCCACACCAGATACTCGTAAGAACGATGGCGCAAATCTGCGTGATTCCTGGAATGGGACTCGATCGCCATGCCGGCATCGGCCATCCTCTTGAGCTCGCTCCAGGTCATGTACCCTTTGTACCTGTTCGTCACGAAATCGGTGATGACGAAGAATACTCCCTTGAATCCGTATTTCTTCAGCACGGGAAACGCATTTTGGTAATTGTCGATGTACCCGTCGTCGAAAGTCAGTACGATGGGTTTTGGAGGCAAAGGCTTGCCTTCGAGCAGGTAAAGGGCAAGTTCCTCCAACGTGATGGTGTGATAGCCATGAGCAGCCAGGAAGTGCATCTGCTCGTCGAATCTGTTGGGCCACACGGATAGATCGCGACGGATACGGTTCGCCCCTTTCGGAGGGTATGAAATGTAATGGTACATGAGGATCGGCACCCTGGCGATCCTGTGTTTCCCGTCCGGGTGTATTCGAAAAGCCTTCGATTGCGGAGGTATGGGCGTCGGAGTGGGAGACGGCGTGGGCATCGGCGAGGGTGTGGGAGACGGCGTCGGCGTAGGCGTGTTGGTGGCCGTCGCGGTCGGCATAGGCGTGGGGGTGGGAGTGGATGTAGCAACCGTGGGCAAAGGAGTGCCGGAAAAGGTGGGCGTGCCGGAGACAGAAAGGGTCGTCAGGGTAGAAGTGCGATCCGCCGTTCCCTCCCCCTGCTTATTCTCCGTCGGCTCGGTCCGAACGTTCCTGGTTCCCACAGCCCTAACAGCGGCATTGAGAGGATGGTCCGATCCGGATGCCTGACCACGCATCGGAGTCCAGATCGTCAGCGAAGTCACCGTGAGGACGATGGCTACGAAAGCCGACCACCAGAAAACGAGTTCAGAGCTGATCCTCTCGTTCAACCTGCTTCCTCCGAGTACGCAGAATCCCAGGCGAAGTACCCGATTGCGAAGAGAGCCAGGATGAAGCCGAGGTAATTTTCGTTCATGAACCTGGACACGTAGAAAAAAACCAGGAGCAGCAGCCCGGAATGCCACGCCGCATTGGCAAGGGTATTGGACTTCGACTGCCGCCACGCCAGCCACAGAAGCAGCGGCACCCCTACCAACAACTCCGGTATCCAAAAAGGCCAGTATGCGAGTTTATCCGGCACGAGTCCCAGCGCCAGCACGAAATTGGAAGCTCCCCAGCCCCTGATCTGGTACGGAACGCTGGAAGTTCCCGCCGACCATTTCCATATGTCGTCCAGCATTGCATCGAATCCCCAAACGACGTAGGGGAGAACTAGGGCAAGGAAGACTCCAACCGCAGGCAGGCTCCGTTTTGCCAGCTCCTTCCACCGCCCTACCTGCAACCTGCCGTCGGCCAGCAGAAGGAACGCAAAGAACGGCGCAAGGTACCAGGCCGTGGGTTTGCTTGCACATGCGAGACCATAAGCAGCAGAAGACCCCACCAACCACCATCTCCCCTTACCCTTCCGCCATTTGGCCCACATCCAGAACGCAAGGACGATCCAGAACAACACGAACAGATCGTTTTGTCCGAAGATTATATCGGAGCCCATTATGGGGTTGAGACCAAGGATCATTACGAGCATCAATTTTCCTTCTGCATCTCCTGCAAGGTAAGGGGCTATGACGATAAGAATCGAGAACAAAAGGAGATACAGCACCCTCTCGTCGTACCACCCAAACAGGTGCTGCCCGGCAAGATAGAACGGAGCGGACAGCACGAACGTCCATGGGAGGTACGGATAGTGGTAAACCGCCGAGTGATATTTTATTCCCCACTGAGCCAAAGGCGTGTGGGTGTAGTTCTCGATGTAAGGGTTCTTTCCGTGAAGGAAAAGCTTCGTCGCTTCCTCGGTCTGGATCACGCCGCCATCGTGACAGTAGCTTGCAGGCCCGGATTGCTGCCGAAGCAGGATCAGTTTCGCCGTAGGTGCAACGATTACGACTACAAGTATGAGCCACAGGATCGCCATGCGGAGTTTGAAAGTCCTCTTCACGTCCGTGTCGGTCGCCAGCAAAAGGTACACCACCGCCAAACCGAACGCTATGGAGATCAGAACCAGGCTTATCGGATCGGTAAGCCAGTCCGAGAGCAGCTTCATCCCTTTCGAGGAGATGATATGCCCCAGGATCGGGTGCCTGGCCACGTCCTGATGTCTGGTGGGTAGCACCATATCTGCCAGGGTATCTATCCTGATTCTGGCAAGGAGCAGCAAGAAGAGAAGCAACGCATCCGCCGGAAGGCGATTCCTATTCGTCATCCCCGTAGACCCTCCAGTAAGGACGCTCTTCGTCGAACCCTCCGAATTCCTCCTCCGGCACCACGAAATAGATTCCATCGGCCTCGGCCGTCAACGTCCCATCCTCCAGCCTCACTTCCCCATGGACTTCGTAAGTCTTCCTCCTCTTCCTCGTGATCCAGGCGGTGATCGTCAGGGGTGTTTCCGTGGGAGTCGGCCTGTGGAATTTCGTTGTCATCTTCGCCGTCATCAGCCATATCTCCTCGCCGATGGCCGTCCTTCCCATGGCTTCGTCCAGCAACGCCGTCACGATTCCTCCATGTGCAACTCCCGGGTATCCGTTGTAGTCCTCCGGTATGGAGTAATTGGAAACGACTTTACCATCGTCGTCCTCGTAGAAAAACGCTTTCAGTCCCACAGGGTTCATCCTTCCGCAAACGAAGCAGTTTCGAGAGCTCTTCTGCTTTTTCATCGCAGATTTCATCCCTCCCAGAATCATGATTTGGGCCCGGCAATGGCCAGGATGTAAGCTTCTGTGCTCAGGTACCTGGAAGTCACGGCCATCACGTCTTCGCTCGTCACTGCATAGATCCTATCCGAGAACTTCTGGAGGTAGTCCCACCCCAGATCGTACCACGCTATGTCCACCAAAGCTTTCGCGATGGAAGCGTTCGTCTCCAGACGGAGCGGGGTAAGACCCACCAGGTAGTCCTGGGAATCCCGCAGTTCCTCTTCCGACACCGGCTCTCGACGTATGCGGTCTATTTCGGAGAGGATGCTGTCGACGGCTTTTTCCACATTGGCAGGATTAACACCTGCTATCACGATCCATGGGCTCGGCGCGAAATTCGCCTCGACCGAACTGTAGACATAATAGGCCAGCCCTTGTTTCTCCCGCACGTTCTCCCCGAGCCTGCCCATCATGCCGAACCTGCCAAGCACTGTGTTCGCCACCACGGCGGGGAAATAATCTGGGCTCTTGCGGGTTACTGCTATCGTGCCGAGGACTATGTCCGTTTGCATCTTGTCGGGAAGGAAGACTTCTTCCCGCCTGATCTCCTGTGGAGGCAAAACCGATAGATCGGCCTCCGGGCACGGGTTCGCAGAGCCTTTCCAGCTTCCTATCGTCCTCTCCAGATCGTCGAAAACCTCCTCCGCTTTCACGTCGCCAACTACCACCGCTACTCCGCCCACGGGTGTGTAGCAATTTCGATAGAACTCCTCCACCTGTTCCACGGTCAGAGGCTCTATGGTTTCCCGGTAGCCGTCCGTAGGCCAGCTGTAAGGGTGGTTCTCCGGATAGGCGAGTCTGTCGAAAGTCATGTCGGCCACGCTGCTCGTGTCGGAATCCCGCTCCTGGAGAACCGTCAACACCTGCCCCTTGAGCAGATCGAATTGATGGTGCGGGAAAGTCGGTTTGGTGAGCGAAAGCGTGATCATTTCCAGGACGGTGCTCCTGTCCTCCGCCAGGGACATGCCAGAGAATCCGGTGGAATGCCTGCCGCTCGAAAACGCTATGTTTGCCCCGATGCTTTCGATCTTCTCGTTGATCTCTTCGAACGAATACCGAACGTTGCCGCGGTGGAGCATCTGTGCGGTGATGGCGGCTATGCCCGCCTGGGCTCTGCTCTCCCTGGAGCTTCCTCCGGGTATCAGCCCATGGATCACCCAGGTGGGGGATTCATGGTTCTCGAAGACCACGGCCAGCATGCCGTTGCTCAATTTCTTTCTCTTTATCGTTTCCGGTCCCGGGTATGAGAAGGTCGATTTGCTCATCCTTTACCTCCCTGAGGAACGTACCAGCCGATCGTCCTGTTCCTCCTGGCGTAATATTTCCTTGCCACCCGCATTATGTCGTCCGTGGTGACCGAGGAGAGTCTGTCGAGAAAGCTGTTCAACCACTCCTGGTCGGCGACGACCTCGGAGAAACCGAGCCAGAGCGCCTGGTGGGTCACGCTCTCGCTCGCGTACACGAACTGGGCTCTGGATTGCTTTATCGCTTTGTTCAGCTCCTCCCGGCTGACCGGTTCCTCCTGAAGCCTCTGAATCACCGCATCGAGGATCTTTTCGGCCTCCTCCAGAGAACGCCCCCGCCGTATGGTCACTTCCACAGAAGCCAGGTAAGGGTCCACGGTAGCGGCCACGGAGCTTCTCACCGCAGCGGCGATTCCGCTGGCCACCAGAGCCTGGTACAGCCTCGAACTCCGGTTGCCGGAGGAGCCGCCAAAAGGAGGCAGCCCCTTGGCCCCTCCGATGATGGCGTCCGCCACCACCAGAGGGAAGAAATCCTGATCGGTGGCCCTGGGGGCGTGGTAGAGCGCAAGCAGATAAGCGGTCTCCTCGTTGCCTTCGACGACGACGCGCTTCTCGCCGCGCTGAGGAGGTTCCGTAAGATGCAGGGACGGGGGTTCCGGAGCTGCAGGAATATTCCCGAAATATTCCTCTATCTTGTCGAGCATCTCCCCGGTCTCGAAATCGCCTACGGCGGCGACGATGGCATTGTTCGGGGCGTAGAAGGTCTTGTAGTGTCTGTAGAGGTCTTCCCTCCCCATGTTCAGCAAATCCTCCCGGTACCCGATAACCATCTGTCGATACGGATGAACCCTGAAGGCTACGCCAGTCGTCTCCTGATAGAGCTGGTATTCAGGCTCGTTTTCGTTCCCTTCCATCTCGGAGATTATCACGCCCCGCTCGGTTTCCGTCTCTTCCGGATCGAAGAGGGCGTTGGTCATCCGGTCGGATTCTATCTGAAGCGAAAGTTCGATATGTTCCGAAGGAAGGGTCTCGTAGTAGGTTGTCCAGTCTATCCAGGTCATACCGTTGTACACGCCGCCGTGCTTGGAAACGGCCTTGTCCATCGCTCCCCTCGGAAACTTCCTGGAGCCTTTGAAAAGCATGTGCTCGACCCAGTGAGAAACCCCCGTGTTCCCGGGGACTTCATTTCGGCTGCCTACCCGGTACCATATCCAGAAGCTGGCTACCGGTGCGGCGTGCTGTTCCTTCAGCAGCACGGTGAGCCCGTTGCTTAGTTTTTCCTCTTTCACTTTACTTTTCCCCATGTAAGCTTCGCACCTCCCCTGGTCGAATGGAATCGTGCATTACAGTTTACCTCAATAGCGGCCGTTTTGACCACTAAGCCGGGGGCACGAAAACGGAGAGTCCTGACGAGAAGTGGTCGTCTTGGCGTTTTGTTCATTCTCCTGCAATCCGATGACGTGCGCTACAACGATCGCAGGGACAGTTTCAGGGGGAGATTTCCGTGATCCTGTGACCGTAGGTGTTGAGGATCCACGTCTCGTCGACTTTGAGCAAGACGTCCTCCGGTTTGTGGTACCCGCTCAGGTGTACGTGCCCGTGTATCAGATATCTCGGTTTGAAAGTTCGAATGAGCCAGTTGAACACCTTGAAGCCCGTGTGGCACCGGTCGGGTTTGTCGTGTATTCCGAAAGGGGGGGAGTGGGTAACCAGTATGTCCAGATACCGGCCTTCTTTTACTTTGTTCCGTAGCAGCCATGGTATCAGCCGGGCGACTTTCAGCCGCATTTCCCCTTCAGTGTACTGTGCTACCCCTCTGTCGGAATATTTCATCGAGCCTTCGAGCCCGGCGATCAGGAGCCCGCGGTAGTTCACCACGCGCTGGTCCAGGTTCACACAACCCTGGGGGAGAGGATGATCGCGCTCCCACGGTTTCTTTACCGGAGCGTGATTCCCCCTGACGAAAAAGAGCGGCACGCGCAGCATCGTCACGATGAACTCGAGGTAATAGTACGGGAGATCACCGCTGCTTATGACTATGTCCACGTCACCGAATCTTTCCGGTAGATTCGGCGTGTAGACCAGCGGATCTACCACGTCGCTCACGGAAAGTATCTTCATGGATCCGTGCCATCGTTCCAGTAGTTCGGGTTGGACCAGTCCTGGTCGAATACTTGCTTCAGGAAATCGAATCCATCGCTGGATTGGGCGATCAAGATCACTTCCCGATTGTCCTTGCACGAAACCTCGCTGCCGTTGAGCGATCCGACAGCCAGCCATTCTTTTCCTCCGACGGAGGCCAGGATCATCTTGTTGTGCAGCCCGTGCCATGCAGGATTCCCCGGCTTCGCCTCGAGGTCGATGTGTTCTTGGGATGCAACTTCACTGATGTATTCCACGGTGGCTCTGTTGCTCATGCTGCTCGACGGACTGTCGAAGAAACTGTCCAGCAGAATCCTCACTTTGGCGCCTCTTCTGGCCGCTTCGATGAGGCGCTCCAGGTAGACGTTTGGATCGTCCTCTCTCGAGGATTGTGATTTTCCCCAATGCGGCTGTTGCTCCAGGTACTCGACCAGCAACTCGTCACCCGACCCGGCGGAATCGATCAGCGACAGGATGCCGTCAGGTCGCAAAGTCGCTTCCGGGGCGGTTACGAGCTCTATTTCGGCGGCTCGAACGTTCGCTACCTGCCGAAATCTCGCCTGGTACACCTCCCAGTCGAAAGGAGGAGGCGGAGTGTAATCGGAAGGGGGAAGGCCATATTTCGTGTCGGAGGCGTTCCATCTGTAGATATCCTGTCGCCCCGGGTTGGAATCATTGTTCCATATTTCTTTTGCCCTGGCGACTATTTGTGCTGCGTCGGTGAAAACCCAAACCCCGCGGCTGCCTCCCGTTCCGTCGTTCAGAGGGTCCTCCGGCATACCGCCCACGGCGAGGTTCTCCGTCCCGATGCCTGCGATGGAATCGTCCACTATCAAGAGTTTGCTGTGCACGAATCGATAGCGTGCATGGGCGCCGTTTCTGTCGTTCACCATGAAATAGACCCGTCCTCCGCCGCTCTCCACCTTATGTGCGCACCATTTCTCCAGTTCCGAAATTCCACCTACCGGACCTCCTTCCAGCAGGACGTTCACCTGAACGCCGGCCCCGGCTTTCTGGGACAGCAGATTTGCCAGAGATGGGCTTTCCAGGGTGTAACCTTCGTAGCAGATGCAATGGCGAGCGCCGGAGACTATGCGTGAAAGCTGTTGCATAGTGCCGTCCGGAGCCACGGCAATG
>CAZEXY010000020.1:17928-24891 GCA_964516345.1 uncultured Anaerolineae bacterium
GAAAGCTCGTCTCCTCTGTTGCTGAAAGAGAACCGTCCGGATGTGGAAAGATCGGGGACGCTGGGGTCGGTATCGTTTCCGTATTCGTAATTGGGAGCGAATCCGAAAGTCGATTCGAAAGCAACGGCTTCCCTTGCTATCCACACTTTGGACCCGGCTGGTATCGTAACGGTGGAAAGGTCCACAGTTCCTTCTCCGTCGGTTCCGTGCCAGCCGTTCAGCGAAATCGGGGAAGAGCCGATGTTCCACAGGGAGAAAGCTTCGTCTTTGTCGCCTGAGGCATAACCGTCGTACAGGAGATCGCCGATGATCACCCCTTGTGGAGGGAATCCCGGAGATCTGCTTTCTACCTTCGTCGGTGTTGGAACGACGGACAGTATCGCCAAGAGCAGTCCAATGGCGATCAGAGCCTCAAGCTTTGTTCCTCTCATCTCTCTCGATCTGGTTTCTCATGTAATCGGCCACGGCGAGGATGGTATCGTCGAGGGAGTATTTGGTTTCCCACCCCGTCAGATTGCGAATCTTCGTTGTATCCGGCACTCGCCGTCGCATATCCTCGAACCCTTCTTCGTAAGCCTCGTCGTATGGAATGAAAACGATCTCCGAATCGCTGTCCAGCAATTTCTTGACTTTCTGCGCCAGCCCGAGAATGGTGATTTCCTCGCTGCTCCCAACGTTGAACACCTGCCCCACGGCGTTCGGGTTGTCGGCGAGCAGGATGACGGCTCTGACGGTATCCGAAACGTGGGTGAAGCATCGGGATTGCAGGCCATCCCCGTAGACCGTGATCGGCTCTCCCTTGAGCGCCTGCGCGACGAAGCGGGGAACGACCATTCCGTATTGCCCGGTCTGTCTCGGTCCCACGGTGTTGAAGAACCTTGCCACCACGGTGGGGAGTTTCTTCTCCTTCCAGTATGCAAGGGCAAGGAATTCGTCCACAGCCTTGGAAGTGGCGTAGCTCCATCGGCTCTTGGTAGTGGGCCCCATCAGCCTGTCGTCATCCTCCCGGAAAGGTACGGTGACGGCTTTCCCGTACACTTCCGAGGTCGATGCCACAATGACTTTCTTCCTGTACCGGTTTGCCACCTGCAATACGGCCCGGGTTCCGACGATGTTGGTCTCTATGGTGCGAACGGGGCTGTGAACGATCAGTTCCACTCCGACGGCTGCAGCGAGGTGGAAGATCATGTCACATTCGCTTACCAGCCTATCCATGACCGTTTCATTGGTTATGGTTTCGATGGCGAAGTGGAACCTGGGGTTGGAGGTGAGGTGCTCTATATTCTCGAACCTTCCGGTGGAGAGATCGTCGATGATGGTGACTTCGTCGCCCCGCTCCAGCAACGCTTCGGCGAGGTGGCTGCCGATGAACCCTGCTCCTCCTGTTATCAATGCTTTCACGCCTTCCCTCCTCAGAACAACGAAAGTATTCCTGCTATACCGGGACGGCTCCCAGAAGCTCCGTTGTCCTCGTTGTGTTTCTTCTTGCTGACACGGACTTTCAGTATCCTCTGTCCCGAAATCGAAAGCACCTCCAGGTTCAATCCGTCGTAGGAAATAGTCTCTCCTGGGACGGGTATACGGCCAAGCTGGCTGTAGATGAAGCCGCCAAGGGTATCGCCACCCTCGCTCGATAGGTTGCTCCCGAGGAGTTCGTTCACGTCTTCTATGAGGATTCTGGCGTCGAAGATGTAGGTGTTCTCGTCCACTTTCCTGGCGTACACGATCTCCTGCTTGTCGTATTCGTCCTGTATCTCCCCGACAATCTCTTCCAGCAGGTCTTCGATCGTGACGAGACCGGCTACGCCTCCGTATTCGTCTACCACCACCGCCAGATGTATGTGCGATTTCTGCATCTCCCGGAGGAGATCGTAGACTTTCTTGGTCTCGGGCACGAAATACGGGGGTCTGAGTATCTCCTTGATGTCGAATTCCCGATCGTCGCGCATCCACACGAGCAGATCTTTTGCGTAAAGGATCCCGACCACGTGGTCGATGCTCTCCCTGTAGACGGGGATGCGGGAATGTCCGGCCTTTATGATCAGGTCCAGGGCATCGTGAAGGTTCGTGTCCTCCGGCAGAGCGACGATATCCAGCCGCGGGACCATGATCTCCCTGACGATGGTCTCCTTGAACTCGATGATGTTGTCTATCATCTCCCTTTCTGCGGCTTCCATGGGTTCCTCCCCCTCGGCTCCCACATCGAGGAGGAACCGTATGCCGTCTTCACTCATGAACAGATTCTCGACGAGTTCGCTGCTCCTCTTGCCGTAGATCAGGCGCTCCACCAGTTTCAGGATCAGGGTCACCGGAGAGAGCAGGATGACGAACAGCCTGATGAGCCATCCGAGTCTCTTCGCCGCGTCCCTTGGGGACCGGGCGAAATAAGCCCGGGTGCCTATCTCCAGCGCCGCGGTGAAAACCGCAAGCAGCACAAGCGCCCAGACCCGATAGGGAAGCAGAGGCTTGATCGAAAAAGATTCGTAGATGCACACCGAGCCGCCTACCAGAGATGTCACTTCCACGACCAATGCCGTCATGGCGGTTTTCTTGGGAGACGAAAGGAGCCTGGCAAAATCGTGCTTCTTCGCGACGGAAGTCCTCAGTGCGTCTGCCACAGCTTCCCTGGCCATCACCGCCGCTGCCATGTCGATGACCGCCGAGAAGACGAGGAGAACGAGGAAAAGGATACTACATAAGGGGGGGATTACGTCCGCCTCCATAAGTTGTTAAATCACCTCACTTTTCGATTTCTTCCAAAAGCGCCGCACCGGCGCTTCCATTCTCTGAGGGTATGGCGTCATTTCTCTTCGAGGCTTTTCTTCACCCTTGCCGGCACTCCGTAGGCAAGCGACGAGGGCGGAATGTCCTTCGTGACGACAGACCCTGCCCCGGTCTTGCTGCCTCTGCCGATCTTCACCGGAGCTACGAGCATCGTGTCGCTGCCGATGAACACGTCGTCCTCGATGTAAGTTGGGTTCTTCTTTTCACCATCGTAATTGCACGTGATCGTTCCGGCTCCTATGTTGACATTCCTGCCTATCCTGGCGTCGCCGATGTAGCTGAAATGCCCCATTTTCGTTCCGGGTCCGAGGTAGGAATTCTTCACCTCTCCGAAGTTACCCATGTGCACACCTTTGGCCAGATGTGCGCCTTTCCTGAGGTGTGCAAACGGACCTACGTCTACGTCGTCCTCTATGATGGCGCCTTCGATCACCGAGAACCTCACCTCGCACCTGCTTCCTATCCTGCTGTCCGAAATCAGGGTGTTGGGCCCGATGATGCTGTTTTCCCCGATCGAGGTTCTTCCTTTCAGGTACGTGTTCGGATGGATCACGCTGTCCCTGCCTATGGAGACTTCCGGCTCTATGTATGTGGTGTCTGGATCGACTATAGTGACTCCTTCCAGCATCCATGCGGTGTTGATCCTGTTTCGGAGGATCGACTCCGCCTGTGCAAGGTGCACCCTCGTGTTTATCCCAACGACTTCGTCGGGGTCTTCCACTTCGATGCTTTCGACCGGAAGTCCTTCCGACACCGCCATTTCGACGAGGTCCGTGAGGTAGTATTCCCCTTTTGGGCTCAGCGGCAGCTTTGGAAGATGATCCCAGGCCCACCCCGCGTCAATGGCATATATCCCCGTGTTCAACTCCCTAATCGCTTTCTGTTCCGGGGTAGCGTGGGCTTCCTCGACGATCGCCAGTACCCTGCCGTCGCCGTCTCGAACTATACGGCCGAACCCATGGGGATCATCCATCACCACGGTCATTATGGTCATAGGCCCCTTGTTGGATGCATGGGCATCGAGCAGCCTCGCCAGCGTCTCAGAACGGAGGAGCGGCATGTCGCCGTATGTGACGATGATGGTATCCGTGTCCGGGGGGATTAGCTGGCGTGCTTTGTTCAGCGCATCGCCCGTACCGAGTTGTGGATCTTGCAGGGCGAACCTGACCCTTTCGTCGCCAACAGCGCTCATGACTGCTTCCGCCTGGTGCCCGACGACGACTACGGGAGGTTCGTCGGAAAGCTCTCTGGCCGTCTTTAAGCTGTACCACAGCATCGGGTACCCGAGCAATGGATGAAGGACTTTGGGGATGTCGGACTTCATCCTGGTACCTTTACCGGCGGCAAGTATCACGTTTGTGAATTTCATCTTCTACCGAAACACCTCTCCCACACTGTGAATCCGTTCCATGGAAATTTTATGGCAAAGTTCTCAAAAATGCCAATTCCCGGTATGTACCCAGCAGGCTCGGCGCATTCGGTCTAAGGGTGCGAAATATCGGTTTCCGAAGTTGTGTGTTAAAATAAATCACGTCGCTATTATCGAAGAGAATACGGAGATCTTGACATGCTGAGAGCGTCGTTTCCGAAAGTGGACTATCTCGTCATTGGGAACGTAACTCATGACATCCACCCCGGGAAACCTGATACGATTGGAGGCACCGCTACCTATGCGGCTATCACCGCGCACAAACTTGGCCGAAGAGTCGGCATGATCACGCGCGCCGGAGCGGATTTCCCGTGGATCGGGTGGCTGGAATCGAATGTGGATCACGTGCACGTGCTCCCATCTGACGTCACCACTACGTACGTACTGGAGTACACCGACGAGGGGAGAATCTTGATCCTAAGGTCCCTGGCTTCTCCCATTGAGCCGGATGACATTCCAATTCCCTGGCAGGATAGTCCCCTTGTCCACTTGGGCCCTGTTGCCCAGGAGATACACCCCGACCTACCGGCGATTCTGGATGGGGCGAAAAAGCTCGTTACACCGCAGGGGTGGATGAGGTGCTGGGACGAAGGTGGATACGTGGCACCGTATCCTTTTGCCGTCGCAGGCATGGTACTGCCTCATACTCACGTGATGGTGCTCAGCGAAGAAGACATAAACTACGACCGATCCGTCTTGCTCCCGTGGATAGGGAAAGTCCCGGTTCTAATCCTGACGAAAGGAAGGGATGGATGTACCGTGTTTGCCGAGGGCGAACAGAGGGACGTTCCGCCCAGGCCGGCGGAAGAGGTGGATCCCACCGGGGCCGGTGATATCTTTGCAGCAGCGTTTCTGATAAAATGGCATGAAACCGGCGACCCCTGGGGGAGCGCCTACTTTGCCAATGCTGTGGCATCGATGTCGATAGAAAAAATAGGGGTCGAGGGCATCCCGTCGAGAGAAACCGTGGAAAGATGGATGGAGGAGCACCCGCTGTGGATGCGATAATTGCTTTTGCGAATCAAAAGGGAGGCGTAGGTAAAACCACGTCTGCGGTGAACGTTGCGGCGTATCTCGGCGCACAACACGGGCTCAAGGTGCTCATCGTGGACGACGACTCACAGGCCAATGCCACCAGCAGCCTCGGGCTGGAGCACCCAAAGAGGAGCCTCTACGACGTGCTTATGGGCAACGCTGCCGTGGAAAGCGTCATACTTCCAACCGAAGAGCCGGGGGTACACCTCATCCCCTCCTCCGCCGATCTCGCCGGGGCAGAAGTGGAAATGATCGACCTCCCCGGAAGGGAGAGGATACTGGCCGAATCCCTCGCTCCGTTGAGGGAAAAGTACGACCTGATTTTCATAGATACTCCACCGAGCCTTGGGCTGCTTACCATCAATGCCCTGGTGGCGTCCGATCTGGTGCTCATCCCGCTTCAAAGCGAATACCTTGCGCTCGAGGGTCTTTCCAGGCTTTGGGATACCATCGGGAGGATAAGGCGGGCGCTGAATCCTAACCTTGGACTCCTGGGAATACTCCTGACCATGTACGATCGTAGGACTACCTTGTCGAAAAACGTCGAGGAGGAAGTGAGGAGGTACTTTCCCAAAGAGACTTTCAGAACGGTGATCCCAAGGAGCGTGAGGCTCAGCGAAGCCCCCAGCTTCGGCATGTCGATACGGACGTACGCTCCTTCTTCTTCCGGGGCGCTCGCTTACCAACAGCTTGCTGCAGAATTTCTCGCTCGCATCAGATCGATGTTCGGTTAAGGAGTTTTTTCTGGGAAACGGAGGTTCATAGTATGGTCAAGGAAAGGAAGAGAAGGCTGGGGAGGGGGCTCGACGCCCTGATACCGCAGCAAGTTCGGGAACAACCCACGTCCGGCATCGAAGAAATCCCCATATCCGACATATCCCCGAACCCCCGGCAACCAAGGCAGGTGATATACGCCGAGCAGCTTTCGGAACTTGCCGCTTCTATAAAAGAGCACGGCATCCTGCAGCCGCTGGTGGTCACCAGAGCCGAATCGGAGGGGGAGCGTAAATACTATCTCGTGGCGGGCGAACGAAGGTGGCGCGCCGCCCAGATGGCAGGCCTGAAGAAAGTGCCTGTGGTGATAAGAGATGTTTCTCCGAGGGAGATGCTGGAATGGGCTCTGGTGGAGAACATCCAGAGGGAAGATCTGAACCCGTTGGAAGAAGCGCGAGCCTACTGGACTCTCGTCGAGGAATTCGGGATGACCCAGGAGCAGGTCGCCAGGAGGGTGGGTAAGAGTCGATCCGCCGTGGCCAACGTAATCCGTCTGCTCAACCTGCCAGATTTCGTCCAGAAGGTGCTTGCCTCCGGGAAGATATCGGAGGGGCACGCCAGGGCGCTTCTTCCGCTGGAGGAAGAACAGCAGAAAGAACTGCTGAAGCTCATCGTCGAGAAAGGGTTGAGCGTGCGACAGACCGAATCGCTGGCCCGAAGGATGCTGGAGGGCGCCGGAAAAGAGCGCAAGGAGGAAAGCAGTCGGAATATGGGGGTGGAACTCTCCAGACTCGTGGAGAAAATGCAGTCGTCTCTTGGGACGAAAGTGGAGCTGATGAAGGGGAAGAAAGGCGGCAAGGTGGTGATCTATTTCTACTCGGACGAGGAGCTGGAGAACATCTATTCCCGGTTGGCTGGGGAAGAAAGAGAGATTTGAGCGATCTGTCATCTCTCAGGGGAAAACAAACGCAAAGACGCGAAGTCTTATTGAAATACCTCTG
>CAZEXY010000020.1:24991-27593 GCA_964516345.1 uncultured Anaerolineae bacterium
CATCTCTCAGGGGAAAACAAACGCAAAGACGCGAAGTCTTATTGAAATACCTCTGCGACTTACGCTTCTCTGCGATTTTGCGTTGTCGGCTTGCAGCCGGACGCAGAGAAAGGGACGCAGATTCAAGCTGATGAACGCAGACAAAGCCAAAAAGATCAGCGAAAATCAGCGTATATCAGCGTATATCAGCGCCATCAGCGTCCAATGATCGACGCAGGGCCGTGGAGCAAGCTGTTAGCTCGTAGGGGAATAACCAAAACGCAGAGACGCGGAGAAGCAAAGGCGCAAGGTTTTTCTAAAAATCTCTGCGTCTTACGCCTCTCTGCGACTTTGCGTTGTCGGCTTGCAGCCGGACGCAGAGAAAGGGACGCAGATTCACACTGATGAACGCAGATAAAACTAAAAAGATCAGCGAAAATCTGCGTGTATCAGCGTCCAATGGTCGAAGTAGAGGCGCAAAGGCTTTTCCGGAAATCTCTGCGTATTATCTCCCCTGGCGATTTTGTGTTGAATCTTCTCCTTCTTTTGTGTTCTTGAGCCACCGAGTCACCTGGGCAACCTGATGGAAAATCCACAATCTGTCACCCGATCGTATTGACTTTTGCGGGGCGTTGTTTTATCGTATAGTTGATCTGAAATCGAAGAAAGATGAGCAGGTACCGATGTTGAAGAAATTCCTTTCCGTGAACCAGGAAGAGTTGGTGAAGGAGGAGCGTGATCTCCTCTTTCGTCTGAACGGCATCCTTTCCGCCATTCAGGCAACCCAAGAGGATAAATCGATCATAGCCAGAGAGGCCAGGCGGTTGGACGAACTCTTCATGATAGTAGTGGTGGGGGAGTTCAATGCCGGTAAGTCCGCCTTCATCAACGCTTTGCTGGGTGCCGATGTACTGGAGGAAGGCGTCACTCCCACCACACACAGGATACACGTCATAAAATACGGCGATTCGCCTGCGCGGGAGGAGCGGGATGGGTTGTTGTACGTCTTCTACCCGGCTCAGTGGCTGAAAGACCTCAACATAGTGGATACTCCCGGCACCAACGCCGTCCTTAAAGAGCACCAGGTGATAACGGAAAAATTCGTTCCGCACAGCGACTTCGTTCTGTTCATCACATCTGCCGATCGCCCGTTCACCGAAAGCGAGCGATTGTTCATCGAGCTGATACGGGATTGGGGCAAGAAGATCGTGGCGGTGGTCAACAAAGCAGATCTCCTTGAGTCCGACGAGGCCAGGGGAAAGGTGCTTGATTTCGTGCGGGATCACCTCAAAGAGTCCCTGGGTGAGAATCCGGAAGTGTTCCTGGTTTCCAGCAAGCTGGCAAAAGAGGCCAGGAAGGGCAACGATCTTGCGAAATGGGAGGAGAGCGGGGTGCAGGAAGTGGAGCATTTCCTGCAAAGGAACCTTACCGAAAAAGAGCGCGTCAGGTTGAAGCTCACTACACCGCTCCAAGTCGCCGAGAGGCTTACCGAAAGGTACATTTCGGCGCTGGAGGAACAGAAGCGGCTCCTGGCCGGTGATCTGGAGACGGTTCGGGAGATCGACGGCCAGCTCGAGAGCTACGAGCGTGAGATGAGAAGTCAGTTCGTGTATCATCTGAGCCATGTGGAGAACGTGCTCAACAAGATGGAGCAGCGGGGTAACCAGTTCTTCGAAGAGACCATCAGGCTCACCAGGATTTTCGACATGCTGAACGCCGAGAAGATGCGCGGAGAGTTCGAGAGGAAAGTGGTCGCGGACACCGCTCATCAGGTGGAGAGGCAGATCAACGACCTGATAGATTGGATGGTTGCACAGGATTTCCGGCAGTGGCGTCAGGTAGCTTCTTTGGTGGAAGGGAGGATGGCGAAGAGAAGCAATGCCGGAGTCGGGTTCCTGAACAGGGAGTTCGAGCGAAGGCGAAAGGAGCTTCTCGAATCGGTCGGGGAATCCGCCAGACGTGCTGTGGAGAGCTACGACCGGGAGGCGGAGGCCAGGGAATTGGCCGATTCCGTGCAATCGGCTGTGGCTCAGGCAGCTCTGGTGGAGGTAGGGGCGATAGGCCTTGGAACGATCCTGGTAAAGGTTCTTGCCACGACCATGGCAGATCTAACCGGCATCCTCGCAGCCAGCACACTGGCAGCGGTTGGGCTCTACCTGATCCCCGCCAGGAAACGTAAAGCCCAGAAGAAGCTCCATGAGAGCACGGAGAAGCTTCGGAAAGAACTCCGTCAGGCTTTGCAGGACGAATTCGACATGGAGTTGCAAAGATCGATCAGCCGGATCAGGGATGCCCTCTCCCCATACGTTTCCTTCGTGGAGTCGGAAGAGGAGAAGCTTGCAAAGCAGACCGACGAATTGAGGGATATCCTGGAAGAATCTCAGGAACTGGCGAAGCGGATTTCTGCCTGAAGCGGACGCTGCTGAGTCTTGCAGGGAGATGATAGCTCGCACCACGAATCTTGAAACCTCTGCGTCCAGCAGCGGGCTAACAGTCCGCGCTGCTCCTCCGCATCTTTGAGTTTGTATTTCTCTCCCGCGGGCCGACAGATTGCGCTGCGATCCTGAGAGCTCTGCGCTCCTGCGTGCAAATGATGTAAGCCATGGCCGTCTCGAGACCGTTG
>CAZEXY010000021.1:0-10230 GCA_964516345.1 uncultured Anaerolineae bacterium
CCGTGAAGTTTGCAACGTAAATCTTGCAAACGAATGCAAAACTCGTAAAATAATATTGCAAGATAAACGTATTTAAAAACGCCGACTCGCAAAAGTTTATGTCCAATAACAGGAGGGAGAGATGGACGAGACGAGGATGAGGATACTCCGCAGCGGGGAAGAAAGATCGACACGGGAGAAAATTCTGCTGCTCTTGAAAACACACGGGGCGATGACCGTGAAAGCTCTTAGCGACGAACTCGGAATCACGCCTATGGGTGTGAGGAGACACCTCACGGCCATGGAAAGGGATGGTCTGGTCAAGCACGAACAGCGGAGGCAGGTAGTGGGCAGGCCGGCCTACTACTTCAAACTAACCCCCGAAGCAGAGAACCTGTTTCCGAAGGCTTACGACAAACTTGCAGTCTCCATATTGCGTATAGTAGCCGAAAAATGGGGGCAGGACAAAGTGAAGGAAATTGCCGACGAACTAACCCGAGAAGAAATGGACGGCGCAGAAGAAGCTCTCGGGAACAAAGTCGGAGCGGATAGAGTAGCCGCTTTCGTGGATTTCGTAAACCAGAAGGGATTCTACGCCACGTGGGAGGAGAAAGAGCCAGGAGTCTTCGAAATCTTCCAGTACAATTGTCCATTCCTCACGGTGGCCGCAAAATTTCCAGTTCTATGCGCTTCAAGGCTTAACGCGATGAAGAAGTTGTTCGAAGGTGCCGAGGTCACCATGGAAGACTATTGTTCCCAGGGCGGCTCGTACGGACTGTACAGGATCGTATACAAGAAATAACGCCGGAGGAAAGAAGTGTACCTGGAAGGGAAAACCGCCGTCATAACCGGAAGCAGCAGAGGAATAGGAAGAGCCATAGCTGTCGAGCTCGCAAAGCACGGTGCAAACATAACGATAAACTACTTTCGACACAGAAAAGCCGCCGAAGATGCAGCGGAGGCAGTGGAATCGGTCGGAGCAAAGGCCATCGTAGTGAAAGCTCACGTCGGCGACGTGGATCAGGTGGAAAAGCTCGTAGAGAAAGCCGCAGGGAGGTTCGGAAGCGTCGATATTTTCGTGGGAAATGCCGTTTCAGGAGTTCTCAGACCAGTACTCGAGCAAGATGTACGAACGTGGGAATGGGCCATGAACATCAACGCCCGATCCATCCTGTTCGGGGTCAAAGCAGCTGCAAAGTACATGATGGAACGGAAATGGGGGAGGGTGATTTCAATCACCAGTTTCGGTTCTACCAGGGTAATCCCGAATTATTCCGCTGTGGGGGTGTCCAAAGCGGCAATCGAAGCTGTAACACGGTACCTGGCGGCCGAGCTCGCTCCGTATGGCATAACAGCCAACGCCATATCCCCGGGTGTGGTTCCAACCGACGCTCTGGATTCGTTCCCGGACAAAGAATCCATGATCGAGGAAGCCATCAACCGGACTCCCGCAGGCAGGCTCGCGACGCCTGAAGACGTAGCCAGGCTTGCCGCGTTCCTCTGCTCCAACGATGCAAGCATGATCGTGGGCCAGGTGATCGCCGTGGACGGCGGCTACGGGATCATGGCTTAGGAGAGTTGTCACTACCCTGCTACCCCTGGACCGAACTTCGTGATATACTCGACCAAAAAACAGGAGGCTTCTTTTGGGGAAAGCAAGAAGGCGAGCTTTTCTGATCGCGCTTCTGGTTGCCATCACGGGGTTCTTCGACGTGATCAGCGCATTCTACGTGGAAGAGCGTCTGAATCGGCTCAGGCTCCTGTCGAAATTCATAGACAAAGAAGTACAATACGGTACCAGAACGGTCACGGTCATGGCCGGGTTCGTGCTGATGGCAATAGCATGGCGATTGGCCCTTCGTAAGCGGGAAGCCTGGAGCATAACTGTCTGGACTCTAACCATAACAGGAATCACACATTTGGCGAAGGGGCTCGACATCGAGGGCACGATCATAAGTTTCGCCCTGCTGGCGATCCTCGTAGCGTTCCGGAAAGACTTCACCGTTCGATCAGACCCGTTCGCTTGGAGCTACGTACTTTTCGTAGGGCCTTTTGCCTTGCTTTTCCTGCTGGCGTATACCCTCTTGGGCTTCTGGGTATTCCGGTCCGAGCTACTCCCTCACGGCTTCGATGTCACACTGGCGCTCTCCGAAGGGCTCAACCTGCTGACCTGGGGATCGCCGAAAGTGTACCATCCGATTAGCGAGAGAGCATTGTGGTTCTTGAGATCGCTCCACTGGATTGGACCTGCAGCACTTTTGTATGTGGTATGGGTGGTAACCAGGCCTGTACGACATGCCCACGAACGCACCCTGCGGGACGAAAAGTACGTCTTCGCGCTGATCCGACTCTACGGATATTCCCCGGTTTCCTACTTCGCTCTCATGCCGGACAAGCGCTATTTCTTCGACTCATCCGAAGAAGTCGTTATACCTTACTGCCTGATCGGTAACATCCCCCTTGCTCTTGGGGATCCCATAGGCCCGGATTCCAAGGTAGACGAAGCATTGAAGGAGTGGCTCGAGACATGTGAATCCAACGACTGGCTCCCCGGATTTTATCAGACGACAGACCGCTTCCTGGAAGAATACCGGTCCAACGGACTGCTCCTTTTAAAGATAGGCGAGGAAGCTGTGATAGACTTAAAAAGCTGGACCCTATCCGGCAAGAAAAAGCAAAACATCCGGACGGCGTTGAACAAAGGCAAGCGCCTTGGATGGCGGTTCGAGATGTACGATGGCGTGATAGGGGACCAGCGGATCGTAAACGAGATAAAGGAAATTTCGGAAGAATGGCTCGGCGGGAGAAGCGAATTGTCGTTCTCCATGGGAGGCACCCATACCGAAGGACATCCGGAAGAGCGTATTTCGGTAGCGTTCGACGCCAACGGCACCGTACTCGGATTCCTCACATGGGCTCCGGTTTACGCCAGGCATGGATGGAATCTAGACCTGATGCGAAGGCGTCTGGACGCCCCGCACGGACTGATGGAATACCTGATCACCAGCTCCTTGCTAAAATTCCAGGAAGAGGGGTTCAAAATGGCATCACTGGGAATGGCCCCGCTGGCGAACATAAGCGACGGGAAGAACGACTTCCCGATGCTGGCCAAGGCGCTTTCACTGGTGTACGAAAAAATGTCGAGCGTCTACGCATACAAATCCCTGCAGGTATTCAAATCGAAGTTCGGGCCGGACTGGGAAGACCGATACTTGATCTACAGCAGCAATCTGGCAGCGCCTCAGGTGCTCTTTGCGGTCGTGAAAGCACACGTCCAGGACGTTTCGTTGCTCTCGATGGTCATGGAGGGAATACCTTCGCCACAGAAAGTGGTAAAATCCCTGGTAGATACCCTTGCCCAACAAAGGCGTAAGGTGCGTCCACCTCTGGAGGAGGATTGAATTGAGCTGGATCATCAAACACCCATTCACCACAGCGCTGTTCCTTGCCATTTTCATAGCCGGATTACTCACAGGCCCGGCGCTCGGCCGAGAAATACCGGCTTCCATCCAGAACACGTGGGGAACCGGTCCTCAAAAAATCTTCGAGGGAAAGTGGTGGACCATTTTCACCATGGTTTTCCTGTGCAACGATGCCTTTATGCTATACGGGGTGATACTGGCAGGAGTTCCCATCATGGCCATGGCAGAGTCCAGGCTAGGCACCATCACCACCGTGGCGGTGTACTGGGGCATACAGATCGTGGTATGGCTCCTGATGGCGGCAATCTTCCGGTTTTTGATGCTTCATGATATCGACCCTGGGCCAAAAGTCTACCCCATGACCGATATCGGCCTATCGGTAGGCTTATTCGGCGTGATAGGGACTCTCGTGGTGATCCTGAACCGAGCACCGGAAACAGCACGCCACTGGCAAACCATCGCCCTGGAAGCAGGTGTTCCGCTATACCTGATTCTGAAATGGATACTGATGCCGGAATGGCTGGCGGATAGCGGGCACTGGATTGCACTATTCACAGGAGTGCTGGTAGGGCTGCTGCTGAAATAGTAGTCAACCGAATTTCTATCCGAAGGAGGGAACATGGGGGACAAAAAAGCGATGACCCTCTGGTCAGCTGTGGCAATCGGCGTAGGTGGGATGGTCGGCGGCGGCATCTATTCCCTACTGGGAGCCGCTGTGAGCATCGCAGGGAACGCCGTTTACATCTCTTTCGCCCTGGCAGGGCTGGTTGCCCTTCTCAGCGCATACTCCTACGCCAAGCTCGGGGCGAGATTCCCTTCCGCAGGAGGTCCAGTAGAGTTCCTGATTCAAGGGTTTGGCGACGGGGTCCTGAGTGGGGGATTCAACATACTCCTATGGTTTGGGTACGTGTTCGCCCTTGCGCTCTATGCAAAGGCCTTCGGAGCGTACCTTTCCACGTTCTTCCACAACCCTCCGTGGTATTGGCAAAATATCTTTGCCACAGGAATAGTGATACTCTTCACGGGGATAAATTTCCTCGGTGCCAAAGTAGTGGGACGCTCAGAACTGATCATCGTGGCTTCCAACGTGGGAATACTGCTCCTGTTCGCCGCTGCCGGACTTTTCTTCCTGAAGCCCGCTCTGCTTTCCCCAGCAAGATGGCCGCACATGAACAAAATGTTCTTCGCTGCAGGCGTGGTATTTCTCACCTACGAAGGCTTCGGACTGGTTACCAATACAGCAGAAGACATGGAAAACCCACAAAAAACCCTACCAAAAGCCCTTTACATCAGCGTGGCTCTGGTGATCCTCTTGTACGTTTCGGTAAGCCTCACCGTGGTAGGGAACCTGCCAGTGCCAAGGATTGTGGAATCAAGCGATTACGCTGCTGCAGCCGCCGCGCAGGCGTTCATGGGCCCATGGGGACTCCGGCTGATATCGCTGGCAGCGCTGTTTGCCACTTCCTCCGCCATCAACGCAACTCTGTATGGAGGAGCCAACGTAAGCTACATGATTGCTAAGGATGGTCAACTACCCAAAATGTTCGAACGGAGGGTTTGGAACCGCGCAACCGAGGGATTGTTCATAACAGCAGCGATGGTGATTTTGTTCGCCAATCTGTTCAACCTTGACAAAATAGGCATGATGGGCAGTGCCGCTTTTCTGTTAATATACGCTTCTGTGAGCACAGGGCACATGCGCCTCTACCGAGAAACAGGAGCCAACAGATGGATCGTGCTCGCTGCTGTAGTAGCCTGCTTGGCTGCCTTTGCCATCCTGAGTTATTACTTGTGGAATACCACTCCGGTAACGCTGCTTGTGCTGGCGATCGTAGTAGCTGCGTCATTTGCCGTGGAGTGGGGTTACCGGTCTGCCTCCGGCCGATCCATAACAGCACGCCACAGGAATATCACTTAGCCCAGAACCGGAAGCAACAAACGTCACGATTCGTTCGCCAGAGGGACTACGCCGGGGGAGCAGTGGAGCCACGCACTACGAGCTGCGGCCTAACCACGATGTTATCCCGTTCCTCCCCACCTATCAGCGCCAGCAATATCTCCATCGCTTTCACGCCCATTTCCTCTTTGGGCTGAGCGACGGTGGTAAGGGAAGGACACACCATGGATGCCATCGGAATGTCATCGAACCCTACCAAAGAAACCTCCTCCGGAACACCCACCCCCCTCAAGTGCAGCGCCTGGAGGGCTCCAATCGCCGTCAGATCGTTGTAACAGAAAACAGCGGTAGGCCTCTCCTCCATGGATAACAGCTTTTCTATCGCTTCCCTCCCACGCTCCAGATCATCCCTGCCCGGGATCTGCACGATGAAATCCTCCGGCGGCTCGATGCCATGAGATCTCAGCGCTGCCTCGTAGCCGCTCAATCTCCTGTCGTTCGAAAGCGCCCTCTCTGGACACGCGACGTAAGCAATCCTTTCGTGCCCGAGCTCTATCAGGTACTCCACAGCCATCTTCGCACCGGCGAGGTCGTCCACGTAAATGGAGTGAAGAAACTCGCCGCCTTTCTGGTTGTTGATGAGCACGATAGGCACTTTCAGTTCGCTCAGGAGAGGAGTGTAGAGCTCTCCCACTCTCGATGCAGTCACTATGACCCCATCGACACGTCGCTCTCGCAACAGTCGAACCGCCGCGATCTCCCGATCCGGATCGGCACCGGATTGGGAAAGGATCAGGCTGTACCCGGATTCCATCGCCCTCTTTTCCGCGCCCTGAACGATGGGAGCGACGAAAGGATCGGAGATCGTGGTAACCACCATTCCAATGGTGTCGGTCCTGCCGGTGGCGAGCCCTCTGGCGATGGCGCTGGGCGAATACCCCATTGCGGCAGCAATGCGCTGAATCCTCAATCTGGTATGCTCGCTGATGCGGGGATCATCGCGCAGGGCGCGGGAAACTGTTGCGTGGGAAACCCCCGCAGCCCTGGCGATGTCCTTTATCGAAACTCCCATTTCTAGAACCTCAAGATTCACCGGAGCCGGTACAAAAGCTCCGGTCGATTGCTACAAATTCCGTCCACCCCCAGATGGTACAAGCCCTCGATCACGTCCGGGCGTTCTTCGTGCCAAGCTATGACGCCGAGCCCTGCCGAGTGAACGGTCTCCACCCAATCGGCGCTCAAGAGCCTATCCGGGCGAGGCCCCTCGTTCTCCCAGCATGGATGGACGAAATCGGCGTTGGTTTCCGATGCAAGCGTCAGTGGATCGACATCGACCTCGCGGAACAGAATCGACGTATACACGTCCGGCATCAGTTCCTTGAACCTTCTCACCATTCCCCTGTCGAACGAACCCACGATAACGTACCTTTCCATGCCGGCATTGCGTACGAGCTCGGCCACGGCGTCCTCGGTGCCTTTCCCCTTCAACTCCACGTAAACCCCAATCATGCTTGTGCGTGCCCACTCGAACACTTCTTCCAAAGTAGGTATAGGCTCACTTCCCCCAACCCGTAGATCCTTGAGCTCCCGCACAGTCAGGTCGGAAACTTCACCGCCGGCACCGGTAAGCCGACGCAAGCTCGAATCGTGCATTACCACCGGCACGCCGTCCTTGCTCAGGTGTACGTCCAGCTCCACCATATCGGCATGCTCACGAGCTGCCTCCTCGAAAGCCGACATGGTGTTCTCCACCTTTCGTTCGGAAGCTCCCCGGTGGGCTATACGAAGTGTGCGTCTGCGCTCCAGGGGGACTTCCTCTCCAAGTTTTTCGACCCACAGCGATACCCGGTGCGGTATCCATTTCTCCAACACATGCCACGGAATCAGGATATCCCTGGTTATCCTGAACTCCCTCGTGAACCTCCATGAAGGCTCGAAACGCTTCGATTCGAGATATCCGTGAACGAGTGTGTCGGAAAGTGGGTGCTTGGGGAGCTTACCCCTGAACAGGGGAGTCTCCCACACACCACCGACGCCGGCCCTCTCTTCGCACTCCATATCGCCGTAACGGCGCAATTTCTCGAATTCCTCCGGTCGAAACGCCAGAGCGTGCTTGCCCGGCTGAGCGAACAGCTTGACCCTCCCATCACCCGTGAAGAAAACCTCGTCCCTTCCGGCGGAATGGAAAGAACCGTGCCAGCTGGCGTCCACACGGACGACATTTCCTCCGTCGTCCAGGAACACCCAGGCGTGCTCCAGTTCGTAGAGATGTCCGATATCCCAATCCCACCAGATGGCGTATTCCACGGCCAACGACGCTTTGGGGAAACCCTCCTCGGCAAGGGCTATCTCTCGGGGGAAGGATGGAGATCTACCATCCTCCCTGAAAACCGTGTAACCCACCACGAGCGGAAGGAAGGGCTCTTTTTCGTCGAAGACGATCACCGAAGCGTGCTTCGCGGCAAGCTCACGGTCGGCATCGTCGGGAGCCTGTTTCAACAGATCCCCGAGATCATCTGCCAGGGCTTTGTCACCCATTTCCATGACCAGTCACCCATATGCAAGCAGTTTCGCCTTCTACACCCGAAGGCATCTACACCTAGTCCACCAAACTATTATACGCGATTCCGGCCAACATGGTTACCTACAATGGTAACTCTGCTGCTCACCCTCGATCGAACGCAGAAACGTCGATGCACGGGGACGGAATCAGGGTGTCCTGGCGCCCGATGGAGGGGAAAGCCGAACGGTTACTCCCGAAGTAAAGATTTCTCCGTTTCCGGGTCGAAAAGATGCAGATGTTCCCTTTCGACTTTCACGCCAAAGACCTCGCCGGGGGAGCCGGGGAAAGGCGCAGGAGCCAGAACCTGCAGTTTCTGTCCTTCAAGCATGAAGTCCACCAGATCCTCCCGCCCCAAAGGCTCCACTATGAAAAGTTCCACCTTCAAGTCCCCTTCTTCGGGATTGACTATGTGCATGTGTTCCGGTCTGATTCCCATGATAGCCTTTCTGCCAAACCGTGCCTGGTCGAGTCTGTCGGCTTTGTCCTTCGGCAGAGGAATGGAGAACCTCGGGTGCACAAGGTAAATTTCCCCGTTCCGCCGCTGCAGTTCGACATCGATGAAATTCATCGGTGGACTGCCAATGAAGCTCGCCACGAATTTCGTCCGTGGGTTGTTGTAGAGCTCGTCCGGGACGGAGAACGCCTGCAACACGCCGTGGTTGAAAACAGCCACGCGATCGGCCATGGTCATGGCCTCCACCTGATCGTGGGTGACGTAGATCGAGGTGATACTGAGCTCCTTTTGCAGGTGTTTGATCTCGGAGCGCATCTGTAAGCGAAGCTTAGCATCCAGGTTGGAAAGCGGCTCGTCGAAAAGAAGCAGCTCTGGTTCCTTTATCAAAGCCCTTGCCAGGGCAACCCGCTGCTGCTGTCCTCCGGAAAGCTGGGCGGGTTTTCTATCGAGAAGCCCTTCTATCTGCATGGTGGTAGCCACGTCCACCACTTTTCGCCGTATTTCGTCTTTGGGCTTCCTCTGGAGCGTCAGGGGAAACGCGATGTTCTGAAATACGGTCATGTGAGGGTATAGAGCATAGCTCTGGAACACCATGCCAACGTGTCTATCCCGAGGAGGAAGATGATTGACTACGCGGTCACCGAATTTTATGTATCCAGCAGTGGGCCTGTATATTCCAGCTATCAAAAGAAGAGTCGTGGTCTTGCCGCACCCCGATGGGCCGAGCATTGCCACGAACTCCCCATCTTTGACCTCCAGAGAAACGTCGTTCACGGCTATCACGTTTCCGAAATGTTTGCTCAGATTTTCCAGGGTAACCTTCATGCTCTCCTCCAAGCTTGATAATCAAGAGGGTGTTCGGCCAAACGAAACGTTCAGACCTCAGGCCGTTCCTTTCGTACCCCCTGAGAATATGCTAAGCAGGTACTCCTGTGTGAACAGGAAGAAAATGATCACAGGTATCATCTGGAACAAACCCACTGCCGCCACCTGCCCATAGCTCACGAAAGTGGAATCCCCAATGAGGCTCTGGAGAAAGACTGCAATGGTGGCATGTGCATCCGTCGTGGTAAAAGTGTACGGGATGAGGAACTCTCCCCACCCGGTAATGAATGCAAAGATCGAAAGGGCTGCTATTCCGGGTCGTATGTTCGGCAGTACGATCTTCCACCACGCACACAACCTGGTACACCCATCGATCAACGCCGATCTCTCCATATCCCACGAGACGTTATCGAAAAACCCCTTCATCAGCCAGGTTCCCAGTGGAAGCTGCAGGGAAACCATCACCAGGAGCACACCCAGGAGCGTATCGTACAGATGCAGCAACCTCAACACGAAGAAAATCGCTATCAGCAGCGTGACGCTGGGAAAAGCGTGAAGGATCAGCGTCAGAGACAGGAATCCCTTTCTTCCGGGGAACTTGATCCTGGAAAGGGCATAACCTGCCATCGAAGAGATCAGCACGTCGAGAACAGTAAGTCCCACGGCAAGGATCAGGGTGTTGAGTGTGACCGTCCAGATGCTCGGGCGCTGGGGCAGCGTGTGGGTCAGGAAATTCCAGTATTTCAGAGTCAGCCCCCCGTGAGGAATAAGGCCGTAGGTTATCGGAGCGAAACTGGAGATGGCCAACCAAACGTATCCAACGAGTATCGGCAGCGTCACGATAAACAGAAAGATATAAATCGCGGTCTTTTCGGCTTTGCTCGTGTATTGAGAAACATCCGACTCCATAACCATCCTCCTTTCAGAGCGTCTCTATCCGAGGCTCCACCACGAGCTCGTTGAATTTGAAGACCCTCAGGTAAACGTAAGACATTATTATGCCTATGACCACGAGCACAGCCGCAAGCATTGCTCCGTACCCGAACTGTATATTCCCCCAGTAGTTTGCCAGAGCGCGGTGGTAGGCGTT
>CAZEXY010000021.1:10330-19003 GCA_964516345.1 uncultured Anaerolineae bacterium
ATGTGTTCGTTGATTATCCCGTAAGGAGCATCCGCCGCAATCCATTTCCACATCATCACGTAAACCACCGAAGGCGTGATCCTCGGGAGCAACCACAAAGCTCTGGCAGCCATCCCCTGTTTCCTGGGTAGCAATGTGGTGACTATGCCCAGAACCAAAGCCATACCTACGTTGAAAAGTGCCAGGGTGGTGGCCACGTAAAAGACGGTGTTCTTCAACAAGATCTTCGTCCAACGAAACTTGACCAACTTGGCGTAGTTCTTGAGACCTATGAAGTGCCAATGTGTCAACGAAGCTGTGCTCATGTCAGTCATGCTTATGAAGATGGTGAGCAACACCGGTATGAAAAAGAAAAGGAAAACGAGCACCGTAAGCGGGGACATGAACACGATGGGTGGTAGGAAGTTCTTGATTTTGCTCCGCAAAGGTGCCGAATAAGTTTCGTCGGCTTCCATTCGATTCTACCTCCTCAAAGGTCAAAGAAATTGCCCCCGCAGGCAAGGCACTGCGGGGGCAGTCTTACCTGCTACCTGATGATCACCTTGTCGCCGAGTTCCGTCTTGACGTCGTCCACGACGTTCTTCACGGCTTCTTCAGGCTTCCATTGACCGGTCTCGACGGCTGAGATACCGCCATAGATGATCTCGTCCATGGAGCCGAAGTCAGCATTGTCGGGCAGGAACGTAGTGTAGTCGAGCATGTAGGACACTTCCTTGGCAAACTTGTCCTTGGCATAGGTAGGATCGTTGAGCTCGGACTTCCTGATCGCCAGGTGACCGCTGGTGACGGCGTGTTTGGCATTCAGGTCAGCAGCACTGGCCTCCGTGATAATGCGGAACGCCAGGTCCGGGTGCTTGGACTGCTTGGTCACCATGTAAACGAGCGGGTGAGAGAGTGTCACGGGCTTACCGCCTTTCTTGGCAGCAGGGATCAGAGCGAAGCCCATGTTCTCCCACAGGTATTTGTCCGGATCGGACACGTCGGACAGGTACTTCTGCTTCCATTCTGCCCTGTTCCAGGTCCCACCGAAGTAGAAGAGCACCTTGCCATGGGCCACGTTGTCGTGGATGATCTTCCACTCGGTTCCCAGCAGGTCGGTCTTGGTGACCTTGTAAGTGTGTGTTGCGTCGTAGAGGAACTGGTACATTCCAAGCAGAGCTTTCTTGTCCAGGACCAGTTTCCCGGTCTTGGGGTCCTGAAGCGTGCCACCGAAGTCGTAGTAAAGCTCGTAGAAATCGGGGCCTTTCTTCGGCCTGTGCCAGAAGCCGTAGCCCGGTTTCACGATCCCTTTATCCTGGGCCTCCTTGGCGAGTTTCAGCATGTCTTCCAGGGTAAACTCGCCGTTCTTGACCTTGTCGGGGAAAGCCTTGATCTGTTCGTCGGTCCACCCGAGCTTCTTCAGCAGGTCGATGCGGTAGTACATCGGTCGAGCTTCAGCGTCCTGCGGAATACCCCATTTCTTCCCTTTGTAAGTCACAGCGTTCCACAAGGAGGAGAAGAAATCGTTGTAGGTCTCAGGGTACTTGGCAATGTAATCATCCAACGGGATGATGTAGCCAGCGGAAGCCCAAGGCGCAATGTCCTCATGCCCGGAAAGCACGATGTCAGGAGCCTTTCCACCCTCGAAGGCGAGAAGGACACGTTTCTTGTAATCTCCCCAGCTCGTGGTGTCGAAGGACGCCTTGACTTTGACCCTATACTTGGAACCTTCAGCAGCGAGTTTCTTGTTGAGCCTCTCGGCCGCCAGTTCGAGGTTCTTGGCCCTGTAGTAAGACGGATCATCCGGCCCCACCGTCCAGGCGGTGATCTCTATCGTCTCGACATTGGCCGCTGCCTTGGTGGGTGCAGGCGCTTTGGTCGGCGCCGCAGGAGCTTTCGTCGCAGCAGCAGGAGCTTTGGTAGGTGCGGCTGGAGCTTTGGTAGGAGCCGGCGCTTTCGTGGGAGCAGGCGTGGACTTAGCACAGCCCGCGAGCCCAACCACCATTACGAGGATCAGTAGAGCATACAGGAACTTCTTCATTCCAATCACCTCCCTAAGGTGTGTCGATTATGATAAGGCTCCACGACCGGAGCCCGGAACCACTATGAAGTCAAATAACAACTCATCATTCCTGCAATGCACACGTGTGCAAGCGGCTTCGAGTATAACACAGGAGCGAAATCTGTGCAAATCTACAAAAAACACGCCCCGGATTTAGATCACAGCCGCTCGCCCTGCACGCTCTTTTCCAGGAATTTGTTAGCAGGGCCACGGTATTGTAAACTTCAATAGGCTCAAATCATTTCAACGTGGAAGGAGAAAAACGATGCAAGTCTTACTTCTGAAAGATGTATCCGGCGTAGGCAAAGCAGGAGATGTGAAAAACGTTTCCGACGGCTTCGCACGCAACTACTTGATTCCGAAAGGGCTGGCGAAAATAGCCACCAAAGGCGTGCTGGCCGAGGCCAAACAACGAATGGAAGCCCAAAAGAGGCGCATGGAAAAAGAACTTGCCACCGCAGAGGAACTGGCGGAAAAAATCAGAGCAATCAAACTGGAATTCGAGGCAAAAGCAGGGGAAACCGGAACTCTGTACGGCTCGATCACGAACGCAGACATCGCCGAAAAACTGAGCGAAGCCCTTGGACAGGAAATCGACAAGCGGAAAGTCGTGCTCAAGCGCCCTATCCACGAAGTCGGCGATTACACCGTGCCGGTCAAGCTTGCAGGCAACATCACAGCAGAAGTAGCCGTGATCGTAACGGCTGCGGAAGAGAGCAAGGAAAGCTGAATAAACCACGGAAGGGCTCCGAACGAAGCACTTTCCACGGAGCCCTTTCATCTTCCCAGCCAGAAAGACCGGACACGTATCTTGTAGTAGCAATCTCCAGAGCAAGGGTACTGGAGAGGAGGAGATCATGACGGATCAGTCTCTGCCATACCCGGCAGCCCGCGCCGAGGACAAATTCTACGAGATGAAACGCAAAGGGAAAATACAGGGCTGGTGGGCACGCATCCTAGGCAAGCAAAGCGAACTCCTCCCGTTCTACGAAGTCCAAAAGCTCGTGAGGGGAAACAGACTCCAGAAAAAGGGCCTTCAGGACGTTCCCATCGACAAGATCATTGGAAGCGAAGGGAGATATCAGGACTTCACGCGGGCGTTCTTTCCCAAAGACAACGCCGACAAAGAACGATGGAAACGCCTCGACAGAGCCCTGAACAGGCTCGAGAACATACCCCCCGTCGAGCTCTACAAAATAGGAGAGGTTTACTTCGTGCGTGATGGACACCATCGCATCTCCGTGGCGAGGGCAAATGGCTTGAAGGAAATAGCGGCTTACGTCTACGAAATAGATTCAGACATAGAAATCACTCCGGACAGCGATCTCGGGAAGATAGCCCTCGAAGCCGGACGAAAGAGGTTCCTGGAGCGTACGAAAATCAATCAGGTGGTGCCGGAAGCGCGTATCGAACTGTCCGAACCCGACTTGTATCACCGGCTGCTCGAGCATATAGACGTACACAGGTACTACATGGGCATAGAGCAAAACAGAGAGATCCCGTACGAAGAAGCTGTGAAGAGTTGGTACTACAACGTGTACCTTCCCTTCGTAGAGGCGGTTAGAAAGTCCGGGATACTGAAGCATTTCCCCGGTAGAACCGAAACCGATCTCTACATATGGGTCATAGAAAACAGGGAAAAACTCCAAAGAGCCGCCGGCAAAGATCTTTCTCCGGAAGAAACGGTAAAAGCGTTCGCCAAACGGATGGATACGTCGCCGCTTCAACAGATCATCACGACTCTGAAATCGAAACTTGGGATCGAACAGAAACAAGCGCCGCCGGAGATATCCTGAAAGGGCCTGTTCTCAGCGACCAGCGCTCCGAAGCTGCGAGAAAAGCCGTCCGAATTCGCGTCCGCAGTCCCGAAAGCCCGAAGGCCACAACTCCGCAATCGAAGTCAAAGCGGCGCCAATGAAGACCGAAACCGCCGCTGCGTAGATCAACAGACTGTAAGCCTTCAGGATTTCGCCGAACTGCACGATTCCCGCCACAAGAAGCACCATTCCAGCCATGTACATCCCGGCCCCCGCCGCCACGTGCCATCTCCTCCACCCAGGAGGCACAGCAGAAGGGAGTTCCTTCAAAAGCACCAACCCGAGGACAGCGAGCCCCACCCCGGAACCGCGCAGCAAGAACCCCCCTATACCAAAAGCGCCTCGCTGAAGGAACAAAGCCCAGGTAGCAAGAACCGCGTACCCGAGCACCCTGCCCGGAGATCGTTGCCAAAACCCAGCGAATACAACCAAGAGCAACGTCCCTACCAGGGAAAGTTCAAGCCACGAGGCCCACGGAAGCGCCTGCCACCATACGACGTTCTGATGCACCTTGATCAACACAGACCAAACCGCTACAGGCCAGAGCAGAAACCAGACGAAACCCGCGGGAGGAGAAGATTCCTCGCCTATCGCAGGGAAAGCCCCATGGAACGGGAAAATCATCAAAGATGGGAATAGTGCGGCCCCTACGAGCGCCGAAGCATATGCAAACGGGTGTGGATCCCCGGGATTCAGAGAAGCCCGAGAGACATACCACGTAGCCACGATGGTGAGAGGATACGAAAACGCCGGGAACAACATGGCCCGCCAGCTTCCTCTGGCGTGTAGCCCCCCGGCAAGCCCGATTGACGCAACCGCGGCTGTGGCGGAGAGCATGAAAAACATCTGCCTGAGTTCCAGGCTTCCCCACAAAGCGGACAGCGAAGCGAGCCAAACGAGGCTCCAAACCAGAATCCTTCGATAGCTCCGGAAGAACAACGCCAGAACCCCGACCGAAAACAGCACTCCATACGCCACGAGCAACCAGGTACGAGCCGAAGAAATGGAGAACGAAAGTCCCGAAGGATTCCACGGTTCGATCCTGGATAGGCGGTAACCAAGCACCCAGAATTCGTTCGCAGGCCAGACCCAAACCAGCCAGAACAAAATGGCGGAGAACGCAGAAACCATCGCTCCAGCGATCCATCTGCTCCAGAGTGGATAGATGACAGCTGCCACAACCAGAGGAGAGCAAATCATCCAGAAAGTGAAACTATGCATCCTCCGCCTCCTCCGACCGGGCCCCATACTCCACCAGAACGAGATAGCCGATCGACAACCCAAACAACAGCTCCATTATGTACAATCCAACCATCTCGCCCTGAGGCGGCAGCAGCAAAGCCACAGCAATCAGCGCAGCTTCCCAGGCGAGGAGCAAACCTATGCCCGACGAAAGCCTATCGTCCCCAACGAGAATATCGACAATAGACACAGAGATCAGGAGAAAGATGTAGAGATTTCCACGCCAGGGAGCAGGGACGGAACCAGCTCCCCACCATACGACAAGCGCCACCAGCGCCAGAAACCCCAGCCTCCAAAGCCAGTGAGTGGGAGCCGGATTCCCTTTCCCTCTACCAACGGAAGCCACGAAGAAGATCAAGGCGATCATGCCGGCAACGAACACCTGAGCCATAGCCCAGGGGAACGGAAGGTACAACCTGAGCACCATCGCGATCGGCACGCTCTGCAATGCCCACAAAAGCACCTGCCAGCGCCAATCACGCAGGACGGCCAGGAGCACCAATATCACCACAAGGATCGTCCCAAGCGGCGCAGTAGAGATCGCCTTCAGCAAAGAATCCACCACCCTCCCCCGGTCGAATTCGATCGATACACGATTTTAGCACGGCACCGGCACGGGCCAAAATCCATCACGAAGCAGATGTCATGAGCGGCGTCACGCCGATAAGGACGAAAATCGAGGCGCTGGTGACCAACGAATGAGCGAATCGAACGAATCAGCGAATACGGCCCGCCCGGGAGCCCGATTCGCTGATTCCGCATCTCTGAACCTGCTAGCTAACAGATCGCTCTACAGCGCTCTATTTACGGAACAGCCACCCGTATAACGGCGTTGCCCTTTACACGCCCGTGCCGAACCGCAATCAACGCATCCGGAACCCTGGAAAACGGAAAAACCTCGATGTTGACCTTTATGTCGATTTCATCCGCAATCTTGACGAACTCCTCCCCATCCCGTCTCGTGACGTGTGCCAAGCTTATGATGGATCGCTCATGCCAGATCAGGTTGAAGTCATCTATCACGATGGGACTCATGGTAACAGGCCCAAGGACAAGCCGCCCGTTGCTGTCCATTTGTCCCAATGCGAACTTGACTATCTCCCCAGCCGGAGGAAATATGATCCCTCCGTTCAGCTTCACGGGCATATCGTCTTCATATCCACCGACCCAATCCGCACCGAGTTCTCTCGCGGCCTGTTTGTTCTTCTCGCTCCTCGTCACCACGTAGACTTCCATCCCTTTGGCATGGGCCACCTGAAGGACGTAGGCCGCGGTCGGGCCAAATCCATAGAGGCCGAGCCTATCACCTTCTCCGAGTTCCGTCAACCGGAGAGCCCTGTACCCGGCCACACCGGGGCACATCCAGGGAGCTATTTCCTCGAAAGGCCGATGCTCCGGCAGATGCAGCGCGAAGTTCTCGTCGACCACGGTATACTCGGCGTACCCTCCATCGGCGTCCCAGCCGGTGAATCGGGCATGCGGACATAGATTTTCCTTGCCCATCTTGCAGAACTTGCATTCCCCGCACGCCCAATTGAGCCACGTGACGCCGGCTCTGTCACCCGGTTCGAACCTGCCGACGCCTTCTCCGATCTCGTCCACGATCCCGACGATTTCGTGCCCCAGGATCAAAGGACTCTTGTGCAGAGGAAGATCACCTTCGGCGATGTGAGCATCCGTGCGGCACACACCACACGCCATCACTTTGATCCTTATCTGCCCCGGCCCGGCATGAGGCTCGGGCATTTCCACCAGACGCAACGGCCTGCTCTCCACCGGAGCCTGCTTTTCGAGAATCCACGCTCTCATAACTCGACCTCCGCACTATATCACCCAAAGGCTGTAGTAGAAATTGTCCACGATGTCCTCGTAATTCTCCCTGTACGCATCTATGGCTTCGGGGAGAAACTCCAGTATGTCTCTGGCAACCATGCCGTCCTCTCCGATGGATACGGCGGCCATGTCGCCGGCGAAACCGTGGATGAACACCCCCATTCTCACCGCATCGGGAAAATCGAACCCATCGGCAGCAAACATGGCGGCAATTGTACCGGTAAGAACGTCCCCACTGCCGGCCGTTGCCATGCCGGCGTTCCCGCTCAGGTTGATGTATACAGTTCCATCGGGATGCCCGATGAGTGAGTGGGAGCCTTTGAGGACTATGTAGGAATTCCACATCTCGGTGGCCTCTCTCAGCACGCCGATCCGATCGGCCTGCACATCGGACACTCTTATGCCCATCAGCCGGGCCATTTCCCCGGGATGAGGCGTGAGCACCGTGGGGGCGGTTCGAGAATTCACCAGCTCCGGGCGGCCTGCTATGGCCGTGAGTCCATCGCCATCGATCAAAAGAGGTTTGTCCAGAGAAGCCACCAGCCTCCTGGCAAGTTCCTGCGCCTCCTCATCGAGGGAAATTCCGGGGCCAAGAACCACCATGTCCATCCCTCTGGAAAGCTCCATCAAATCTTCGAAATTATCCAGAGCGAGGCTGCCGGATTCTGTTTCCTTCTGCGGCAGGAAGACTATCTCGCTGCCTTTGTTGGCGATGAAAGGCGCTGCAGATCGGGGGGTGGCCAGGTAAGAAAGTCCACCTCCGGCTTTCAGGAAAGACATGGCAGCAAAATACGGAGCTCCCATGTACCTCGCCGATCCGGCAACGAACATGACCTTCCCAAAAGCACCTTTGTGGGAATCCATCGGCCTCTCAGGAAGAGGCAGTAGTTTCGTAAGCTCGGTACGTATATCCGGATCTTCGTAGTTCTGCGGAGGGAACGAAATGTGCGTAACGTAAAGCTTCCCGCAAAGCTCGAAACCCGGGAAGAGCATCGTCCCGGTCTTCGGAAGACCGTAAGTCACCGTGTAGTCCGCCCGCACCGCAACCCCCATGACCTGGCCGGTGTCCCCGTGAACTCCGGAGGGGATGTCGATGCTGAAAACAGGCTTTCCACTTTCGTTAATAGCCTCTATCGCCTTCCTGTATCTACCGGTGACCTCCCTGCTGATGCCGGTGCCGAAAATGGCATCGACTATGGCATCGGCTCCCGCAATGTACCGACGAGAAAGCTCCTCGACGTTGTCGTCGGTCAGCTGGACGAACGAAATACCCGCCTTTTCTACCATCCCATAGTGAAACTGCACGGTCTCGTCGAACTTTGCGGGTGAACTTAAGCAGAGAACCGTGACGTCGGCACCTGTGGAATTCAATTTACGGGCGACTACCAGTCCATCACCTCCGTTGTGGCCCGAGCCGCAGAAAATTACGAACTTCTTTCCCCTAACTCCGAATTCCTTGAGGATCACGTAGTAAGCCGCTTCTCCGGCGTTCTCCATCAAGATGTAGCCGGGAATCCCATACCGCTCGATCGCCCTTCTGTCGAGGCTGTGCATCTGCTGAACCGTGGAAACTTTCATCGTCACGACCTCCTTGTCCCCCGAATGAACGCCGCACCGATCGTTCCCGAGATTCCGCCGGTGCAGCATGTTCTCAAACCACACGATTTTTGGTGGCAATCCATAGTGCTTCGTAAGGGCGCTTTGCAGACCGCCCCTACAGGACGTTATCCGATGATTCAC
>CAZEXY010000021.1:19103-26531 GCA_964516345.1 uncultured Anaerolineae bacterium
TTTGCAGACCGCCCCTACAGGACGTTATCCGATGATTCACTCATCCTCTGACTCTACACCCCGAGAAAGGAGCTGATCAACTGCGTCACTATTGTCCCGAAAAAATCATACCGCACAACCAGAATTTACTCAACTAACGGTTTCGAAAAAACGTCTCCTGCCGACACCCCAAAGGGTCGTACATCCACGTGCAGGCGCAAACTATCGCTCCAAATATTCGAAACAATAGGCGTAGGGGGCAATTGGATTGGAAATCTGTACATTTGCGGAGGGTTAAGGTACAATTGCCTCCGGTACGTCGATGCCATCTCTGATTGGAGGAAATAGTGAGAAAAGAATACCTTTCCGCACTGGAGTACATCTACAGTTTCATAGATTACGAACGAAAAAGCCGGTTCCCTTACAGCGCTACAGTCTTCAATCTCGACCGCGTGTATGCCTTCTTGCAAGAACTCGGAAACCCGCAGGAGACATTCAAAGCCGTTCACATTGCGGGCACGAAAGGGAAAGGGTCGACAGCGGCGATGACCGAATCCATGCTGAGGCATGCCGGATACAAAACCGGACTGTTCACCTCCCCGCACTTGCACACCTTCAGGGAAAGGATCAGAGTGGATGGGGAGCTGATAGGCCAGCTCGAGTTCGCCGATCTGGTGGATAGCATAAAACCGGCAGCGAAAGCCGTCCCCGGCATAACCACTTTCGAGGTCATCACCGGCCTCGCATTCAAGTTCTTCGCCGATCAAGGCGTCGATGTAGCCGTCCTGGAGGTAGGGCTCGGCGGAAGGCTCGATGCAACGAACGTGATACACCCGATGGTGAGCGCAATTTCATCGCTGAGTTACGATCACACCGAGCTTTTGGGGCACACGATCTCGCTCATAGCCTGGGAAAAAGCCGGCATCATCAAGCAAGGGGTGCCGGTGGTGAGCGCGCCTCAGAAACGGGAGGCCATGGAAGTAATCGCCGACGTCTGCGAAACCCAGCAAGCCCGGCTGATAAAAGTCGGGAGGGACTGGCAATACAGGCCCATACGCACAGAGGATCTAAAACTGCAGTATTTCGAAATCTGGCCCGGCAGGCAAAAAAGGGATGCAAGGACGTACAGGATACGACTGCTGGGCAGGCATCAGGTGATAAATGCAACAGTGGCCTATGCCGTGATACAGGAGTTGATCCGACAGGGGCTGGAGATTCCCGAAAGCGCCATCGCCACAGGAATGGAACAAGCCCAATGGCCCGCACGGTTCGAGATACTGAACCGAAAGCCGTTCGTGGTGCTGGACAGTGCACACAACAAGGACTCTGCACAAAAGCTCCTGATAGCGATCCAGGACCTGCTTCCGCATGACAAAATGCACCTGATCTTCGGAGCATCCAGGGACAAGAACATCGACGGGATGCTGAGGACGCTGGTACCGCTTTCGGACAAAGTGTGGGCTACGAGATCGAAGCACCCCAGGGCGGCAGATCCCGAAACGGTAGCCGCCCAAGTGCACGAAATCTTCCCGGACAAGAATGTGGAAGTCGAGGGCGATGTGTGGAACGCCATGGGAAAAGCACTTTCTGCAGCCGGAGAAGAAGATTTGATCTGCGTCACCGGTTCGATTTTCGTGGCTGCGGCAGCAAGGGAATTCTGGGCTGCCACCCACCCAGAGGACGCGGAGAAGCTGCTCTGGGTGAAAGAAGCAGAGTGGGAAGCGCTCCAAGAATACAGACATAGCATTGGGGTAAAAGCTGCGGTTTGAGAACTCCGAGATCACATGAGCACAGGTAGGCGAGATATGGTGAAGAAAGGGAAGAACGTCAGAACAGACATAGAAAAAGAAATAGGGGAAGCGATCGAAAAAGAAGTGAGCAAACGCGGCCCGGGGTCGATCAGGCCCTTCACTGAATGGATAAAGAACCATCCAAGGGTGAGCAGGCCGAAGAGGATCTCGAAGAAATACATCGAAAACTACCCCGTGATCCCGATGAAACGGATCATCTTCCCGGAAACGATGGACGCCGATTTCTTCTTCGATACACTCTCGATCGAGAGCATAGAATTTGCCCGGGATCTGGACGAATTGGTGGTCGGATTGGCGCTGAGGAATCAGGACATCAACATGGAAGAAATCATGCCAGAAGACATGTACGACACCATCGGGGTGCTGCTACGCGTGGACAGAATGCTCCATCTGCCGGATGATTCGGTCAGCGTCGTGCTTCAAGGAATATCAAGGGTGATCGTCAAGGATTTAGGGTTCTCGAACGCCGATCTCATAGAAGCGTTCGTGTACGAACTCAGTCCAGAATTCAACATACCCCACATCAGAACCAAAGAAGACGAAACCTTCGTCGCCGCCCTCGGCAGCGAGCTGATATCAATGCTGGAGAAGACGAAAGAACTCACCGACGAACCATCCGAAGAGATATTCATAAACGCCATGAACAGCCCCAACCTGGGCTCCCTGGCCGATTACGTGGCTTCAGCACTCGAGATACCTCTGAGGGAACAACAAAGGATTCTGGAGATAATCGATCCGGTAGACAGAGCTTACGCAGTCGCGCAGATACTCGGAAAGAAAATAAAGGAGCTCGAACTAAGGAAACAGATTCAATCCACCGTACAACAGGAGATGGACCGTTCCCAAAAGGAATACTACCTGCGGGAGCAGATACGGGTCATAAGAAACGAGCTCGGCGAAGGGGACGACTTCAGAAACATAGAAGGGCTTAGGGAAAAGATAAGAGAAGCCCACATGCCGGAAGAGGTGCAAAAGAAAGCCGAAAAGGAACTTTCCCGTTTGGCTTCCATGCCGCCGAACATACCGGAAACCAGCATCATACGGACCTACCTCGACTGGCTCACCAGCCTGCCGTGGACTCAGAAGACCGAAGACAACCTGGATATCGCCCATGCGGAGCAGGTTCTGGAAGCCAATCACTACGGGCTGGACAAAGTCAAAGAACGGCTTCTGGAATACATCGCCGTGCGCAAACTTGCGAACAGCAAAATGCGAAGCCCCATCCTCTGTTTCGTCGGCCCTCCGGGCACCGGAAAGACCTCCATGGGGAAATCGATAGCGGAAGCGCTGGGGCGGAAGTTCGTCCGTGTCTCACTCGGCGGGGTTCGGGACGAAGCCGAAATTCGAGGGCACAGGCGCACGTACATCGGGGCACTGCCGGGTCGCATCATCCAGACCATGAGAAATGCAGGCACCATCAATCCGCTTTTCATGCTCGACGAAATCGACAAGATGGGGGCAGATTTCCGCGGGGACCCAGCCGCCGCTCTTCTCGAAGTGCTCGACCCGGAACAGAACCACTCGTTCGTGGATCATTACCTGGACGTGCCTTACGATCTTTCCAAAGTCCTGTTCATCACAACGGCGAACACCCTCTTCACCGTTCCTCCGGCGCTGGAAGATAGAATGGAGGTAATAGAGTTCCCGGGATATACCGAGGAGGAGAAAGTCGAAATAGCAATCCGGTTCCTCATTCCGAGACAACTGGAAGAACATGGGCTGCCCAAGACGGTGCGTTTTTCCCGGAACGCCATACATCGCATCATAAGCGAATACACCTACGAAGCGGGAGTCAGGAACCTCGAAAGGAACATAGCGACGGTGCTGAGAAAGCTTGCCCGCAGGCTGGCCGAGGGGAAATCCATCCCGGATAGGATCACCGAATCTTCGATAGAAAAATACCTGGGAGCGCCACGGCACCAACCAATCGAAGCGGAGAAGAAAGACGAAGTCGGCGTTGCAACCGGTCTTGCGTGGACTTCCGCCGGTGGAGACATCATGTCGATCGAAGTCTTGATCATCCCTGGAAAAGGCAGCATAACGATGACAGGCCAGCTCGGGGATGTCATGCAGGAGTCGGCACAAGCCGCACTGTCCTACGCCAGAGCACATGCCAAAGAGTTCGGATTCGGGGATGTGGATTTCGACAAAATCGACATCCACATCCACGTTCCGGAAGGAGGAATCCCAAAGGACGGTCCATCGGCCGGAGTGACGATAGCCACGGCTCTGATATCTGCGCTGAGCGGGATACCCGTGCGCAAAGAGATAGCCATGACCGGCGAGATAACGCTGCGGGGAAAGGTTCTTCCGGTGGGCGGACTGAAGGAGAAGATACTCGCGGCCCGCCGGGCGGGAATCAAGAACGTCCTCATACCCTCGAAGAACAAAAGAGACCTCCTGGAGATACCGAAATCGCTCCTTGGGAGAGTCAAGATCATCACCGTGGAGTCCATGGAACAGGTGCTGAAATATGCTCTCGTCCAGGACGAAAGGAAGGAGGAACAAAGGTGAGCTTTCCACTGGATACCGGAATCGCCCTGACGCTGCTGAGCGCCATTTCTTCCGTTCTTTTCCTGCTCGTATTATACCTGCTGTGGCAGCTCGTGAAAGTAAAGAGATGGTACAAAGCCCTTGCCGAGGGTAACGAAGGTGAATCGATCTCCGTCATACTGGATCACCACATGAAGAACATGGACGAAATCAAATCGAAGGTCAAAGGGATCGAAGATCGGGTCGCAGCCATCGAGCGGGAATCCCCTTCCCTCCTCAAGCACGTCGGCATCGTCAGGTACAATCCATTCAAGGAAACCGGCGGAGATCACAGTTTCTCCCTGGTGATAGCGGACGATACGGGGAAAGGGATCGTAGTTAGCTCGCTTCACTCCAGGGAAAGAACCAGGATCTACGCAAAGAAATTGATAGGGTGGCAATCGAACAGGCCGCTGACGGAAGAAGAGGAAGAAGCAATCGAAAACGCACGCAGTTCGTGAAGGAGGATCGCATGCTCGGAAAACCGAACTTCAAGAAAATTCCCGAATCTGTGGACGTGGTCATAGGACCCGGTGCCACGTTCAAAGGCAACCTGAAATGCGACGGCAGCATAAAAGTGGACGGAGAAGTGGTGGATTCCGTACTGGAAACTCCGGGCAACGTGGTCATATCCCCGGAGGCGCGTGCAAATTGTGAAATCAAAGCGGACGTCGTTTCGATCTCCGGGGCGTTCAAAGGGAAGATCGACGCCAGGCGTGTCGAAGTGGTTCAGGGGGGAAAAGTCTTCGGAGAAGTGCATGTGGATTCTTTCTTGATCGAGGAAGGAGGATTCTTCAGCGGGGGCTTGTTCATGAGATCAGAAGCACCCGCAGACCCGTTCGCAAACTATTCGTGAGGGAAGGACAAATTGCAGCCCTCTCAAGAAAAGGTTGAAGTCAGCAAATCCGACTTCGTGGTCGTCATACCGGTCGCAAGGCAGCAAGACCTCGATTCTCTGCTGAAAATAGCCGTCCCGGTAGTACAATCTCACAGTGGGAAGCTCGTTCTCCTTCACGTGGAGAACCCTTTCTACGAATCCATCTGGCTAAAGCAAGAACCGGATTGGGCGCAAAACGCCGTGGAAGCACTGCGGGAAGATGGCATCGACGCCACGCTGATCATCAAGAAAGCGCAGAACAAATCCGGGGCGATCAAGGAAGCAGCCGAGGAGCTCCACGCGAATTTGCTGATAATGGGATGGAAAGGGAAAACCATCCCAAGAACCCTCGACTCCATCATGTCCGATCCGGTGTGCGACGTAGCCGTCGTGCACCTGCTCGAGGAGGACAAAGCCCGCCTCAAGAAAATCCTCGTCCCGACGGCAGGAGGACCGAACGCCGTACTCTCTTTCAAGCTTGCGCTCGCGATAGCCAAGGCTGAGGATGGGGAAGTCACCGTCTTTACCATCGTCCGACCGGGTGCCGACATGATGGAGCAGCAGCACGCTGCCAGGGCCGTAACGACCACGATCGGCGATCATGCCAAGGATCCTCACGTAACCACCAAAATCGGTAAGGCAAAGTCGGCCGTCGGCGGTATCCTGAGTGAAGCAGCCAAAGGACACTACGACGCCATATTCATAGGAGCCACCAGGGAAGGCGTGGTCACGAGAACGCTCTTCGGCGTGGTTCCGCGAAAAGTCGCCAGCCAAGCCCAAATACCGACGGTAATCACCAAACGCCCGTTCCCAATAGCCGTGGGCCTGGCCAGAAAAGTTTGGGACCTCGTCAACAGTCGATTCCCAACGCTCCACGAAGAAGAAAAAATCGCAATCTACAAAGAGATAAGAGAAGGCTCGAATCCAGGGCTGAATTTCTATTTCATGATGACCATGGCCTCCATCATAGCCACCATTGGCCTGTTGCAAAACAGCCCTGCGGTCATCATAGGAGCCATGCTCGTTGCGCCTCTGATGTCGGCCATCATAGGAATGGGATTGGGGATAAGCCTCGGCGACATCTTCCTCTTCAGGAGATCCATGCGCACCACGGTAGCCGGGTTCCTGGTAGCCGTCGGAATGGCTTTGCTGGTGGCGTTGGTCGTGCCGAACAAACAGGTGACCGCAGAAATGCTCGGCAGGACCAAGCCAAACCTCCTCGATCTACTGGTGGCCCTGGCGTCCGGCGCGGCCGGAAGTTACGCGCTCTGCAAGAAAGAAGTTTCCGCCTCGCTGCCAGGCGTGGCCATAGCGGCAGCCCTCGTCCCTCCCCTTGCCACCATAGGGATATCGATCTCCATGGCCCTCTGGAACCTTGCCGGAGGAGCGGTGCTGCTATACCTCACCAACGCAGTGGCCATCGCAGCCGCCGGGAGCGTGATGTTCCTTCTGTTCGGCTTCCGCCCGGAAGCAGAACGCCAGGAACGGGTGGAAACTTTCGGCAGGGGCGCCGCCGGAATGACCTTGATGGTGGTGATCCTCGCCATAATCCTGGGTTACTTCACCTACCGCTCGGTTGCACAGGCAAGGTTCAGAAAAGCCGTAAACCAGGCCGTAGAATCGGCCGTCTCGAGCATGCCAGGCGTGTCCTTGGAGAAAGTGAAGATCGGAGGAACGGACGAAAACCACGTGCTTCATCTGAACGTAACGCTCCGATCCACGAGGAAAGTGGGTTACGAAGAAACGTTCCGGGTACAGAAAGAAGTTGCAACCGAGCTACAGCGCCCAGTGGCTATGGTGTTCACCGTGATTCCCTCCACCGAGCTGAAACCGTTCATCCCGCCCACGCAAACGCCAACACCTACGCCGACGAGAACGCCGACACCGACCCCATTCAACCCAACACCCACGCCAACGGCAACGTCTACGCCGTCACCCACCCCCACAGCGACGCCTACACCAACCCTCGCACCTTCCCCAACGCCATCCCCGACGCCAAAGCCCACCGATACGCCGACGCCAGCTCCCCTGACCGGTATCATAGGCAACGCTTCCGGCTCGAACGTACGTCTGCGAGCAGCGCCAGGCGGCAAATTGGTGACGCTCCTCCCTGAAGGAACCCATGTCGTCCTCTCCGGGGAATCACGGCAAAAGGACGGACACGTATGGGTCAAGGTCTCGACGCCAAACGGAGAAACGGGATGGGTGGCCAGGGAGTACATAGTCCTC
>CAZEXY010000022.1:0-1559 GCA_964516345.1 uncultured Anaerolineae bacterium
CGCCTACCGCGACATCGGCTCGGCCGACCCCGACGCCGACCGCGACCCAGGCTCGACCGACCCCCACGCCTACCGCGACATCGGCTCGGCCCACCCCGACGCCGACGCAATCGACCCCAACCCCTCCGGGTGGTGGGAGCTCACATCATGGATTCTGGGACATCTTCCCGTTCGATCTCCTCAGTTTGCTCATGAGATTGGGAGGGTGATCTTTCTCAGGGAAAGGTAAGGTTCCTTTTCTGGTGATCTGGGGAAAAGGCCTTGGTGAATAAGGGATATGGATGGCCTCGCTCGGTTCTCTTCCGGGCGGGGCATCATTCGAATGGGGCCCGCCGGTGAATAACCTCCTCTTCTACCTCTGGCTGGAATAGTTTGCGAACTTTCTCGGCGGTGGATTTTTTCGCCAGAACCGTGACCTTGTCTCCGGGTTGCAAAATTACGTCGCCGTGGATTATCGCTACGTTCCCTCCTCGCCGCAACGTGACGAGCAGGGCTCCTTCGGGTAGCCTTGCTTCTTTTATGGCCCTTCCTGCAAGTGGAGACCCCGGGCGTATGGTGAATTCCATGATTTCCATCCCCGTCAGGTGGGCGAGCCGAACCCGATCCACGCTGGTGTGAGCGTCGAGCCTTTTCTGAATGCCTCTCTGATACGCTTTGATGATGTCACCTCGCCTTAGCATTCCAAGCAATCTGGATGGATCGTTCCGATCCACCACCGGTAATCTACCTACATCTTTCTCCCCCATCGTCCTCAGGGCGCGCCAAACGGGCTCTTCGGGGTGTGTTACTATGGGGTTGCGATTCATGATCTCGCTCACCACGTGTCGCTCGAAAATCCCTTTCTCCCGGGCTTTCATCAGGTCGTGGAGGGTGACGATTCCCATGAACTTCCCTTCCTTGTTCACGACCGGGAATCCGTGATGGAATGTCTTCTTGAACATCTCATCCAGCTCGGTGAGAGGCATCGACGGATCGACGAATTCCATGTTCTTGCTCATCACCTCTCCGACCGTGACTCCCTGCATCACGTCTATCTCGTGTCCTCGCTCCAGATAGATGCCGCGTCGGGTCAGTTTCAGCGTGTAGATGCTGTCTTTGCTCAGGTATTCGGACACGAGCACGCTGGCTGCGGTGGCGAACATCAGCGGCAGTATCATTCTGTAGTCGTCCGACATTTCGAAAACCATCAGGATCGCTGTGACGGGAGCCCTTGCCGCTCCAGCGAAGAGGGCCGCCATGCCTACCAGAGCGTAGGCCTGGTAAGGTGCGGTTATGGCGGGCCAGTTCGTGTTGACCCACATTCCAAAAGCTCCTCCCAGCATTGCTCCCATGAACAGGGATGGCGAGAAGATGCCGCCGGAGTTCCCGGAGCCGAGGGTAAGGGAGGTTCCTATGATCTTTACGAAAGCCGCGACTATCATCAGCTTCCACCAAAGCCCTCCTTGCAAAGCCCTTTCTATCCAGGGAAGACCGGTTCCGAGGGTGTAGGGAGCGAGAAACCCTATTCCGCCGAGCACCAGCCCTCCTACGGCAGGCTTCAGAGCGGGCGGGAATTTCCA
>CAZEXY010000022.1:1659-26491 GCA_964516345.1 uncultured Anaerolineae bacterium
CCCATGACGGAGCCGATTTGAACGATCGGCCCTTCTCGCCCTGCCGAACCGCCGCTTCCGATGCAGACGCTGGATGCCAGGGCTTTGATCACGGCGACGATAGGGCGCATCTTTCCTCCCTGTAAAGCGATGGCCATCATCACCTCTGGAACGCCGTGCCCTTTGGCTTCCTGGGCGAAGAAATAGATGAGCGGCCCTGAGATGAGCGATCCGAGCGCAGGGATGACGATAATCGTCCAGTGTCCCAGATGGGTTACAGAATACAGGTAGGGGTAGATCACTTCGAAGGCAATGTGTTCGGATTCCTCTATGAGCCAGATGAAAGCTACGGCCGTGTACCCGGTTACCAGTCCCACGACGGTTGCAGCGAAAATCAAGGAGGCTTCCTCACTCCTTGCAAAAACAGAGCGCAACTTCGATGTGGCGCCCTTGAGCCATGGCAAGCTTTTCAAAGCTTTCATCGAGCGTTTCACCTTCGAAAGGATGATTTGCTACAAACGTAGGCGCGTCTTACGATCGTAGGTATCGGGAATGCAGTCAGTCGGGGAAATTTTCCTTGAAGTGCTCTTCCACGGTTTCTTCCAGGCCCTGTAGGAAACCGCGGAATTTCCTGACGACTTCTTCAGCTTCCGGCGTCAGAGAAGCACCGCCCCCTTTGCTTCCCCCTGTGTGCGCTACGACTAAAGTAGAGCCGAGGCGATCTTCCATTTCCCTGATCCGCTGCCATGCGAGTCGGTAGGGGATGTTCATTGCTCTTGCTGCCCCGCTGATGGAGCCGGTTCGGGCGACTTCTTCGAGCAGCTTGACCCGCCATGGGCTAAGCACTACGTCTCCATTTTCGTTTTCGAGCCAGAAATTTGCTTTTGGTGTCAGTTTCCCCATCCGACTGTCCGATCTGTTCCCGGATTCTTGGCAAGCGGTCAAGCTGTTTTCTTCAGTTCTTCTTCACCCCAGGGGATGGCTTGCCCCTGCTTGTTTAGCAAAATCGGGCGAATCCCTTCCTCGATCACCTCTGAGTTTATGACGCACTTGGCGGCGTTCGGCCTCGACGGTATCTCGTACATGACGTCGAGCAGCAGATTCTCGACTATCGTGCGTAGGGCCCTTGCGCCGGTGGTCATTTTCATCGCTTTCCTGGCGATGGCCTTCAGCGCTTCCGGCGTGAACACCAGCTCCACTCCGTCGAGTGCGAAGAGTTTTCGGTACTGCTTGACGATGGCGTCCCTGGGCTCGGTCAGTATTCTCACCAGGGCCTCTTCGTCCAGAGGATGAAGGTTGACCACCACCGGCATCCTTCCCACGAATTCCGGGATCATACCGTATTTCACGAGGTCGTCCGACATCACCTGCTCCAGCAACCTGGACCGCTCTTCCTCACGCTTCGCCCGGTTTTCCTGGATGGATTGGAACCCTACGTGAGATTTGCCACCCGTCCGTTTGAGGATGATCTCTTCCAGACCTTCGAATGAGCCTCCGGCGATGAAAAGGATGTTGGTCGTATCGAGCTGTATGAATTCCTGCTGTGGATGCTTGCGCCCTGAAGTGGGCGGGACGTTGGCGACGGTGCCTTCGATGATCTTGAGCAGAGCCTGCTGTACCCCTTCGCCGGAGACGTCTCTGGTTATGGATGGGCTGCCGCCTGTTTTCCTGGCGATTTTGTCTATTTCGTCGATGTACACGATTCCAACCTGGGCTCGCTCTATGTTGAAATCGGCGGCCTGCAACAATCTGAGCAGGATCGTCTCCACGTCCTCCCCAACATACCCCGCTTCCGTGATGCCCGTAGCGTCGGCTATGGCGAAAGGCACGTCGAGTATCTTGGCTAACGTCTTGGCAAGGAGTGTCTTCCCGCACCCTGTTGGGCCGATCAGCAGGATGTTGCTCTTGTAGATTTCTACGTCTTCGTCGGACTGAACTCCGCTGATGATCCTCTTGTAATGGTTGTACACGGCTACCGAGAGGACTTTCTTCGCTCTCTCCTGTCCTATGACGTATTCGTTCAGGCGTTCCACTATTTCGTGAGGTTTTGGAGGGGCTTTGACTATGCCCTGGGTATTGCTTTCCCCTTCTACGGAGAGTGCTGCCGAGGCCTTTTCTTCTTTGATTACCTCATAGGCAAGCGAAACGCATTCGTCGCAGATGTAGACCCCGTTTGGCCCCGACAACAGTCGAAAGACCTGATCCTCTGTTTTGCCGCAGAAGGAGCATCTGCGCGGAGATCTGTCGCTCATTCGTCTTCCTCTTCCTTGGACGGTTTCCAGGGTTTGCTCCCGCCGGTAAGGTATGCCACTTCTTCGTCCGCTCCACCCAGGACTTCGTCCACCAGGCCGTATTCTACGGCTTCCTGAGGGTTCATGTACCTGTCTCTTTCGAAATCCTTTGCCACTTCCTCGATTGGCTTACCGGTGTGGCGTGCTATCAGGTGCTGAAGCAATTTCTGCATTCTCATCAGCTCGTTGAGCTGAATTTCGACATCTGGGGCGTATCCCTGGGCTCCGCCTCCGGCCGGATGCAGGTGAATCGTGGAGTGCGGCAGGGCGTACCGCTTCCCTTTTTCGCCTGCGGTCAGCAGCACCGTGGCCATGCTCGCCGTCCATCCCACGGCTATGGTGGACACCGGCGCTCTTACCAGCTGCATCGTGTCGTAGATGGCGAGACCGGGGTATATCTGCCCACCGGGCGAGTTTATGTACAGGGAAATTTCCCTTTCCGGATCTTCCCTATCGAGGTACAAAATTTGCGCCACTATCAGATTGGCTATCTGGGCGTCGATCGGAGTGCCCAGAAATATGATCCGCTCCTTCAGCAGGAGGGAATAGATATCGTACGCTCGTTCTCCCCTCCCGGTGGTCTCTATGACCATTGGGATCAGAGATGAAGGAATTTTTGGTGCCATGTTTCCTCAATTCTCCTCTTCTGTAGTCTCGGGTTCAGTTTCTTCTTCCGTAGCTTCTTCGGGCGTCTCTTTAGCTTCTTCTGTCGTTTCTTCTTCTGCAGGCTTCCCTGAGACCATTTCCAGCCATTTGTCATAGGCTTTTTCTATGAGGAGCTCCCCCCGTACGGCTTCTCGGAAATCCTCGTTCTCGTAGAGCTCTTTGGTGTCTTTCGAATCGGGTACGCTTGCGAGCATGGTTTTTATCTTGTCGTTTACATCTTCTTCGGAAACTTCGATGTTCTCCGCTTTTGCCAGTTCTTTCAGCGCCAGGCGCTCTTCGACGGCGCGCTTTGCTTCTTCTCTGAGGGATTCCCTGAACGATGCTTCGTCTTTGCCGGAGATGCGGAGGAAGGAATTCCAGTCCCAACCCATCCGGGAGATTTCTTTCTTCCTGTTTTCGACCAGGAGGTTCAGTTCTTTTTCTATCATCTCCTCCGGATACTCCATTTCAGCGTGCTCCAGGAGCGCATCCAGAGCTTTTTCCACGAACTGGTTCTTCGCCTGAGCCGAGAGTTCTTCTTCGAACGACTGCCTTATGCGCTGTTTGAGCTCCTCTAAATCCTCGAAGTCCCCCATTTCTTTCGCAAATTCATCATCCAGCTCAGGGACTTCTTTCCTTTTCACTGACAGAAGTTCTACGGTGAAGGTTGCTTCCTTCCCGGCCCACGGGACCTTGGCGTCTTCGGGATAATCTATCTTGAATTCTTTCGTTTCCCCGACTTTCATTCCGACCACTTCGTCTACGAATTCCTGCCTGAAAACCCCGCCTTCTTCCAGCACGAATTCGAGCTCTTCCTCGTTCAACATCTCTTTGCCATCAGCCGATACTTTCAGGTCGATGGTGATTTTGTCTCCCGGTCTGGCAGCCTCTTCCTCCGTGGGCACCCATTGAGCACTCTCTTCCTGCAGACCTTCGAGCGCTTTGTCGACCATCTCGTCGTCGACTTTTACCTCTTCCTCTTCAATTCTGACGGATTTATACCCATCGTCGAGCTTTACCACGGGGGCCAATGGGACGGTGAAGACGAATTTCATTGGCTTCAATTCCACGCTTTCGATCTCGCCCATGTCGAACGGCTCGATTCCTGCCTCTTTTAGGGCATCGAAGTAAACTTCCTCGGCGAGCTGCTCGGCGAGTTTTTCTCGGACGGCTTCCTCACCTAAGTATCTTAGCACGGCACGGGCAGGGGCCTTGCCGGGGCGATATCCGGGGAGCCTGACCCGCTTTGCGAGTTCTTTTGCAGTTCGGTTGAGTCTTTCTCGAATTTGATTTTCGTCGAACTCGACCGTCAGGCGTGCGTGACGGCCTTCCAGTTCCTCTTTCTGGACTGTAAAAAAGGATTGCTTTTCCAACTTTCACTCTCCTCAAACTTGATGCCGGACTTCATACGCCCGGCACCTTTATTCTCAGTAATAAGTCAAGTCCGTCTGGATTATAGCACATAGCCCGTTGCGCGTAAAACTTCGCGGGACTTGCGCAGTCCGAAAGCTTCTGAGAGCTTTTCCTGTTGTCCCAGATCGAGACGATGAAAATGCTGTGTGCGGTTGTAGCAGAGACCTGCAGCTTACTGCTTACGCGTTCATCAGGGTGAAACTGCCTTTTGCCTCTGAACTTCGTTCTTGGTCTCCTTGGGGCATGGCAGGCGCTATCGAGGTTTTACACCTCTCTCCCGTTAGGTTATATTGGTGTTACCGCATTACGGAGGATTGAGGGTGGAAAGGCTATCGGAGGAGATCAAAGAGAAGGCAAGGGAGCTCGGGTTCGATCTTGTTGCCGTTCTGGAACCTGGGACGATGGCTACGGCCGGTTTCTTTCTGGATTGGTTGGAAAGAGGATTCCACGGGGAGATGGGGTATCTCTACCGTCGCCGGTTGGAGCGCAGGAGCGTCCTGGATGTCATGCCGGAGGCTCGGAGCGTCGTGGTGGTGGCCATGAATTATTACCATCCGTCCCGCCCGGACACGCTCGAAATCTCTCCGGACAAAGGGGTGATAAGCAGGTACGCTTGGGGCGATGATTATCACGACGTGATGAAGGGGCGTTTGAAGGAGCTTCTCTCGTGGATCGAGGGCGAGACCGGGCAGGATCTCGATGGACGGGCGTATGTGGATACCGGGCCTATCCTGGAAAGGGAGCTGGCGGCCAGGGCGAAGCTTGGATTCATCGGCAAGAACGGCTGTCTGATCTCTCCGGAGTTCGGTTCGTGGATGTTTCTTGGGGAGCTGATCCTGCCGCTGGATCTCACACCGGACGAGGTGCTCCCTCCGGAGGTTTCGGCTTTGACCGACAACGAACTCGGCACGTGCGGCGGGTGTACCAGGTGCATCGACGCATGTCCCACTGGCGCCCTCCTTGCTCCGTATCTCATAGATGCCAGGAAGTGTATTTCCTACCTGACGATTGAGCTGAAAGGGCCCATACCGAAGCACTTGCGCCCACTGATCGGCAACAGGATTTTCGGGTGTGATGTGTGCCAGGAGGTTTGTCCGTGGAACAGAAGATTTTCCCGTCCGAGCGTCCATCCGGAGTTCGCTCCTCGTCCTGGTCTCGATGTCCCTGATCTGTTGGATCTCATGGATCTCGACGAGGAAGGCTTTCGGGAGATGTTCAGGAAGAGCCCGGTGAAGCGCGCCAAGCGGAGGGGACTGTTAAGAAACGTCGCTGTGGCCCTTGGCAACTGGGGCTCGGAAGAGGCCGTGCCGGTGCTCCTCAAGGCGTTGAGGGATCACGAGCCGCTCGTGAGGGGGCATTCTGCCTGGGCCCTTGGGAGGATATGCACTTCAGACGCTGTTGCCGGATTGAGAGATGCACTGGAGATCGAGCCTTCGGCGTGGGTAAGGGAAGAAATCGCTTCCGCTTTGGCGGAGTGCGAGGAGCGGGGGCGGTGAGCCGAATTTTGTCACCCCCTGCACCCTAATCCCTTCACTCGTTATCCAGCCAGGCCTCCTCCATCTACCACGAGAGCCGTGCCGGTGACAAAGGACGAATCGTCGCTGGCCAGGAAGAGTACGGCTCTGGCAATCTCTTCCGGCGATCCAATGCGCCCGAGTGGGCGGTCGGCGGCTTCTTCGAAGAACTTTTCGGTCGGCGCTCCAAGCTGCTGTGCTTCACTCCGCAGCATCCCGGTGGCAGTGTCCCCTGGACAAACGGCGTTCACTCTGATGCCCTGAGGGCCGTGATCTATTGCCATGGCTTTCGTCAGGTTCACCACGGCGGCTTTGGATGCGCAGTAAGAGGCAGCGTTCTTGCCACCGACGAGTCCCCATCCGGATGCCGTGTTCACTATCACGCCCCCTCCGGCCTTCGCCATAACCGGGATGGCATATTTGCTGCACAGGAAGACGGATTTGACGTTTACTGCCATGACCCTGTCCCATTCTTCTTCGGTCGTGTCCACCACCGACGCCCTCCGGATGATGCCCGCGTTGTTGAAGAGAATGTCGATCCCGCCGAATTCGTCCACCGTTCTGTCCACTGCATTGTGGCAGTCGTTGGAATTGGTCACGTCGCACCGGATGAAAATGGCTTTCCCTCCGGCGTTCGTTATCTCCCGTTCAACAGCTTCCCCGAGCTCCTCGTCGATGTCCACGATCGCCACGCTGGCACCCTCGCTGGCGAATAGGAGTGCGGTGGCTTTACCGATCCCCGACGCTCCTCCGGTCACCATGGCAACTTTGCCCTGAAGTTTCATTCCGTCCTCCTTTGAAAGTCTTCCAGGTTTGTTTCTCGCTCCATCCTTTCGAAGAATTCCACCATGAATCGGTGTCTGCCCTTTGCGATTTCCTTTGCTGTCTCCGTGTAGAGTGTATCCTTGATCCGGGAAAGTTTATAGGCGAATTCGTGCGCCGGGGTGTATTCGTCCCTTTCCGGAGGTGTGGCTTTGGTGTCCACTTCGAACGGGGAGACGTTCCACAACCGTTTTCCGTGTTTCCCGAGATAAGCGAACGATCTGGCGATTCCTACGGCCCCTATTGCGTCGAGTTTGTCCGCATCGTACAGAATCCTGGCTTCCAGTGTTTCCGGCCGGGAGGTTCTATCCCGGAATCTGTGTGCTCGTATGGCGTGGATCACTTCGTTTATCCGGCTTTCCGGCCAGTCGGTTTCTTCCTCCAGGATTCTTCTCGCTTCCCGGGCAGACCGTTCGTGATGGCCTTCCCTTCCTCCTGTTGCCAGACCTATGTCATGGAGCAGCGCCGCTGCCTGCACGATTTCCACGTCCCCTCCTTCTTCTCTCGCTATGAACTCCGCCAGGGAGAGGACTCTGAGGACGTGGTCGAAGCCGTGCACGGGGTCATCGACCCGGAAATAAATCTCTCTGACTCTATCGATGAGCAAATCGTACCTCCTTGCTCCCATGGATATCCGGCTTGTTTGGATCACCAACCCAGAACCACGGGTATCATCCCCCCGACGAACGCCACAACTGCTGCTCCCCATGCGCCCATCGAATGCTGCATCCAGGACGCTCCCGGCAGGATGCCGAAGCCGTATATCACGTACGCCAGCATTCCCACGATCACGCTTTTCAGAAGGACCGAAACGGCTTTTTCGATCGATGTTTGTCTCCTGGAATCGAACCCCATGCTTCCGGCCACTGCTACACCCAGCAGGGCGGCCAGGAGCGAAACGAAGTCGACCCGTTTCTTTTGCGGCGGAGCGACTTCCCCGGTGGGCCCCGACGGCGTCGGATACGGGGTTGGGGAGGGAGTGATCGTGGGTGTTGGGGTGGGTACCGGCGTGTTGGTCGGGGTGGGCTTTGGGACCAGAGTCGCTATTACGCCGCTCTTCCCTCCGGTGATGGTGATGACGAGGGTGGTGGATCTTCTCGCTTCTCCGGAGCTCGCCGTTATGTACAGCTCCCCTTCGCGTTCGAGCTTCACGGTGGTGCGTGCTACTCCGTTGACGGTGGTGGTTTCGTGTTGAGGTAGCTCCAGCGATTCGGCCGGGTACATCAGTCGGAACACCACGGGCGTTCCGTCGGGAACGGGATTGCCGTTGTGGTCGAGTATCGGTGCTGTGGCAAGCTCCAATGTTGAGCCGACTTTGATGTTGGCTGGCTGCTGAGGCGATCCCTCTCCCTCGGCTTTGCTCAACGGAATTATCTTGATGATTTGCCCTGGGTCCGGTGCCGTTACATCTATCAGGTCGTAGTTCAGAGCGGTGATGGAAACCGGTGAGTGTCCGGCCGGGGCGAACTCATGGTAGATTCCCCTGATCGATGCTTCGAGGAAGGGCAGCACCTTGGAATACACCCCGAAATAGGCCGTGAGCTTGCTTATCTCCGTTTGGTCCAGGTAATAAGGGGCGCTGTAGGATAGCACCACGAGTTTCTTGTCCTGTTCTTCGTTGGGCAACCTGAGGAATCGGGAAAGGGCGTCGGAATCCGGATATTCTGCCGTGTCCACGTCCAGCATGGCGAAGAAGATCCACCTGGATTCCTTGATGTACTTTGCCACGGCAGGGTCTGGCGGCGTTTTGTTTTCTTCGCGGGCTACGACGTATCTCTTCAGGTCGTGGAAGGAGATCGTGTGTATTTGGGATGATGTTATCTGGCCGGTGCCCTCCGGGCCGTACAGGTGCAGGAATATCTTCCCGAGTTCGTCTTTCGGGATCAGCTCGAATGCCCTGCATTTCTGACATGCTTTTGCTCTGCGGACGTCCGTGACGATCAGGATTTTCTCTCCCGCCTGGGGGCCTGTGGGCATTCGATCGGCCAGCTCCTTCGGGCCGGGGTAAAGCAAGGTGATGCTCTCCTTCGCTATGGCGCCGATCGTGGCAGTGCCTTTTCCGATTTTCTTTTCCAATCCTTCCGTCTGAACCTGCGTGCTTCGCCACGTCATGGTTGGATAGAGCTTGAGCTTCAGTCTCAGGATTCTTTCCACCGATTTATCCACGGCGGCTTTGAAAGTGGGGTCGGTTCGATATTTCTTCTGGAAGAAGTCGAGCGCTCCCTGTATGTTCGACAGTTCGTCTTTCCAGTCGTCCGTCAGGGCGAACCTTGAAAGGTAAAGCAGGTCGTTCCCGGCGAGGAATGCTTCTTGGGCAACCTGTCGGTATGGGAAGTGCTTCAGTTCCGGATCTTCGTAGCTTCTGATGGCCGGTACGCCGAGGGCATCGCTCATGATCACTCCACCGCCATCCCTCCATTCTTTCAGCGACGGCAGGTTCAGAAGCTGCTGCAATTGAGGCGACATGCTTATCGGCGGTGTCAGGTTTCTGATGTTCCCCTGGAAGCCGCGGTAGCGGACGTGAGAACTCATGAGCATATCGGTGCGCTGATCCACTTGGGTGGATTTCGACGTGACGGCCAGGAACGGGGCAAGCTCCACTTGCTTCAGTTCGGCAAGGGATTTCTGCACCGTGGCGACTTCTTCCTCAGGCCTTCGGTCGCTCGAACCCTGCCCGGGGAAATGCTTGGCGACTGTCAGAACTTTGCCTTTGCTTCCGTTGTGAACGCCGGCGATGTATTGCTGCCCCATTTTCCCTACCCAGAACGGGTCTCCGCCGAAAGTCCTGGTACCCATGCTCCCGGGCAAAGTCCGGCGTGGGGTGTCCAGCACGTCCAGCGATGGCCCGAGCAGCATGTTCACTCCCACCGCGGCAAGCTCTTCGCCGACGATCTCCCCTGTTCTGGAAGCGTTCTTCGGCTTCCAGGTCGCGCCTATTGCCAGTGGGCTTGGAATCGGGGTGAACCCGTTTCTGAGTTCGGTGAACGGGTACCCATCCCCTTCCTGCTCGATTCCTATCAAGAGAGGGATGGTAGTCGACGTCCCCGCAGGCAGTTCCCAGGGTGGGGTATCGGGTAGAATCTTGCTTTCTCCAAGTCCGTACGCGAGGGACTGGAGATGGTTCGTCAGATGCGCGACCTGTGCAGCCGTATTTCCGTCGTTTGTGAAGTTCCCGTTCTTTTCCGAGATCACCACACCGCCGATGTGGTAGAACTGGATCAACCTCGCTATGTCCGAGTTCGGCGAGACGTCGTTTCCTTCGAATGTCACGACGAATAGCTGGCCGATTTTCTCTTCTGGGGACATCCTTTGCATCAGCGCCCTGACGCGCGCGTCTTGATCAGCAGAGACCCGTGCAGGATTCACGGCTCCGCCTGTCAGGACGGTGGTCAGAATTACCAATGCAAGGACGAATTTTTTCATGTCACTCGTTGCCGGATACCAGATCGCTCCCGCTGAAAGCTTCCGGGAGAAGGTCCTCGAGCCGGAAGGTTTGTTTTAATCCTTCGGCATCGGCTACGAGGACCGGGATGTCACCGCTGCCGAATTCCGACATCACCTGCCTGCAGGCACCGCAGGGGGTGCCTCCGTTCTCGGTCGCCACGGCAACGGCGAGGATCTGTTTCTCACCTTCTGATACCGCTTTCCATATCGCCACCCTCTCGGCGCACACCGAAAGCCCGTAGGAGGAGTTCTCCACGTTCGCTCCAGTGTAGATTTTACCCGACGCCGCGAGTACGGCGGCGCCGACATGGTAGTGAGAGTAAGGTGCATAGGAATTGTTTCGCGCCTCCTGGGCCAGTTTCACCAGCCTGGACGAAGTTTCATCGTCGATCACGTTGTTCTCCTTAAAATCAGTCGTATTTTTTCAGGAATCCCAGAGCTTTTTCCTTATCCGAATTCATGATGACTTCCAGGTGCTTGCCTCTGTACAGCTTCGGCACATCGATCACTTTGACGAATTCCGAGAATTCCTTTTTCTCCGGAAGGAAGCGGGCAAGGGAATTCGGGGATTTGTCGAAGAATTCTTCGTTGAAGGCGTTGCCGTTTTCTCCCGGGTACAGGGCCAGCGGATAGATGTTGGCTTCGACCAGATCCTGGAAGAAGTGTGTCCCGAAAGAAACTTCCGGCGTACCTTCGTTTCCTGCAAATGCAACCTCCACCAGCATCCTCGAGTTGTAGATGTCGGCGTATGTCACCCGCACGCCGAGTTCGATGTTCGAGCTTCCCCATCTGCCCGGCCCGACCAGGATGAATGTCTTGCCGGCCATCAGAGTGTTCAGTTTCCCGATGAGCCTGCCGATTTCGAACCGCACTTCATTGCTCGGGGCGAGTCTGTATTTCCTTGGGTCTACGTAGATCACGTACTCGATTTTCTTGACCTGCCCGTGGGGAACGAGCCCCCGAGTGCTGAACACGATGTCCTTTTTGGAGATCCCGGTGGGCCAGTTCGAGATCTCTTCTTCCTCTCTGCTGCTGAGCGGCCTGCATTGAAGAAGGCTGACCCTGAACTCCGGATGAGGCCTTTTCGGGATTATCCTCAGGGTAAATTCCATGTCCACAGGCCTTCCGTAGGCCCTTTCCACACTTTTCAGGATCCCTTTCATCAGATCGGTGAATCGTTTCTCCTTTAGCAGCCGGTCGAAGGTAAGCACCATGTTTTCAGGTGCGACCCCGGCTCCGAGCGAGTGGATCGGAGATAGGTAGTCCCCGTTGTCCACCGACGCAAGGTATTCCACGCCGGGATAATCGAAATCGAGCACGTCGGAGAGAGGATGGGTTTCGAAGGAGTTCTTCTTCAAATTTATCACGTCCACGAACTTCTGTGAGTACTTGCGGATTTTGTCGGCTGTGGCTTCCGGCCTGAGGGTTGGGTGGCTCAATGCCACCATCCTTGGATAGTCGTTGGCTACCCTGTCCACGGCCCTCGTGCCGAGTCCGAAGACCATCCTCAGGAAGCCGTCTTCCCTGCGGATTCGCGGCGTCCAGCGGAAGGGGTTCCTGCTGAATGCAACCCCGGCCACGGTCGGGAAGTAGAAATCCTTGAACCGGCTCCCCTCGACCCTCTGGATCAGTATCGCCATTCGCTCGTCGTAATCTATGAGCCCCATTTGTTGCCTGTAGAGGAGGGCGTTGGGGTTCAGCGTGCTGGCATAGACTTTCTTTACCGCTGTTAGCACCTCCTGTAAATTCTTTTCCAGAGTTCCTTGATTGGGCACGAAGAAGCTATCGTATTTTCCGGCAAAGGAAACCCCGAAGTTGTCTTCCAGCAGGCTCGAGGAGCGAACGATGAGAGGAGCGTTCCCGAGCCCCTGGAGCAGATCACGTATCCCGGTGACTACCTCTTCGGGGAATTTCCCTTCCAGAAATTTCGATGCGGTGATGGGATAGTCTCTCAGAACGTCTTCGTAAGGACGGTATTTCTGGTTCATGAACTCGAACAGCCTGTTGTGCTCGAGGAATTCGTAGAACACATCCGCTCCGAGGAAGTAGGAATCCGGTATGTCCACGTAAGGGCCTACGTCCGGGTTTTCTTTGACGACTTTGTAAGCCAGCATCATCCCCGCAGCTTTCCCGCCGATCTTCCCTCTGCCGATGCGCCTGCTGTGGATTTCGTCCAGATCGAAGATGTCGAAATGCTTCCGCGCCACTCCGACGAAGCTCAACTGATCGCTGATCATCCCCCTGGTCAGCACAACGATGATCTGTTGGAGGTGGTGCTTGACTTTGGCTTTCTTGTCCGGCGGCAGTTTTTCGTATTCCTTCGCCTGCGCGAACAGGATGTCCCAGGGAGCCATCTCCGGGTTGAACGTGAGGATGACGTCTTCGTTGGGGCGTCTTGCGCTGAGCACCGATCGCACTATTTCCTCGAATCTGGAAAAAGGCAAGTTCATGGCGAAATAGAAATCGGTCAGGTGATCCCTTACGATCTGTAGCCGTTCCTGCCATTGCTGCGGCGGTTCCTCCGTGACCGGGTCGGAGAGGCCTTCGTGTTTCTGGGAAAGTATCGCTTTCTCCCGCACTTCTTTTTCGAACTGCTCCTGCGTGATGACCCCGCGGGCAAATATCTCCTCCCTCATCCTTCTCCGGATTTCTCGAGAGAGGATTGGATATTGTGAGAGCCTCAGATAGACGCTCATCACTTTTGGCATTCTGTTCAAATCGAAATTCATACCTCTACCCCGAATTCTACTCCCTACCAGTGCGGAGGGAGAACTCTCGTACCCGTTCTCTTCAGGAAGTACATCCCTGCAATCAGCATCGCTGCTATCCCCGCGGAAATCAGAACGAACGGAAGCAGGTCACTCCATCGTGCGAAGGTTTTTTCCTTCCTTAATAATACCACCACTGCCAGGGTTGTCGCCAGGGCGAAAGTAACCAACATGCCGATGGCGCTGAACGTTGCCATCGCCCACATTGGAGCAGCCCCGCCTTCGAGTGCCGAGTAAGCAAACAACGCGTCCAGAAGCAGGAACACGGACAATCCAGAGAGCCCACCGAAAACGGTTTGGTTTTCCGTTTCCGACCACACCAGTGAGTTGAAGAAGGGCGTAACCAGGTAGGCGGTCCCGGTTCCTCCGAGCAGCCCGCTGATGAGGTGGGCCGGGTTGCTCGATGGGTACAGGTGGAACGCCTGCATGTCCGCAAGCGAGGTGTTGATTCCATCTACAGCCCATAGCGTCACGAAGGAGAGGAGCACGAGCGATACAGGCAGCGGAGGCCACAGAACGCTTCTATCGTCCCTGAGCACCATGCCAAGTTCCACCAGAAAAGCTCCCGCGAAGAACCCCATACATCGGGCGCTCATCGGGAGTTGGTGGGTGCCCGCGAACAGACTTTGATCCGGCGTCTGGCTGCAAACTGCGTATCCGAGGTAGTATTCGACCCTGGCGAGCCATTCCGGGAACAGAGCGGCAATCGCCAGCAAGGCGGCCACTACTGCCACGACAATCAAATTCTTTTTCATCTCGACCTCAGCAGGCTTTTGAGCATGTGGAGTTCCCTGACTTTGAGAACGTAGGAAAGCAGCAAGTATAGCGGGACTCCTGCTGCCAGTCCTATCAGCGCCATCTGCCACTCTGGAATCCTGGTGACGCTCAGCATCCACCCCAGGACCGCCCACATCCCGGCCGTTCCCGCCAGGCTCTTCCCGACCGACGTCGTCAGTCCCCAGCTTCCGGCTCCTGCCAGTCGTTTCTTCATGAGCCAGAGCAGCGCCGACATCTCTCCCACTGTGGCGATCGAATTGGCCAGCGCCAACCCTCCGTGCTGGAGTGGGTGCACGAGCCACAGGCTCAGAGCCATGTTCAGCACCATTGCAGATATGCCCACGACGACCGGAGTCATGGTATCGTGGAGGGCGTAGAAAGCCCTGTCGAGGATCTCCACGCCGGAGTGGGCGAACAGCCCCATGGCGTAGAACTGCAAGGCGAAAGCGACCTGATCGGTGGAGTGCGCTGTGAAATTTCCACGTTGGAGCAACAGGGCGATTATCGGCTTCCTCAGGACAATGAGCATGGCGCTGGCAGGAATGGTGAGGAAGAACACGGTTCTCAGAATCGCTCCCAGCGTATCGTTCAGGGCTTTGCGTTCGTTCCTGGCTGCTTGTTCCGAAAGGGTCGGAAAGGCTGCCGTTGCCACGGCCTGGGAGAACACCCCCTGCGGAAGGAGCATCAGCATCCATGCGTAGTTCAGAGCCGAAAGGCTCCCGTGGCTCAGACCGGATGCCAGGATGGTGTTCACGAGCAGGTTTATCTGCACCGCGGATATTCCCACGACTCGCGGCCCCATCAGGCGCAGGACTTCCCTCACGCCGGGATCGTGGAACCCGAGCCATGGGGTGTACCTGAAGCCGAACCTGACCAGAGCAGGCAGTTGTATCAGCAGGTGTCCTGCTGCCCCCGCCACCACGCCGAACACCAGCCCGTATACCCCGTACGTTGGAGCAAGGAGCCATGCTCCTAAGATGATTCCTATGTTGTAGACGGACGGGGCGAGCGCCGGGAAGAGGAAATGCTGGCGGGCGTTGAGATTTGCCATCACGAGTCCGCTAACGCCGAATATCACGCTCCCAACGAACATCCAGCGCATCAGGCTTGCTGTGAGCATTTGCTGGTGGAGTGAGAACCCCGGAGCTATGACGTGTTCCACCAGCGGCAGGGCAAGCAGAGAACTGATGGCTGCGACGATCGTGCCTATCAGGAGTACCCAGGTGGCGACGGCGCTGAAAAGCTTCCAAGCTCCGGCTTCGTCTTTCCTGGTGAGGTAAGTGCTGACCGTGGGTATGAACGCCGATGCGAGGGCACCCCCTGCTATCAGCTGGAACACCATATCGGGCAGCCTGAAAGCGGCATTGTAAGCGTCCAATTCAGGCGACGTGCCGAACTGGGCGCTGATGACCATCGTCCGCACGAGCCCCAGCGTCTTGCTCAGCAGGAACGCGGTCATCACGATTCCGGCTGCTTTCGCTATGGTGGTGCTGGCTTTTCGCACGTTTTCTTTTCTGCGATCTCGATTCTCGGTCATGCTGCTCTCTGCGTTTTTCCCGTTTACAGGTCTCGTGCATTGTAGCATGGCGCGAATGGTGGGACAAAAAGGTCGGTTGATGCGAGTGAATAGCGTGGCTTGACGTTGCGTCTTCAAAGATGTATCTTTTCGGGTGGTATAGTATAATGCCTTCGGCGAATTGAATGATCTCGTGTTGATTCGTCGCATGTGCTTGGTTTTCATGCCTTGCAACAACTGGTTTATCTGGAGAGGGGAAATGTTACGTGATAGAAATTCGGTTGAATTTTTTCTTCGCTTTTCTGTAATGTGTTTGGTGGTGACTGGTTTCATTTTTTTGTCTTCTCTTACGGCCTATGCGGATACTTTTACAGTAACATCACTTGACGACAGCGGGCCTGGTACACTTCGAGCAGCTATCGAAAAAGCTAATGAGAATCAGGGAGCCGATACCATAGAAATCGAAGCTGTAGGGACGATCGAACTTTCGAGTTATTTGCCTTCTATAACTGATCCCGTGACCATATATCCTGATAAAGGCGTTACTATAAAAGCTCCTTCACCTTCAGGCGAAAGCACGTGTAAAAGCATATTTGAGGTCCGATCAGATGATGTTACGATAGAAAAATTGACTCTGTATTCAGAAAACAATGAGATGGCTACAGCTGTAAGTGTATATAATGCAAAAAATGTGACGATAGACTCTAATGTCATTTCTATGAAAAACAAACAATGTCCGGGAATATTATTCAGTGGATCGACCGGATCTATTAAGGATAACAAGATCGAAGGCAATGACTCTCTCTTTGGCATATTAATTACGCCATATTACGGCGATGATGTTTCACCTGATAATTTCGGCGATGATAAATTGAGTGAGGTCGAAGTATCTGGAAATACGTTTTCTTCTAAACTGATGTACCCCGCGATAGAAATACGTGACGAAAGCAATATCAATGATGTACGGCATACATTTACCCAGAACACTTTCGGTATGCCGTCTGTTCGTTCTTTACTTGTTAAGCACACGTGGCGTGGTACTGTAGAATTGTTGCATGGTTATGGAGGTAACTGGAGCGCGGTAGATGGAGGACAGGTTGTTACTGTTACAACCAAATGTGGGGACACGGTTGCCGAAACCACATTGGACGTGTATAGTAGCTCAAATTCTTCTCCAAACCTCGGGACTTGGGGGGCGAATGGCTTCAATTATAACGATGTTCGTACGTGGCCTGTTATAACCAGTGAGTTCGTGAATTGGAAGGGCAAATATTATAGCTGTGAACATACCGTAGTTACGAGTGGGAACTATAGCGGGTCCACTAAATTCAGCTTTGACGGTAACAGTAAAACCGACCCGGTGGACCCAGATTATGGCCTCCCATTCACCAACGATAAAAACTCCACAACCGAAGGCAGGTATCAGATAGCGCAGATTCTTTTTTACGATCCACCGCCCCCTACGCCAACGCCTACGCTGACTCCTACGCCGGCCGGTTATCCTGCGTCTATACCTGAACCTAGCACATTTTTGCTCATAATGTCGGGTATTACAGGGATTGGTCTGTGGTACGAGGTGCGGCGGCAGAAAAGAGGATGATCGGTAGCACCTAATCTTGGAAAGAGGGCGCTGTTTTTGTAAGCGCCCTTTTTATTTTCCCTTGACTTTGGCATTTCCCTTTGAGGCTACGGTGGCCTGCTCTTCCACTGGTGGGCTGCCTTGTTTGACAAAACGTCCTGTTGGTGCTACCATCGGCCACGACAACCGAATACGAGAATTGCCACTCTTATCCAGAGAGGTGGAGGGACCGGCCCTGTGAAGCCTCGGCAACCAGACCGGCGATGTGTTTGCCCGTCATGGTGCCAATTCCGGCAGAAATTTTCTGGAAGATGAGAGGTGAGGCTATCGATGCAGATTACCCCCTTTCGTCCAGGCGAAAGGGGGTTTTTCGTGGTAGGGGCGACCTGCAGGTCGCCCGGTGCAAATCGCGGTGCGAGCCGTTGGCTTGCGCCCGAGCAACGTGAGGTTGTGGTAGCAGCGTGCTGCGCCCCTACCGAGGAATTACGAAGAACAATTCGAGGAGCACAACGACATGGAAAAAAGATCTTTTGGGTTCACCACACGCCAGATACACGCAGGATCGTCGCCAGACCCTGCCACCGGAGCCAGGATAACGCCGATCTACCAGACCGCTTCCTTCGTCTTCCGGGATACCGATCACGCCGCGGCGTTGTTCGCCCACCAGGAGGAGGGCTACATCTACACGCGGCTTTCCAACCCCACCACCGCCGTCTTCGAAGAGCGGATGGCTTCCCTGGAGGGAGGCGTCGGGGCACTGGCCACAGCCTCGGGGCAGGCGGCGGTGACTTTGACCGTCCTGACCCTATTGCAGGCAGGAGACCACATCGTTTCCTCCTCCAGCCTGTACGGAGGCACGCGGGCGCTCTTCTCTCAAACCCTCGCCCGCCTCGGCATTGAAACCACGTTCGTCGACGGCAGCGATCCGGAGAACTTCCGCCGGGCGATCCGCCCCGAAACCAGGCTGATCTTCGGCGAGACCCTGGGCAACCCCACGATAGACGTGCTGGACATCCGGCGGGTGGCGGAGATAGCCCACGACGCCGGAGTCCCCCTGGTGGTGGACAACACCTTCGCCAGCCCTTACCTCTGCCGTCCCATCGAATGGGGCGCGGACATAGTGGTTCATTCGACCACCAAGTTCATCTGCGGACACGGCACCACCATCGGCGGCGTGATCGTGGACGGCGGGAAATTCGACTGGCAATCCGGCGGAAAATTCCCCCAGCTCTCCGAACCGGACCCTGCCTTCCACGGCCTGAATTTCTCCGAGAAGTTCGGAGCGGCGGCGTTCGTCGCGCGGGCCAGAAGCCAGGCGATGCGCGATCTCGGGCCTGCGCCATCGCCCTTCAACAGCTTCCTGATGCTCCAGGGGCTGGAGACCCTGAGCCTGCGGATGGAGCGGCATGTGGAGAATGCAAAAGCCGTGGCGGAGTTCCTGAGCCGCCATCCAAAAGTGGCCTGGGTCAGCTACCCGAGCCTGCCGGAGCACCCTTCCCACCACCTCGCGGAGAAGTACCTGCCGCTGGGCCCCGGAGCCGTGATGGGGTTCGGCGTGCGCGGCGGGAAGGAAGCGGGAAAGCGGTTCATCGAATCGCTCCGGCTCGTTTCCCACCTGGCGAACCTGGGCGACGCCAGGACTCTGGCGATTCACCCCGCCAGCACCACCCACAGCCTCCTGAGCGAGGAGGAACAGCTCGCCTCCGGCGTCACCCCCGATTTCATCCGCCTATCCGTCGGCCTGGAAGACATCGACGACATCCTCTGGGACCTGGATCAGGCGCTGGAGAAAGCCGATGCCTGAGAGAAGCTCCGTCGGAATCGTCCAGACCCGATACTTCACCTTCGCCCAGGACGAGCCGATGCCTCTGGACAGCGGAGAATCCCTGGGGCCGATCACCCTGGCCTACGAAACTTACGGAAGGCTGAACGAGGATCGTTCCAACGCCATCCTGATCCTCCACGCCCTTTCCGGCGACGCCCACGCTGCCGGATATCACTCGCCGGAGGATCGAAAACCCGGATGGTGGGACGACACCATCGGCCCCGGCAAGGCTTTCGACACCGATCGGTATTTCATCGTGTGCTCCAACGTCATCGGCGGCTGCGCCGGCTCCACAGGCCCGAGCTCCATCGACCCGCGCACCGGGAAGCCGTATGCCCTCAACTTCCCGGTGGTGACCATCCACGACATGGTTAACGCCCAGCGCAGGCTCATGGAGCACCTGGGCATCCCGAGCTGGCTCGCCGTGGCCGGAGGTTCCATGGGAGGTATGCAGGCGCTCCAGTGGGCGGTTTCCTATCCCGACCTGGTGAAATCCGCCATCGTGCTGGCTTCCACGGCCGTTTCTTCCCCCCAGACCATCGCCTTCAACGAGGTCGGCAGGCAGGCGATCTACGCCGACCCGAACTGGAACCACGGGGACTACTACGGCGGAACGCCTCCGAAAGCCGGGCTTGCCGTCGCCAGGATGATCGGGCACATCACATACCTGAGCGACAAGTCCATGCGGCAGAAATTCGGGCGCAGGCTCCAGAACCGGGAGCGGTACGGGTACGACTTCGACACCGAGTTCGCCGTGGAGAGCTACCTCCGGTACAAGGGAAACCGGTTCACCGAGCGGTTCGACGCCAATTCCTACCTGTACATCACCAAGGCGCTGGATTACTTCGATCTTTCCAACGGGCATCGGAGCCTGGCGGATGCGTTCGTCGGGGTCGAAGCCCGGTTCCTGGTGGCTTCCTTCACCTCCGACTGGCTCTACCCATCGGCGGAATCCAGGAAGCTGGTCAGCGCCCTCACCGCCAACGGTCTCGACGTGACCTACTGCGACATCGAATCGAGCTGGGGGCACGATGCGTTCCTGCTGGAAGTGGAGACCATGACATCCCTCATCGGGGATTTTCTGCGCCGGATAGAGCGGCTGGAAGGAGGGAGCGATGCTGAGGCCTGACCTTTTGGTGATCGCTTCCCTGATCCCGCCGGGAAGCAGGGTGCTGGATCTGGGATGCGGCCGGGGAGAATTGCTGGAGTACCTGGTCGAGGAGAAGAAGGTCGAAGGGCGCGGCGTGGAGATCTCGGAATCCGGCGTGCTGGAATGCGTTCGGCGGGGACTTTCCGCCCGCCACGGCAACCTGGACGAGGGGCTGGCGGATTATCCGGACCGGAGCTTCGACTATGTGATCCTCAGCCAGACCCTGCCGTATCTCTCGGATCCGGTGATGATCCTCCGGGAGATGCTGCGCGTCGGCGAGCGGGCGGTGGTCAGTTTCCCGAACTGGGGACACTGGCGGAACCGGGTCTCGTTCCTGCTGACCGGACGGATACCGCAGGCTCTGTCGCACCCCCAGCCGTGGTATCGTGCGCCCCGTATGCACCCGATGACGGTGAGGGACTTCGGGAGCCTGTGTCGTGAGATGGGGATCACGGTGGAGCGGCAGGTCTACATGTCGGGCGACAGGGTGCTCCGGCGTCACTGGCGAAAGAACCTGCGCTCCACCGTGGCTATCTTCGTGCTGAAATCCGGTCCTGGCAGCCTGCCATAATGCGAGCCGTTGGCTTGCACCTCCATCGGTGGCGCAGGCCGGCGAATCGAGTGCTCTTGCGTTGAACTTTGCTCCTGCCCGTTGATGAAATCCTGCGCGTGGGAAGATTTTTGTCAGTTAGATTTGACAAAATTAATTTAATCTGGCATCATGTTCTCGAAAATACTCCCTGGAGGAGCATTTTATGAGAAATGTGATGCTGGATTATGAAACTCCGTCCGGCAGGATAATTCGGTACCTGCAAAGGCACGGGTCTGCAAGCGTCAAGGAACTGAGGGAAGCTCTCGGTGTGACGACCAATGCCGTGAGGCAGCAATTGATGCAGCTCCAGGCGGACGGCGTGATCGCCGCGCGGTTGCATCGGAGGGGGGTCGGTAGGCCTTTCTACGTGTATTACATCACCGAGGAGGCGAAGCGGGCTCTGGCAACCAGAACCGGCGACTTGCTCGTTTCCGTGTACAAGAAAGTCATCGAGAATCCGGAAAGCGATCTGGCCCGGAAGTTCTTCTCCGAAATCGAACGGGAGCTTGTCAGGGAATACGAAGAAGCTTCTGCCGATGCCACCGATACCCGTTCGAAGCTTCAGGCTATAGTGAGTCATTTCAAAGCCGAGGGGCTTCAGGTGGAGCTTCTCGAGGAAGAAGATGGTTTTTCCATTCTGTTCTTCACGTGCCCTTATTACTCCCTTGCCAAGGAGGACGGTAACAAGGCGATCTGCCGCGTCAGCCGAAAGGCGCTTTCCGAGGTGCTCGGCGTGTCCGTGGAACGCGGGCTCTGTGGAGAGAAAGGGATGTTTTGCTGTTTTCGCATAACCTCCGCCTGATCCGGCGGTTCCAATACATTCAGGAGGTATTCAGACGACTATGAAAGGTACTCTCGAAATCAAAGACCTGCGGGTGCAGGTAGAAGGTAAGGAAATCCTCAAGGGTGTGAACCTGACGATCCATCCCGGTGAAGTTCATGCGATGATGGGGCCAAATGGCTCCGGCAAGAGCACCCTTGCTTACACTATCATGGGGCATCCCAAGTACGAAGTAATCGGCGGCGATATCCTGTTCGAAGGGAAAAGCATCCTTGGACTTTCCCCCGACGAGAGGGCAAAGAAGGGTATCTTCCTGGCGATGCAGTACCCGGTAGCGGTGCCTGGTGTTACCCTGGCGAACTTCCTTCGGGCTTCTGTGAGCGCCGTGCGTGGATACGGCAAAGGCAGTGGAAACGGGCGAACCGGATCTGTTGGTTCTCACCTGATGCCCATGCGTGAGTTCCGCCGAGAGCTCAAGGAAAACATGGCGAGGCTCAAGATGGACATCTCCTTCGCCAGCCGGTACCTCAACGATGGTTTCTCCGGCGGCGAGAAGAAACGAGCCGAGATCCTTCAAATGGCGATGTTGAAGCCGAAGATCGCTGTTCTTGACGAAACCGATTCCGGTTTGGACATAGACGCGTTGAGGATCGTCGCCGACGGCGTCAACAGCTTGATCGGGCCGGACCTGGGGGTGCTGGTCATCACCCACTACCAGCGCTTGCTCAACTACATCAAACCGCACTTCGTCCACATCTTCTACAAGGGCAAGATAATCCAGTCCGGCGGTCCTGAGCTCGCGCTGATGCTGGAGGAGAAGGGCTATGAGTGGATAACCGAAGAGTTTGGAGGTTGAGGCGCTATGGCTGATACACAGAACTTTGAAGAACTGCGCCGCCTGAAAGAAGAATACCGCTACGACTTCAAAACGGAGGCCGATTACGTCTACAAAGCGCCTCCGGGCATCAATGAGGAAGTCGTGCGCGAAATGTCGGCGCTCAAGAACGAGCCTGAGTGGATGCTGGAATTCCGGCTCAAGGCTCTGGAAACGTTCCTCAAGATGCCCATGCCTACATGGGGGCCCGACCTTTCCAACATAGATTTCGAAAGCTTCATCTACTACCTCAAGCCCACGGAACAACAGGCTCATTCCTGGGATGAGGTACCCGAGGCCATCAAGGAAACTTTCGATCGGCTCGGGATACCGGAGGCGGAGAGAAAGTTCCTGGCCGGGGTTGGAGCTCAGTTCGAATCGGAAGCCGTGTATCATTCCCTGAAGCAGGAGTGGGAGCGTCAGGGGATAATCTTCGTGGATACCGATACGGCTGTGCAGGAATATCCAGAACTGGTACGAAAGTACATAGGCACCCTGGTACCGATAAACGACAACAAATTCGCGGCGCTGAACAGTGCTTTCTGGTCGGGAGGCAGTTTCGTCTACGTACCGGCAGGAGTCCAGGTGGCGATCCCGCTGCAGGCCTACTTCCGAATCAACGCCCAGAGCATTGGACAGTTCGAGCGCACCATAATCATCGCCGAGGAAGGGAGCAAAGTGCACTACATCGAAGGTTGCACCGCTCCCCAGTACACCACGGCCTCCCTCCATACGGGAGTCATCGAGATATTCGTTGGAAAGGGCGCTTACGTCCGCTACACGACGATCCAGAACTGGTCGAACAACATCTACAACCTGGTCACCCAGCGATCCATAGTGGACGAAGAGGGCACGATGGAATGGGTAGATGGCAATATCGGAAGCAAGGTCACGATGAAGTACCCTGCCGTGGTGCTCAAAGGAAGGAAAGCCCACGGGGAAGTGCTTTCCATAGCTTTCGCCGGTGATGGTCAGCATCAGGACGCGGGGGCGAAGGCAATCCATCTTGCTCCTGAGACCACTTCGATCATCACGTCGAAATCGATAAGCAAAGGGCTTGGGAGGTCTTCTTATCGAGGTCTTGTGAAGATCAACAAAGGCGCGAAAGATGCGAAATCCAAAGTCGTCTGCGATGCTCTGTTGTTGGACGAACACTCCCGTTCGGACACATATCCTTACATGGAGATCAACGAGGACGATGTGGCCGTGGAACACGAAGCCACGGTGAGCAAGATCAGTGAAGATCAGCTTTTCTACCTGATGAGCCGCGGCCTCAGTGAGGGAGAAGCCTCCGCCATGATCGTCAACGGGTTCATCGAGCCTTTTGTGAAGGAACTGCCAATGGAATACGCCGTGGAGCTCAACAGGCTCGTTCAGCTTCAGATGGAGGGATCGGTAGGATGAACAGGGTAAAATCGACCAGCGTTGGCGTAAGCAGGAAAACGGTGGAGGAGCTCTCAGAGAGGCTGAATGAACCTGCCTGGATGAAAGAACTGAGGCTTCTTGCGTGGCGGTTGTTCGAGGAAATGCCAATGCCGAGGCACAAAGAGGAGGCATGGCGTCGATTCCCCGTTCGCCGGATACCCTCTCTCGACGGTGTCGTTTCTTTCAATGCCGGGGAGACGAATCCCATTGCCGGGCTGGATGGGCTCCCGGGGGAGTTCAAGGGATATCTTTCTCGAGAGGACGAAGTTTCAGGCACTCTGATTCACATCGATGGGAAACCTGTGTATCGAGCGATCTCGCCAGCGCTCGAAAAGGCTGGGGTGATTTTCGCTCCCCTTTCCGATGCTCTTCGGGATCATTCAGACTTGGTGAAACGATACTTCATGACCGACGGCGTTGCTCTGACGGAAAACAAATTCGCTGCGCTTCACGGCGCTCTCTGGAACGGAGGGTTGTTCCTGTACGTACCGGAGAACGTGCATGTTGCGCTTCCGTTCCAAACGCTCGTTGGAATCTCGGATCCAAACCTTGGGAGCTTCTACCATACCCTGGTCGTAGCCGAACGGGGAAGCAGCGTGGCGATCCTTGAGGACAGGGTTTCCGAAAGATCCGGGAATGCGTTGAACTCGGATGTGGTGGAGATTTTCGTCGGCGAGGGAGCCAGGGTCCGATACGTCAACCTGCAACAGTGGGATACCGATCGGTGGAATTTCACCACCCAGCATACGGTTGTGGATCGGGAAGGGGATTTCACCTGGCTGATAGGTTCCCTTGGGGGCGGAAAGACAAAGGACTTCATCCGCACGGATCTGATCGGGCCCGGGGCGAGGAGTCAGATATACGGCTTCATGTTCCTGGAAGGGAATCAACTGGTGGATCAGAGTACGTACCAGCGACACGTTTCCGGCCAGACTTACAGCAATCTGCTTTTCAGGAACGTGCTCAGGGACAAAACCCGGTCCGTGTTCTACGGGATGATTCGGGTGGAGCCGGAAGCCCAGGCCACGGATGCCTATCAGGCGAACAACAACTTGATGCTCTCGGAAGATGCCAGGGCCGACACGATACCGGGGCTCGAGATAATAGCCAACGACGTGCGGTGTAGCCACGGAGCGACTGTCGGAAGGATCGATCCGGAGCAGCTTTTCTACTTGCAAGCGCGTGGTCTTCCGAAAGAAGAAGCGGAGAGGCTCATCGTGCACGGGTTCTTCGATCCGATCCTGAAACAGATTCCGCTGGAGGACGTCCAAAACAAGATGTCGAACCTTGTGGACAGACGGTTCGGCCGATAAACTACCCCTCCTTTTCCGTTTTCTGGTTACAGGGCGCAGCCTGAAGGCTGCGCCCTGGTGTTTCCCATGGTTGTTTTCTTCAGCCCGTATTCCGCACCTTCAAGATTCGAATTACGTGAATTTC
>CAZEXY010000023.1:0-5381 GCA_964516345.1 uncultured Anaerolineae bacterium
TGGCGAGCTACAGCTCGATCCTGCGCTTGCTTACACGGGCTCTCCTCGGTATAATCTCCCGGGAGGACGAAAAGGAACATTTCGGCTGGTTTAAAACTGGAGGTAAGCGATGAATAGGAAAGGCTGGCCCTTGCAGGTGGCAGCAGCTTTTGGCGTTGCTCTTCTGCTTGGCATAGCCTTTTTTCTTTTCTCTGAATCGAATCGTGTCAGCGCACAAGGCGTTGGGGAAAGCTATGTCCCGGGGCGTGTCATAATCCACTTTCACCGAATGGTGGATTTGGAAAGAGCGCGGGACTTTCTGGAGGGGAAAGGCTATGGAGTTCTGGACGAAATCTCGGAGTGGAATACCCTTCTTCTGGAAGTTCGTCCAGGTGAAGAAAGGAACGCAATAGAGGAACTTTCTCAGAGCCCACTGGTGGGGTTCGTGGAGAGAGATTGTGACGCGTCCCTGGTATCGAATGTGAAAGCGTCCATAGTTGGAGGCAATGTAAGCCTGTCCGGACAGTGGTTCCTGACGAAAGTCGGTTTCGATCAGGTGATGAGCAGGGCGACGAATTTTCCAGACGTCCCTGTTGGTTTGATAGACACGAGGATAGACGTATCCCATACTTTCTTTGCCGGGAAGGTGACTGCATCCGGGCTTTACACCGAAGGGACTCCCGGGGAACAGGGGACATTCGTGGCGGGGACAGTGCTGCTTTCTGCCCCGAACGCCGTCGTCAGGGACTACGGCATTCCATCGACCGGTGGAAGCGTCGATTGCTTCAGCCTCGCAAAGTCCATTCATGCTGCTATCAGAGATGGGGTTCGTGTGCTGGAGATAGATTACGGCACGGAAACTCCCTCCAGCCTGTTGGAGCGCGCCGTGCAGGCCGCCTATGATGCGGGAGTGTTCATGGTCGCCCCGGCAGGTAGCGATGGGGTAAGCGAGGTCCTGTACCCAGCGGCTTATCCCGAAGTGGTGGCCGTATCTGCTTTGAACGGTGAGGACGATCTTGCTTCTTACAGCAATTACGGGCCGGATGTCGACGTTGCTGCCCCAGGTGGTGACGTGGATTCGCCGATCCTGAGCGTTTTGCCGGATGGCGAAAAAGGTTCTTCTTTCGGCTCTCCTGAAGCCGCAGCAGAAGTGGCAGGGGCTGCAGCCATCGCCATCGGACATTTCCCGGAGATAACCAACCGTCAGCTGGCGAACGCCATCTATGGGAGCTGTGACAAGATAGGAAGCTACGTGTACAGGGATGGCAGGAACAACTACCTCGGTTTTGGGAGGATCGACGTTCCTGCCATGCTGAATTTGATCGACATTGCCGAAGCCAGCGTCACCCCCACGGTAGTTCGTGTGTCGGTTCGTTCTGCCGGCGGAAACATCCCCGGACAGGTGGTCGTCCACAACTCGAGCCTGGTGAGGCATGTCAGGTGGCATGCGTCCCTCCGTGGAGGCAGCAGGTGGGCGGAGCTGCAGGGCCCGTTCAGTGGGGACCTTGCTCCCGGCGGTTCTGCTCCTGTTTCGCTCATGATCAAGGCAGACGTCGTAGGGCCAGGGACTTACACCGCTACGCTCCTGATCGCCGCCGATGACTCCGTGATCGGTCTGCCAACGGGAATACCGGTCATCCTGGATGTTGCTCCTGCGGCGACCCCGACGCCGGAGATACTGCCGGAAACAACGCCTGCGGCGACCGTAACGCCTACGCCGACCGTGAGGGCGACCCAGACGATGCAGGCCGCGCCGACGGAGGAGCCTGCTTTCTACCCGGTTTCCTATTCCCTGTTCCTCGGGGACGACACTTATCAGGAAGTAGACCTGATAAAGCCGTTCAGATTCCCCGGCACCGACAGGGAATACACCAAGCTCTGGGTTGCCTCCAACGGCTTCGTGACCTTCCAGGATCCCGGCAGTTCGATGGCACCTTACGATATTTCTTGCGACTATGCATCTCGGTATCCGGCAAGCGTGTTCGTGTGGGGAGAGGACTTGAACCCCGAGGATGGAGGCTCCATTTCCGTGGTGGAGGATTCCGAGGGCTTCACCGTGCGATGGAATGAAGTGCCGCTCTATATGTGGAGGGATCTGAGCGTCAGCTTCCAGGCCAGATTCCGATACGACGGCGAGATAGAGGCTTCTTATGAATCGATTCCCCTGTTCCTCGACGGCGTTGTGGCTGCGGTGGATCCGGATGGCAGTTTTGTCGGTGAACACATCTGCCCGCTGCGGGGCTACCCGGGACCTATCAGCGGAGACGTGATTTCGTGGAGATGACGGGCGAAGTCGTGGATGGGTGGGGGATCATCGGACACGAAGGAGTCGTCGAACTTCTTCGGAATTTCCTTGGGAAAGGGTCTGTCCCTCATGCTTTGCTTTTGACCGGTCCCCGCGGCATGGGAAAGTCGACGATAGCCGAGAAATGGGCTGCCGCCGTGAACTGTCTAGCCGATGATCCGACAGCGCGGCCGTGCGGTCGGTGTAGATCGTGTGCCCTCCACGCCTCCGGACGGCACCCTGATTTGCTGCACTTGAGGCCGGTGAAAGGGGCCTGGCGCATAGACCAGGTCAGAGATCTGGAAAGGAACCTTATGCTTTCCCCGGTGGAAGGGAGGTATCGGGTTGCCATACTCGAGGATTTCGACCTTGCCACGCCTGCCGCGGCCAATGCGCTCTTGAAGACTCTCGAGGAGCCTGCGCCTCACGCTCTAATCGTTCTGACGGCGACCGAGGAATCCAACCTGCTTCCGACGATAATCTCTCGCTGCCAGGTTCTTCGGCTCCGTCCTGTACCGGAAGAGACCCTGGTGCGCGGCCTCGTTTCCCACGGCATCGACGAAGGAAGGGCCCGACTTTACGCCCGCATATCCGGAGGACGTCCCGGGCTGGCCCTCAGGATGCACGAAGATCCGGAGCTGCTGGCGAGGAGGGGCGCTTTCTGGAGGGATCTCCTGGAAGCGTTGAGATCGAACTATGCCGATAGGATGCTGTATGCAGGTAGGCTTGCCGAAAATCCGACCGCACTCTCCGAATGGTTCGACTACTGGATCGGATGGTGGAGGGATGTGACTTTGATCCAGGAAGGCGCCCCTCAGAGTGTGGTCAGCATGGATTTGGAAGCTGATCTCGAAGACATTGCCCGGAAGATACCGGATGGTGAGGCGGTTGATTACCTGAAACGACTATGGCGCGGCTTCTCTATGTGGAACAGCAACGTGAACCTCAAGCTGCTGCTGGAGGACTTATTATTGCAAATGCCTGTGGTTTCAGTGTAAACTGACACGAGAGGGCTGTTACCGTTGACTCGACCGGCTTCATCGAAAGCCGGTCTTTCGAGGGAAGATTATGCCGGTTGTGGTTGGCGTTACTTTCAGAAAAGTTAATAGGATATACTACTTCTCACCCGGAGATGTTGAAGGACTTCAGAGGGGAGACTTGGTGATAGTGAAGACCGTCAGAGCTATGGAGATGGGGACGGTGGTCTATCCGCCGAGAGAGGTTCCGGAGGAGGAAATCGACGTAGCCTTGAAGCCGGTGATTCGCAGGGCTACTCCGCTCGACATAATCAAGAGGGACGAGTTCATCAAGAAAGAACCAGAGGCTCTGGCGGTCTGCAAGGAGAAAGTGGCCGCGTCCGGCCTGAACATGAAGCTGAGTTCCGTGGAGTACAACTTCGATGGGAGCCTCCTGACGGTTTATTTCACGGCGGAGAAGAGGGTCGACTTCCGGGCGCTGGTCAAGGAGCTATCCAGGGCGCTCCACACGAGGATTTTGATGCGTCAGATAGGAGTGAGGGACGAGGCCAAGCTCATCGGAGGGATAGGGAAGTGCGGCAGGCCTCTTTGCTGCACTGCCTGGATGAGGGATTTCTCCCCCGTTTCCATCAAGCTGGCAAAGCAGCAGGACCTTCCCCTGGACCCCGATAGCATCTCCGGGGTGTGCGGGAAGCTCATGTGTTGCCTTGCTTTCGAGGCGCCGATATACCAGGAATTGCAAAAAGGCCTTCCGAAAGTGAACGCCAAAGTGGAGACTCCTCTGGGAAAGGGCAAGGTCAAGAGGGTGAACACCTTGAAACGCCGGGTGACCGTGTGGCTCGAAGAACAGGAGACGCTGGTGGAGATGGGAGCCGAAGAGCTGCTCAGCGTCTCAGCGACGAGGTGAAGTCATGCTGGCGCTTGTCTACAGCGACGAATACAGGAAACTGGATTTCGGCCCCGGTCATCCCATGAGGGGCGATCGCTACGAGAAGGCTTTCGGTGTGTTCAGGGAGAAAGGGCTGTTGGATTCCGGGCAGGTGCTGATCGAAGCTCCCCGGGAGGCCACTTTCGAAGAACTGACGGCGTTCCACACGCCGGAGTACGTCGAAAGGCTTCGTAAGCTCAGCGAGGTGGGCATCGGTGCCATAACCCCTGACACCCCTGTGTTTCCCGGGATTTACGAAGCGGGCGCTCTTTCCGTCGGCGGCAGCATAAGGGCCATGGAGCTGGTCACGGGGGGAAGCTACGACGTTGCCGGGAATCCGTGCGGCGGCTGGCACCACGCTTTTGCCGAGACCGGCAGGGGGTTTTGCATTTTCAACGACATAGCGGTAATCGTGAGGCTGATGCTTGCCCGGGGGATCGAAAGGATAGCCGTGCTGGACATCGATGCGCATCACGGCGATGGTACTCAGCGGGCTTTCTACGATACCAACAAGGTGTTGACGATTTCGTTTCACCAGGACCCCAGGACTCTCTATCCTTACGTTTCCGGATTCGTGGGGGAGAAAGGAGAAGGTGAGGGGATGGGGTACAATTTCAACGTACCAATGCCTCCTCGTGCCGTGGACGTGGATTTCATCTATGCTTTCGATGCCGTGGTGCCTCCGGTGCTGCGGGCTTACAGGCCTCAAGTGCTGGTGTTGCAGATGGGAGTGGACGGGCATTGTTCGGGCGTGGTGAGCAATCTATCCTACAGCCTCAAGAGCTTCGACCATGCGAGCAGGGTGCTTGCCGGTCTCAGGAAGGATCTCGGTTTCAAGGTCATTTTCCTGGGCGGTGGTGGATTCGTCCATCCAACCCTGGGGCTTGGCTGGGGCGTGCAGATAGCCAATCTTGCATCCGTTCCGTTCGAGGTGAATCTGGAGGAGGACGCCGTACGCTGTGGGGAGAGGAATGAGCCGATGGAAATCGTGAAATCCACGGTGGCCCGGCTGGTGCCGAGGATCGAGTGGCTGGAGATCGGATGACCGTGCTGGAGGTGAAATGTCGGATTCGCAGGTTCTGAGCAGGTTGTGGAGCATCATCGAGAGCAGGAAGAGCGAAATGCCTGAAGGGTCTTACACGGCGGAGCTTTTTTCGCGCGGGATGCAGGAGATAGCGAAGAAAGTCGGCGAGGAAGGTGTGGAGGTGGCGGT
>CAZEXY010000023.1:5481-8920 GCA_964516345.1 uncultured Anaerolineae bacterium
AACCGCGTTCCTCCAATCGTGCGGTTTTGGGGTATAATACCGGTGTGGAGAAACGAGACCGATGTCCGGATCGAGGGAAAGGTGAGATGGTAAAGCTATTGATGAGTTGGAACATCAAGGAAGGGATGGAACAATCTTATTTCGAGTTCATCGTGCGGGAGTTCGCTCCCGGGTTGATGCGGCTCGGGATCCAGCCCACCGAAGCGTGGTATACCGTCTACGGTGAAGGCCCCCGCATGCTGACGGGCGGCGTGGTCGACAAGCTGGAGACCATGCTTCAGATACTGGAGAGCGAGGAGTGGAAGAAGCTCCACGGGAAGCTTCTGGAATACGTGACCGATTACAATCACAAGATCGTCAGGGCGAGCAGCAGGTTTCAGCTCTGAGTTTTCGTCGAGGAGGAGAAGGGATGCTGGAGAAACTCATAGTCAAGCTGGTGGTCAATGCCGCTGCTTTGTGGGCGGCCGCGATGCTGGTTGCAGGGATTTCGTACAGAGGAATAGGATCCCTGCTCCTCATGGCCGTGGTGCTGGGAGTGGTCAACACGATTATCGGATGGCCGTTGAAGATCATCACTCTGCCGATAGCGATCTTGACGTTTGGGCTGTTCATCCTCGTCTTGAACGCTTTTTTGTTCAAGTTCTCCGCCAGTTTCGTTCCCGGCTTCTTCGTTAGAAGTTGGTGGGCGGCGTTTTGGGGGTCTATAGTGACCAGCCTCGTCAGCTGGGTGTTGGGTAAGCTCGTCTAAGGTTCCTGTCGTTGATGTCGATTCGAGCCGGTGCGCCGGATGTGATGCCGGTGGTGCGCTGGCTCTCTGTTTTTGGAGGGGAGGTTCATGTCGGAGATAACCGTTGCTGTGGTGCAGATGGCTCCCGTCTTGATGGAGCAGGAACAGAACGTGGGCAGGATTCGGGAGAAGATACGGGAGATCGCAAGCCGGGAGCCGACGGATTTGATCGTCTTTCCCGAACTCGTCACCACGGGCAGGGAATGCGGCGCCCGTTTTCCGCGCCTTGCGGAGCGATTGGACGGTTCTGTGGTCAGCTTGATCGCCGAATCCGCCGCTCAGATGAACGTGGCCGTGGCTTTCGGCATGGTCCTGAAAGAGAAGGTGGAGAGCGTGATCTACAATGCCATGGTGCTCGTTGGGCCGGACGGGGAGTTCGTCGGTGATTACCGGAAAGTGCACCTTCGGGGTGAGGAACGGATGGCCTTCCGGGAGGGGCACAAATTCCCTGTGTTCGAAATGCCGTTCGGGTCTGTTGGGATGCTCATCGGATGGGATGTCATGTTCCCGGAGGCGGCCAGGAGTTTGGTGCTCGACGGCGCTTCCCTGATCGTCCTCGGCGCAAACTGGGAAAGCAGCATGGCTTCCGCCTGGCGGCCTTTGCTTACGGCGAGGGCTATCGAGAACGGCGTCTTCATCGCTGCTGCCAACAGGGTCGGGGAGGAGCCGAGTTACAGCTTCCCCGGGGACAGTATGATCCTCGGTCCCTCTGGTGAGACGTATTCTGTCGTCGACGAGCCTGTGGAAGGATACGCTGTCGCCAGGCTCGACCTTGCGCGTGTCAGGGTGATCAGGGAGGAGCTTCAGATATTGCAGAACAGACATCCGGATTCGTATCGTAAAGTGGTGAGGAAATATTGAATCGCTCCGGGGGCTGCTTTCGATGAAAGGTGCTCGTACATCGCTGTACCGGCTGCTGGATCTCGCCATTTTGCTCTTTGCCTGGGGAATACGGCTCTACCGCCTGGGGTTCCAGAGCATATGGTGGGACGAAGGGAGGAACATCAACGCCGCCATGCAGCCTCTTTCCCGGATTCCTCACGCTCCTGCGGTGGACATACATCCTCCTTTGTATTTCTATGCGCTCCACTTCTGGCTACGGGTGGGTGGTCACACGGAGTTCGCCGTCCGGTTCCTTTCCACGTTTTTCGGTTTCCTGACTTTGCCGCTCCTGTACCTGCTCGGCAGGGAGCTTTTCGACAAGGATGCAGCCAGGTTCGCTCTGCTCCTTGGGGGGATTGCACCTTTCTTCGTGGGGGAAGCTCAAGAAGCGAGGATGTACACTTTTGCTTTTCTCTGGATTGCTCTCGCTGCGCTGGCTTTCTGGAAGGCCTGGAAGGACCCGGCTGAGTTCGGCTACTGGTTGCTTTTTGGCGTTGCTTCCGCCCTGGCGATGCTGACCCACTATTCCTCTATTTTCGTGCTGGCAGCTTTCTATCTCCTTGCCGGGCTTGCGGCTCTCGACGGCGTGTCGAAGAAAGATTGGCGCCCGATCGTTGGGGTGGTGATCAGTGTGGCTGCCGGCTTCCTGCTGTTTTCACCGCAGGCGCTTACTTTCTGGCACCAGGTCAGCGGGTATTACAACAAGAATCTCACCCCGCCGGGGATTGGGAAATATCTCTACCGGTGCTGGCAGGCTTTCACACTCGGCGAGAACGTGTCGCCAGCGTGGGTGGAGCGTTGGTCGATGCCTTTGTGGATGTTGACCATTCCCGGGATGCTGCTGGCGCTGGTAAAGTATCGCAAGCGGGGAATCGATCCGTGGGCTTTCCTCCTGGCGTGGATCACCATCCCTCTGGGGATCTATTACTGGCAGGTGCTGCGACGCGGTGCGTTCGAGCCGAGGTACATAAGCTTCATTGCTCCGGCGTGGTGGCTTGTGCTCGCTGCGTCCCTGGCCGGGTATCTCAAGACGAGGAAATGGGCGGGAGCAGTGGCGCTTCTTTTCTTCCTCGGCGCCATTCTGCCAGCGCTCCATTCCGACCTCGCCAACCCGAGATATTTTCGTGACGACACTCGTGGGCTTGCGGAGTTCCTAAAGGCAGAAGCCAAAGGAGACGACGTGATAATCGTGGATGCGCCTTTCCCTCTTCAGTTCTATTACCCCAGATTCAGCGAAAGTCCGGGCAAACCCCCTGCAGGCCCCCGGGACGAAGCTCCTGCTTACTACATTTTCGCCGACGTGCACACCATCGATCGAGAAATGAGAGCCGTCGCCCAGGGGAAGAAGAGGGTTTTCCTGGTCCATTGGTACAAATCCGACGCGGACCCACGTGGTATCGTCAAGTTCTTGCTGAACAAATACGGCGTTCTCGAAGGGGAAAGGGATTTCCGCGGGTATCACGTGGAATGGTATTCGGTTCCGCCGGACGCGGGCTACAAAGTGGCGGGTAGCTGGAAGCCTGTGAACGTTCGGTTTCGGGGTGGACTGCTTCTGAAGTCGCTGAGTTATGGCGGGCATGGAGAAAATGTGGATGGGAGATCCGTCCCTGCGGATAGACCTGCCTGGGTTGCCGTAGACTGGTCGGCCTGGAGGACTATGGAGGTGGATCTCAAGGCGTCGGTTTTTCTCGAGGACGGCACCGGGCATAAGATCGGTCAGGACGACCGCAAGCTGCTGAACGACCGACACCTCGGCACGAGATACTGGAA
>CAZEXY010000023.1:9020-23514 GCA_964516345.1 uncultured Anaerolineae bacterium
ACGTGAATATTCCACTCGTCGAGAAAGGAAAGGTTCTGGCAACTGGAAGCCATAACGGTTTCTGGCGAAATGGGGAGGTGATTGCTCCGTGGTATTCCTGGAAAGTGCCATCGTCTGCGAAATCCGGTGTTTACGAATTGAGGATTTGCTGGGGGGATGCTGAAGGCGGATGCGCCGCCGGTAGCCTGCTTGGAAAATTGAAGATTTCCGGCAGACCTCACAGGTTCGAGAAGCCGAAATCCCAGCGCAGCGCCGACGAGAAATTTGGGAGAGTTGCCAGACTGACGGGGTACTCCGTTCTCATGCCGCAAGGAAGCAGAAGGGATCTCCAAGTGGTGTTGGTGTGGCAGGCGATTGCCCCTGCCGAGAAGCCTTACAAAGCGTTCGTGCATGTGCTGGATGGCTCGGGCAGGTTGATTTCCCAGAGGGATGCCGAGCCATGCGACGGAAAGTGCCCTGTTACCGGATGGGTTCCGGGGGAGTTCATCGTCGACGAGTACGACATACCTGCGCCTGCCGCTGGCTGGAAGGATGCTGCCTGGCTGGAGGTGGGTTTGTACGATCCGGAAACAGGAGTGAGGCTTCGAACCGACCCACCGATGCCGGGGGATGCTTTGCGCCTGCCCCTTCGTTGACTTTGTTCGTCGCTTGGGCAAGTGCAAAATTGCGCAAGAGTTGGAGGCTGTTTTAAAATGAAGTACCTGGCAAAAGGCCAGAAAAGTTTGCCCTCTGGCGGGGCAGCAAAGGAACCTATAGATAGCTTATCATGGTCGTCGAGTCGTTGCCAGGTATTTATTGGATAAAACTGAAGTGGGTCAACGTGTACCTGTGGAAGCATGAGAACGGATACACGTTGATAGATGCAGGGTTACCGTGGCAGGCCGGGGACATCTTTGAGGCCTTCGAAAAGCTTCATTTGTCCTCGGGGGATCTCAAGAGGATACTCGTCACCCATGGCGATATAGATCACATAGGTGCTCTGGCTGCGCTGAAAGCGAAGACTGGTGCGGAGATCGTATCGCATGGAGCCGAGAAACCGATAATAGAACTTTCACATGGCAGGCCGTTGAGGGAGAACCTCGTAGGAGCGGTGTATTCGCCCTTCTACAGGATCGTGATTTCGGTTCTGCTCAAGCCTGTGATAGTGGATAGGATCGTGCTTGATAAAGAGGTTTTGCCCGAAGAGGGGTTGAAAGTAGTTTATACGCCCGGGCATACACCTGGGCATGTTTGTTATTATCATCCTGAGCGGAAAGTGCTTTTCTCGGGCGATCTTTTCATGCACACCGGGGGAAGGATCAGAAACCCTTTTGCGCTCTTCACTCCTGATCCTGTTGGAGTAGAAGAATCCCAGAGGAAAGTGGCAGCTCTGGAGATTGACTCGGTGTTCTTTGGACATGGGGAACCTATCCTGGAAGACGCTTCTTCGGAGATCAGGAAGGTGGCGCCTTCTCCGTTGAGGCGGTCAAGGGGTGCTTCCGGGGCTGCCAAGTCGTGATCGGGGGAAGTGAAGCCTTTCCCATGGAGGGTAGCAGGATGAAACGGGAGTTATTCATTCCTATTGAGGAGGCTCGCATATGTTCTCGTACGATGTAAGTCATCTCCCTATGGATCGCAAAGAGCGGGTGAACATTCCTCCACACTCTATTCCTTACCGTCCGGCTGAGGAGCGTGTTCAGGACTTCGAGGAAGCTTTCCACACCTACGACGTCGAGACCATCAAGGTAGAAGCGGAAAGGTGCATAGCGTGCCCTGAGCCTCAGCCATGTGTAGAGGCGTGCCCGTTACACAACAATATCCCGGGGGCGCTGTGGTACATGAGCCAGGGCGACCCCATCAAGGGAATAGCCGTGTACCATCAGACGAGCGGGATGTCGGAGGTGTGCGGAAGAGTTTGTCCTCAAGAAGTGCTTTGTGAAGGGTCATGCACCATAGGACACATCGATACCCCTGTTCACATAGGTATGCTGGAAGCGTCCTCCGCCACTTACGAGAGAACCACCAGGGGGTATCCGAGCGTTCCGCCCGGTAGCATCAAGCCTACAGGGCAGAGGGTGGCGGTGGTTGGATCCGGACCTGCAGGGCTTATGGTCGCTGAAAGGCTTGCCAAACGGGGGCACAGCATCACGGTGTACGAAGCGTGGCCTCGTCCCGGCGGGGTGCTGGTGTACGGCATACCGAATTTCAAACTGGACAAGTCGATAATAAACGACAAGGTTCGATACCTCGAAGAAGTGCTCAACGTCAAGTTTGTTTGCAATACAAGGATCGGGGCGGAAGGAAACCCAACGGTGGACGACCTCCTGGAGGAGTACGACGCCGTGTTCCTTGGCACCGGAGCAGGGATCGAGGCGACCATGGGAACGCCTGGAGAGGATCTGCCCGGCGTGTATCACTCCACCGATTATCTCGTCAGGATAAACCTGCCCGATGAGTACCTGCCGCCGGAAAAGAGGAGCAAGCCAGAAGTCAAGGGAAAGCGCGTGGCGGTGATCGGCGGCGGCGATACGGCCATGGATTGTCTGCGCACTTCCATCAGGATGGGCGCGAAGGAAGTCACGTGTGTCTACCGCAGGAGCGAAGCCGAAATGCCGGGCGGCATAAAGGATCGCAAGCTCGCGAAGGAAGAGGGAGCGAAGTTCGAATTCCTGACCGCACCGGTGGAGTTCATCGCTGGCGAAGACGGGAAGCTCAAGGCCATGAAGTGCATCCGCATGAAACTTGGCGAGCCGGACAAATCCGGCCGGCGCCGGCCGATCCCGATCGAAGGTTCGGAGTTCGTCATGGAAGTCGATCTCGTGGTTCTGGCGCTGGGTTACTGGCCCGATCCGCTGATCAGGGACACCACCAAAGGGCTCGATTCGGACAAATGGGGGTTGATCAAGATCAATCCCGAAACCGGGGAGACCAGCAAGGAAGGGGTGTATGCGGGCGGCGACAACGTTACAGGGCCTTCGCTGGTGGTCATAGCGGCTGCTGCTGGTAGAACTGCTGCTGAACACATGCACAAGTACCTCGAATCCAAGCGCCGGGTAAAGCGTTCCGGGAACGGTCGAGACGAGAAGAGCGCGGAGGTGAAGACGAAATAGCGATTTCGCAGGTTCGTTCTGGAAGGGGCTCGAGTCTGGCGAGCCCCTTTTTCATTCGTCGAAGGTGGCTCCGGTCGCGCCCTGGGCTTGCTTGGACAATCGGATTCTGTGGACCGCCCACAAGCCCGCCAGGGCTCCTGCACCATCTATCATCACGTCCAGCGCGGAGCTATGTCTGCCCGGCACCATGCTCTGGTGAAATTCGTCCGTGGCGGCGTAGAACAACGCCAATCCCCAGCTCCAGGGGACGGCTTCGGATTCTTCGATCCCCTGATGCTCGATCAAAGCCAACCGGTAGAGGATTGCGAGAATCCCGTACCCGACGAAATGCCCGCTTTTCTTGACTACGAGGTTCAGGAGACGCTCGTGAATCGGCATGGGATTGGGGAGGGAGGAAACGTAGAAAATTAATCCCATCCAGACTATCGCCGGTATCCACGAAACCCATTTCTTCCGTGCCATCGTCACTCCACCGGGTAGAAACTCACACCCACCGTGCCGGGGCCGGAATGCACTCCCAGGGATGGAGGCAGGTACGTTACGATCTCTTCGACGCACTCCACTCTTTCGCAGACCATTTTGCGGAGTTTCATGAGTTCATCGTAGGCGGCGCAGTGGGTGAATCCCGCTTTGATCCTGCGCCTGCCGTCGAGTTCGTTCAGCATGATTTCTACGATCCGCTTGTAGGCCTGTCGGCGCCCTCGCGCTCTGGCTATCCCGGTGATGACCCCGTCCCTCATGCCGATTATCGGCTTGATGTCCAACACCGAGCCGAGCAGATGGCTCGCACGACCTATTCTACCGCCCATGTAGAGGTACCGAAGGGTATCCGCGGTTTGCAGCATGAAACCTCTGGCGGCGATTCCCCTGGCGATGCCGGCGACTTTTTCGATCCCTGCTCCTTTCATTGCCTCCCTTGCGGCCTCTATCACAGCCCACCCATGAGCCATCGATACCTGTAGCGTGTCCACTACTTCGATGCGCACGCCGGGATGCTCGGAAGAGAACATCTCCCTGGCCACCAGCGCCGCCTGATACGCCCCACTTCCTTTGGATGTCATGTGGATCGTCACGATTTCGTCCGCTTCGCCAGCAAGGGAGCGAAATACTTTGAGGTAATCCCCCGGGCCCGGAGTGGCGGTCTTGGGGAGAGTCTTTGCCGCAGCGAGTTCCCTGCAGAACTCTTCCGGGCGCACGTCGACCATGTCCCGTAGGGTCGTGCCGTTCATGTGAATGTAGTAAGGCACGACTTCGATGGAGAGCTCTTCCGCCATCTCTGGTGGAACGTTTGCGGTGCTATCGGTTACGATTTTCAACATCTTCCGGCGTCATTCGGCTTCCTTTAGCCTTTCTCCGTACTGGCGGCGGTAGTATTCTTTGAATGCTCCGCTCTTGATCTTTCGCCACCACCATTCGTTCTCGACGTACCACTTTACCGTTTCCTCGAGCGCTTCGTCGAAAGTGTGTCGGCTTTCCCAGCCAAGAGCCTTGATCTTCCCGACATCCATTGCGTATCGTCGATCGTGGCCGGGGCGGTCTTTCACGTGTTTGATCAGGCTTTCCGGTTTGCCGAGTAGCTGTAGAATCTTCTTCGCCATGACTATGTTCGGTGTCTCGACCCCCGTGCCGAGGTTGTACGCTTCGCCCAGCTTCCCTTTGTGCAACACGACGTCTATCCCTTCGCAGTGATCGAGCACGTATTGATAGTCTCGTTTTTGCATTCCATCCCCGTACAAAGGCAGGGGTTCGTCGTCGATGGCGTTGGTTATGAAAAGAGGTACGACTTTTTCCGGATATTGATACGGCCCAATGTTGTTGGAGCCGCGGGTTATGGTCACCGGCACTCCGTAGGTAATGAAGTAAGCATGCACCAGGTGCTCTGCTCCGGCTTTACTGGCGGAGTAGGGAGATCTCGGCTTCGGCGGGTCGTCCTCTCTCGATCGGTAACCCTCAGGGATTTCCCCGTAGATTTCGTCGGTGCTGACCTGATGATAGCGCTCCAGGCCGAATTCTCTGGCGGCCTCCAGAAGGATGTATGTACCGTATACGTCCGTCTTTATGAACGCGTCGGGCTCCGTAATGGATCTATCCACGTGGGTTTCTGCGGCGAAGTTGACGATGGTGTCGATCCTGTACTCCTGGATGGCACGGGTTACGGCCTCGGCGTCGCAGATATCTCCTTTGACGAACGCATACCTGCCCTGGAACTTTTCGCTGACGTCTTTCAGATTGTCGAGGTTGCCTGCATAGGTCAGTTTGTCGAACACCAGGATGAAGTAGTCCGGGTACTTTTCCAGCATGTAGCGCACGAAGTTCGATCCTATGAATCCCGCTCCGCCGGTCACCATGATGTTTTTCATCGTCAGCCTCCGTTCACCACCAGACCGACCTTGCTGTTGTCCCCCAGGGTGAGTTTGTAAGCCCTCGGTTTGAGCGGCGATCGGGTGATTTCCACGTTCCTTCCTATCACGCTTCCCTCTATCCGCACCGGTACGTCTATGATTTTGCTGTTTTCCATGACGATGCTATGTTCGATTTCGCTGTTTTCGATCAGGACGTGGTGGTAGATTGAGGTGAACGGCCCTACGTAGGAGTTGACTATTCTCGTATCCTCGCCGATGATTGCCGGCCCGCGAACGACGCTGTTTATGATTTCCGCACCCCTTTCCACGGTTACGCGGCTATCCACTTGCGAGTCTCTGTCCACGTAGCCGGAAATCTTTGGCGTGAGTTCTTCCAGGACGAGGCTGTTTGCCTCGAGCAAATCCCCCGGTGCGCCGGTATCTATCCACCAGCCGGTATGGATGTACGGCCTTACCCTGAACCCGTGGTCTATGAGCCACTGGATCGCATCGGTGATCTCGAGCTCACCGCGCCAGGAAGGTTTGATGCTGTTCACCGCCTGGAACACGTTCTTGTCGAACATGTAGATGCCCACCAGGGCGAGGTTGCTGGGTGGTTCTTTTGGTTTCTCGATCAGACGGATGATGTTCCCGTCGGCGTCCAGCTCTGCCACTCCGTATTGCTCGGGATGATCCACGTGGGTCAGTACGATCTGGGAGTTCCAGTCGCTGGTTTCGAATTCGCGAATCAGGCTGGAAATCCCGCCCTGGATCACGTTGTCGCCCAGGAACATGACGAACCGATCCTCTCCGATGAAATCCTGGCTGATTTTGACCGCATGCGCCAGTCCAAGGGGGGCTTCCTGTTTGATGTAGGTGATTCTAACTCCCCATCTGGAGCCGCTTCCCACGGCTTTTTCGACTTCAGCTGCGGTATCTCCAACCACTATACCGATGTCGTCTATTCCTGCTTCTTTTATCGCTTCGATGACACGAAACAGAACCGGCTTGTTGGCCACCGGGACGAGCTGCTTTGCGCTGGTGTAGGTTATGGGGTAGAGCCTCGTGCCCTTGCCTCCGCTGAGGATCAAACCTTTCATTCCACCCTCCAGAACGAGTTTCGTTTTTGCCATGTGGGAAACGAATCGTGGGCTCAGTAGTATCCTTGCAGCCCCACGGCTCCTTGTGCATCCAGCAGGAACGCTCCGAGAATGTTCGCCTGGGCTTTTTCCAGGAACGATTTCGCCTGTCTTGCGTGTTCTCGTTTGGTTTTTCCCGCTCTGATGGCTATGAGCACACCGTCCACTTTAGCCGCCAGCAACGATGCGTCGGCTACTGCGATGACGGGAGGAGCGTCGAAGAAAACCATCTCCGCGTTTTCCCTCAGGAAGGCTATCACTTCGTCCATCCGCGGGGAATCGATGAGGTCGGCCGGATTGGTATCGGTGATGGGGCCGCTCGTGAGCACGTAGAGGTTGTCGACGCCAGATTCCTGCCAGATGGGTTCGAGGTTCGTTCCTTTCTGGAGCAGAGTGCTGAGCCCTGTTTCGTTCCCGATGCCGAAGATTTCATGCTGGAACGGCTTTCGCATGTCGGCGTCCACCAATATGACTTTCTTGCCGCTTTGCGCTGTGACCGCTGCAAGGTTGGCGACGGCTATGGATTTCTCTCTGTCCGGTTCTGGAGACGCTATCTCGATGGTTTTGATTTTCCCTTTGCTTGCGAATTCGATGTTGGTCCTAAGGGTTCGGTAAGCCTCGGCCACAAGGGAGCGGGGCTTCGTTATTGCTACGAGTTCTATTTCTGGCATTTCATTCACCTCTTTCATGCGTTGGCCGTTTTGTGGGGTGGGATTGCTCCCAGAACCGGCATTTCGAGCGTTTGTTCGATGGAATCCGGCCTGCGGAGGATGTCGGACTCGGACCACTCCAGCACGAACACTATCAGCGCTCCGATCAAAAGCCCGAGTATGCCTCCGGCCAGAGCGTTTACTTTGGGTTTCGGCCGGATCTTGCTGGCGTACCTTACGTTGTCCCTGATCGTAACGTAGATCCTGTCCCTCTTGTCCAGGTCTTGATTCCGCTGCTTCCGTTCGAGCTCGAATTCTTCCGCCGTGGCCTGTGCCAGTTCCATGGCTATCTTCGGATCGGTATCCTCGGCGTCTATTCGGATGGTATAAGTGGAAGCGTCCGATTTCACGTGGAGCTTGCTCCGGAAAGTGTCCGGAGACATGTCCAGTTGTTCTTTCGTGATGACTTTTTGTGCCATTTTGTCGGTGGTGATGTTGGCTGCGTAGAGGCGCATCAGGTCCTTCAGCGTATTGCTCAGCCCCCAATCGGGTCTTGCGGGCTCTACGTTCAGCTCCACGGTAGCTCTGTACATGGGCTTCTCGAGCCTGCTCAAGAAGAAGGCGCTGATGCTTGTCAGAAGCGCCACAACTATCAATATCCACCCGCGCCTTCTCAAGATATCGACGTAATCTCTGAGTTCCATTTGGGAATACACCTGCCTCTGTATTGGATTGCGGCGGCATTTTACCATGAAAGGGATGGGCGTAGCAAAGAAGTATTGCTGAGGTTCAGGCGGAGGATCCGGCAGGATTACGCAGTTGAGGCAGTCAGTAGTAGTGGGGGCACAGCGCCGCTGTGCCGCTACTCGAGCCAAGAATCGCACCTGGGTGCAGTGTGGCTCTTCTGAGTTGTGGCACCCCGGCGCGACCGTTTGAGGCGATGAGCAGGGGCTTCGGGGGTCTCTATGTTTTGCTTCCCGAGAACGCCAGGGGTTAAAATGATACGATGGGTCGAGTTCGGCACTTTGCAAGAATCTGGAGCGTGGGAAGATGAAAGTCGTGGTCGGATTGGGAAATCCGGGGAAAGAGTACGAAAGAGACAGGCACAACATCGGCTTCGTGGTGGTGGATGCGTTTGCTCGTAAGCATGGATTTGAGTTCCGTCGGCGTAAGTTCCGCTCGACGCTGGCCGAAGGGAGGTTCGGCTCGGAGAAGCTTCTTCTTTCGAAACCGCTGACTTTCATGAACCTCAGCGGGGAGGCGGTGGCTCCTCTGGCGGCTTTTTACAAGCTCCCTTCGGAATCGCTCCTCGTCGTGGCCGACGATCTGGACATACCGCTGGGGGAGATCAGGTTGCGTCCGAAGGGAGGATCCGGCGGTCACAACGGCCTGAAATCGATCATCGATCACCTCGGGACGCGGGAATTTCCCCGCCTGCGAATCGGCATCGGGAGGCCGCCTGCCGGCGTCGATCCTGCGGACTACGTTTTGCAGCCGTTTTCCCCGGAAGAAATTCCTGTTGTGGAACTCGTGGTGGAGCGTGCGGTAGGAGCTATAGAAACGTGGATTCTAAGGGGTATCGAAACTGCAATGAACGAGTTCAACAGAAAGCCGATAGCACGGCAGGATGATTGAGCCATGAATCTGAGGCCGTTGCTCGAAATCATTGAGAGAACGGAGCAGTTTGCTGCCCTGGTGAGGGACCTCGACGCAGGAAGCGAGACGGTGTTGAACGTCCCGCCGGAGGCGCGTGCGTATCTTTCGGCAGCGGTTCTGGAATCGCTCGCCCGTCCGGCTTTGCTCGTGGCTTACGGAGCGGAGACTGCGAGGGACTGGTACGAGCAATTGCAGGCGTGGTTCGGAGGAATGAGGGAGGTGTACTTCTTTCCGGCTCCAGAGCCTCTTCCTTACGAGCGGATACACTGGACCGTCGATACCATTCAGCACCGCCTGAAGGCCCTGACGGCCCTGGCGCGATCAAGGGATGCTGTGGTGGTGGCTTCGGCCCGGTCCCTGGCTTCGCTGACCCTTCCCCCCAGGGAGCTGAAACTGTCGATCAGATCGCTCAGGAAAGGGCAGATCATTTCCCAGGACGACCTTTTGAGAAAATGGTTCTCGACCGGATATCGGCTCGTTTCGGTGGTGAATACGCCCGGAACTGTGGCAAGGCGCGGCGGTATTCTGGATGTATGGCCTCCGAATCTGGACTTCCCGGTCCGTGTGGAGTTCTTTGGAGATGAGGTGGATAGCATAAGGAGTTTCGATCCTGAGACTCAGCGGACGGTGGAGAAACTGGATTCGGTTGTGGTCGGTCCCGGCAGCGAGGCTCTTCCAAAGTTTGCGGATAATGCCATTGACAGGCTCGAGCAGCTCGATTTCTCCTCCTGTCACCCACCGGCTCGGGCGGAATTCGAAAAGGACCTTCGGGGTCTGCGATTGGGACAGGGTTTCGAGGGGATCGAATATTACATTCCCCTGCTCTACAAGTCCCCCGGCACCATCCTGGACGTGCTTCCCCCTTCCACCTTGCTCGTCCTCGAGGAAAGGGAAAGCATCGAGAACGCCCTGAAAGCGATCATGCATCAGGCTCAGCAGGTGGAAAGAGAGATGATCAGGGGAGGCGAATTGCCGGATGGGTGGCCCAGGACTTACAGCACGCCGGAGGAGGTAGAAGCGAAGCTGGCTGCCAGGCAGAAGCTGTGGCTTGGCCTGTCTGCCGGGGAAAAGCCGTCCAACCCTGTGGGATCGGTGTTCTGGAGGGCGCCGCTGTACAATTCCCGGCTCGAGGACCTGGTGTCGGACCTGAAGGAGTGGCGGAGGCAGCGTTCGGTGGTGAGCCTTGTAACTCGCCAGAGTCCACGCATAGCGGAGCTTTTGCATGAGAAAGGAATATCCGCCGTGATGTGCCGGGGTGGGGAGATACCGGATTCTCCAAAAGAGGGGGATATTTTCCTCGTGCAGGGTTCCCTTGGTCAGGGGTTTGCGGTAAGGCAGGGGGATGATGCTCCTTTCGATGCGGTGTTCTTGACCGATGTCGAGATTTTTGGATGGAAGCGCCCGCGTAGGCGGCAGCCCAGGCGCACCTCGCACGCCGGTATGGAATCGATTTTCACCGACCTCAAACCCGGAGATTACGTCGTCCACATGGATCATGGGATCGGGCTTTACAGGGGGCTCGTCCGCCTCGATCTCGGTAGGGGCGAACAGGAATATCTGGCTCTGGAATATGCGCAGGGGGATAAGCTCTATGTCCCGGTGCAGCAGGTGAACAGGCTCAGCAAATACATCGGCCCAACGGATCAGCCTCCTGAATTGCACCGGTTGCACTCCGGCAGGTGGGCTCAGACCAAGAAACAGGTGAAGAAGGCAGTCGCCGACGTGGCAAAGGAACTCCTCGAACTTTATGCCGCCAGAGAGATGGCCGAAGGAATAGCCTTCTCTCCGGACACCGACTGGCAGGCAGAGATGGAGGCAGCGTTTCCGTTCCGCGAAACCGAGGATCAGATCAGAGCGATAGAGGAAGTGAAGCGTGATATGGAAAAACGGCGCCCCATGGACAGGCTCGTTTGTGGGGATGCCGGGTATGGCAAAACGGAAGTCGCGGTCAGGGCTGCGTTCAAAGCGGTGATGAACGGAAAGCAGGTTGCCATTCTCACCCCAACCACCATACTCGCCCAGCAGCATTTCTACACCATCAAGAAGCGCGTCGAGCCGTTTCCTATCAACGTGGCAATGCTCACCCGGTTGCAGACCAAGGCGCAGCAGAGGAAAGTGATCGAGGGTTTGAAGTCCGGGAGTGTGGACATCGTGGTGGGTACTCACAGGCTTCTTTCCAGGGACGTCAGTTTCAAGGACCTGGGGCTCGTGGTGATAGACGAGGAGCAGAGGTTTGGAGTCATGCACAAGGAGAAGCTGAAGAGGCTGCGTCATCAGGTGGATGTACTGACTTTGACCGCCACCCCTATTCCACGAACCCTCTATCTGGCCATGGCCGGCGTGCGGGATATAAGCCTGATCGCCACGCCTCCGTCGGACAGGGCGCCTATCAAGACGTTCGTCGGGGAGTTCGACGAATCCCTGGTTCGGAAGGCTATCCTCCGTGAGCTGGAGCGGGATGGTCAGGTGTATTTCGTGCACAACAGGGTGGAAAGCATAGAGATCATCGCAAGAATGGTGCAGAACCTGGTACCACAGGCAGTGGTGGAAATCGCTCACGGTCAGATGTCGGAGCGGCGGCTGGCGAACGTCATGCTTGCGTTCGCGGAAGGCGATATAGATGTTCTCGTATGCACCACCATCATCGAAAACGGCCTCGACGTTCCGAACGCCAACACGATAATCATAAACAATGCTCACCGATTTGGGCTTTCCCAGCTCTACCAGCTTCGCGGCCGCGTCGGGAGAGGGCCCGTCAGGGGCTATGCTTATCTCCTCTACCCTCGGGGGTACAGGCTTCCGAAGAAAGTGGCCGAAAGACTCGAGATATTGGAGAAAACCACGCAGCCGGGCACCGGTTTCCAGATAGCCATGAGGGACCTGGAGACAAGGGGCGCGGGGGAGATACTCGGCACCAAGCAGCACGGGCACATGGCCGCCGTCGGGTTGGATATGTATACCAGGCTCCTCGCTCAGGCGATAAAGGAACTCAAGGAACAACGCTCTCTGGGGTTGAGGTTGAATCCGGAAACGGTATCCCTTGCCGAGTCCCTCGATTCGAAACTGCTGCCCGATTTGCCGCTGAACGCTTCCATCCCAATCGATTACGTGCCGGAGGAGGAGCTTAGGCTCAGGCTTTACAGACAGCTTTCGTCATGTTCGAGTTTCGAGGATTTGGGTGAGTTCGAGAAGATGCTGAGGGATAGGTTCGGGAAGTTGCCGGATGAGGCCAGAAATCTGATCTTCCTTGCGAGGGTGAAGCTCCTGGCGGAGAAAGCTCGAGTGGAATACGTCGGCCAGGAAGGGGATTACATCGTGGTGAAGGCCGGAGGAAAGGAGCTTTCGGATTTGCCGAAAGGGGTATCGGTTCGGTTCGGCAAGATCATGATTCCTCTGGACCAGGAGGGAAGGTGGCGGCATACCCTTTCAAAGGTGCTCGGGAAGATGGGAAACTCTCACAATTCTTGAATCAGCCCTGACCATATTCTCTCGGGAGCGCCGGTTTCTTTCGTCAGGATGAGCTCTCCATGCTCTCCAACTCCTTCTGCAATGCCTCGTACCACTGTTCCATCGCCGAGGGTGATGGAGACGGTTTTCCCGATCGTTTCCAGGCGGGATCGCCATTCCTGTAGCGGGTTCCATCCTGATCTGAGCTCGAAGTACAGTTCGTCCAGGTTCGTGAGCAAATCGGCCAGAAGATCCCCGCGGCTCGCCGGTTTCCCGATTTCTTCCGAAACGGAAGTGGCGATTCGGCGCACCTCTTCCGGCATCTCGGAAGTGTCTATGTTCACGTTCAAACCGACACCCACCACGGCGAAGTCTATCCCGGAACGGCCGGTTGAGGTCTCCGTGAGCACACCGCAGATTTTCCTGCCCCGTACCGTCAGATCGTTGGGCCATTTTATGCCGGCCTCGATCCCTATTTCGTTCAGTGTGCGAACTGCGGCGAGGGATGTGATCATGGTGATCCTCGCGGCGAACTCCAACGGCGTCTGAAATCTGGCGAGCCATGAGAACAGCAGGCAGCAGCCTTTTGGCGCTATCCATTTCCTTCCGCGGCGCCCTCTTCCCACGTGCTGGTAATCGGCTACGACTACCGTGCCATCCTCGGCTCCTTGCAAAGCGAGGGAGTGCAGATCCTCCTGCGTCGAGGAGGTTTCTTCTTTGTAGAAGACGTGCTTACCGACGATTTTCGTCGATTCGAGATCCGATGGAGGCCAGGAAAGGGTTTTCATATCACCCCTTGAGTTTTATACCACCTGTAGGTTTCCTGGAGTGCTTCCTTCACCGGAGTATGTGGAAGCCCGAGTTCTTTCCGGGCCTTGGTGTTGTCGAAGAACAGATACTCGGTGGAGAGGATCATCTGAGATCTATCAATGGGGAGGAATTTCCTGGAATCTACATTTGCCGCCACCATCAGCTTTCCAAGCCCTCGGAGCAGCCATCCGGGAATCTTGAACGAGGGGGGCTTACACCCGGCTATCTCGCAGGTCATCAGGAACATCTCCAGGTGGGTCAGGTTTTCGTTGCCCAGGATGTATCGCTCGCCTTTCCTACCCCTTTCGGCGGCGGCTATTTCCCCTTCGGCTACGTCCTGCACCGCTATGACATTGGTTCCTCCATCGGTGTAGACCGGTATGCCGGTGCGCGCTGCCTGAATCAGGATGCTACCCGAAATCCGATTGATGTCCCTGGGGCCGACTATCACCCCCGGGTTGACTATAACTGCGTCCAGTCCGCTCAGGATGGCTTTTTGCACTTCTTTTTCCGCCAGGTGCTTGCTGTGTCCGTAGGGGAACCATTTCGGCGGTATGTTGAACTCCGAATTTTCATTTCCGAGCGTTCCTCGCTTTGGAACGCCCAGAGCGGCTACCGAGCTCGTGTAGACCACCCTGGATATCCTCATCCGGATGGATGCTTCCAGGACGTTTTTCGTCCCTTCCACGTTGATTTTGTAAAGCCAATCGGGGCCCCGACGCCAGTAGTCCGCCACGGCTGCGACGTGGAACACCACGTCGCAACCTTCCATGGCGTTCATCAGGCTTTCGATGTCCAGCACGTCTCCTATGGCTTCTTCGTATTCCAGCCCTTCCAATGCATCGAGGCGGGAGGTCTTACGGTGGAATGCCCGAACGGGTATTCCATGTCTGTTAAGGGCTTCCACCAAGTTTGCTCCGAGGAACCCGGTGCTGCCGGTAACGAGGGCCCTTCTCATTCTTCGTCTTTCTCCACGGGAATCTCAGGCGCTACGGCGCTGCTTTCTTCTCCCTGTTTCCGCTTTTCTTCCAGCGACCTCATCAGGTTCTCGATTCCTTCGTTGATCTCTTTCAAGGCTGCAAGTATGCTCGTTTCGATCTCTTCCTGCACTTTGCCGGACTTGAATTCCTTTTCCCAAGTCTCTGTCAAATCTTGTTTCAGCTTCTGGACTTCCTCCGACTCGAGGGCTTTCTTCACTTCGGCCTGAGCTTTTTCGACCTGCTCTTGAATCTGGGCGGTGAGCTCATCGAGTTTCCCGCTTTCCTGAAACTCTTCTACTTTTTTGTTCAATTTGTTGAGCATGCTGCTGATTTCGTCTTTGAGACTGCTTTTCTTTTCCTCTGTCATGGTACGAACCTCCT
>CAZEXY010000023.1:23614-26114 GCA_964516345.1 uncultured Anaerolineae bacterium
AGGGGCACAGCGCCGTTGCGCCCCTACGGGTGCTATCTCGACTGCGTAACTCCTATTTCGTGATCATGGCGGGGGCAGGCCGCACCTGCCCCCGTTTTTGCGGTTTACAGGTCTCCGTCCCTTTCCAATTGCGCCTTGACAAGCTCCACCACGTCAGGGAAGTCTATGCCGAGCCTCTTCAGCGTCTCCAGCCTCGGGACGCCGTTCTTCGTCCATCCGCGCCGCTCGTAGACAGCGTCCATGAGGCTTTCGTAACGCTGCTCCCGGTATTTCCGGAGCGCCTTGAGTTTCTCTTCGGTGCTCATGCCGGTTGGGTCGATCCCCACTTCCTCCTTGAGCTGCCTGTCGTATCGCTCCGCCCGGGATTCGTATTCGTCCACGGTGACCGGCCCAACGGCACGATACGGCGGGTAATCTTCTTTCCTGGTGCCGGAGCCGCGGCGCAGGTTGAAGACCCGCTGGAAGTTGTAGACTTTCTCCGACTGCAAGATCAGATCGGCGCCGGTGACTTTCTTTCCGGTCATCCCTTCATAGAGCCAGGTGTAGTTCTCCACGTGCTCCGGCACCTTGGCCGGCTCGTCGGTGAGGGCGTTGTCCGCCGGTTCGATGTCGTTCCAGGGGAGCTTGCACATCCCGTGGAGGCTGAACCACGTCCGCCACATGGGGAAGTAGTGCAGCGCCTCCGCCTTGTCCTCGAAAGTCGGTATCTGCTTGTTCACCATGTCCATGAAGATAAGCCAGGCTTCGTCGTGCTGAGGGCCTTTGTTCGCCATGCCGTAGCCGCCCTGCTGCGCCAGCGATTCCTTGGTGACGTATTCGGAGAACTCCAGTCCCTTGACCTCCATAGCGATGTCGTTGAGGAAATTCGGGTCGGCACCGTATTTCTCCACGAAAAGTTTCTTCAGGTATCGGGAGCCTTTCCCCACCTCAGCGCCGAATCCTTCGCCTCGGGCGAGCTGATGAAGCACCTCCAGCACGGCCTTGGTGTTCCCCCATGTCAGCTTGAGCCCGCCGGTGACTTTCTCGTCGATGATCCCTTCTTCGAAGCATTCGATGACGAACGCCATGGTGGTGGCGAAGGAGATGGTGTCCACGCCGTAGGTGTCGGCGTAGAAGTTCAGCTCCAGCACGTCGTACGGGTTGAAATTCCCGATATTGGAGCCGAACCCGGCTGCCGTTTCGTACTCCGGCCCGTCCACTGTGACGATCCTTCCTTTGTACGGGCCTGTGCGGAGCTGGTATCCGTCCACCGCATGGGAGCAGGAGAGGGTGCAGCCGTAATGGCATCCGTCCACCATCCCCTGGGTGAACAGTTTCTTCCACACGGCGGTGTTGATCTTGTGCGCATCCGGGTGAGAACCGTAGCGGTAGTTGTGAGTTGGCAGGAGGTCGTAATCGTTCATCACCGTCATCAGGTTGGCGGTGCCGACCCTGCGCATCTGGTTCTGTTTCTCATCCAGTTCGGCGATTTCCTTGTTGATGCGGGCGCTGGCTTTGCGGATGAGATCCGGTTTGGCCGGGTTGTTGGTCTTGACGCCGTATTTCGGCGCTGTCACCACGATGGCTTTCAGGCCTTTGTCGCGGAAGACACGTCCTGTGCCTCCTCGTGCGGCCTGCTTGTACCGGACTTCCTTACGGCGCAGGTCGTACCAGGAGAGGTTGATCCCGGCCATGTAGGAATGATCCGCCGCCCGTCCAGTCGTCGCCACGGACACCGTTTGCTTTTCCTTCGGGGTATCGGCGAACAAGTCGGTCAGTTTCTGGGCTATATCGTAAGCGTCCACGTCCTCCAGAGGATATTCCTCTACCGTAACGCGGCCGGTCTTCCCGTCCACCACCACGATCACGTCACGGTCGGCTTTCCCCTGGATTTCGATGGCGTCCCAGCCGGCGGATTTCAGGAGCGGGCCGAACATGCCGCCGCCGTTGCTGTCGAACGCCAGGTTGGTGGCGGGGGAGATGGTGACCACGGTGCTCTTGCCGGTTCCTGGGTAGGAGAGGATGCCGCAGAGCGGTCCGTTGGCGATGATGAATTCGTTCTCCGGGTCGTTCCATTTGGTATCCGGTTTCGTGGCCTGCCACAGGAGCCAGAGGGCGAAGCCGCGCCCGCCGGTGAACGTATCTTTCATCTCCTGGGTGACCGGTTTTTCCTCGAAAGTGCCGTCCGAGAGGTTGATGTAGAGGATGCGGTTGGCGTAGCCTTTGTCGATCGGCCGCAATTCGTAGTTGAACTCGTACAAGACACGACGTTCCTTCATTGGGTGTTCCCTCCTGATAGAGATTTACCGCCTTTCTGAGACCGGCCGCTTTGCCGGTCTGTTGTTCCTATGTCCTTGTACCTGCGTTTGTAGAGTTCGGTTTCCCCGGCCATGGGACGCCGACCTTTTCCGGTTCCGCTGCTTCGTAAATCCGTACGGAGCTGTAGGGCGGACTGTTAGTCCGCCTGGTCGGGCTGTCAGCCCGCCCTACAGCCACAGCTCGATTCGCCGGTCATCAGCGT
>CAZEXY010000024.1:0-7773 GCA_964516345.1 uncultured Anaerolineae bacterium
AAGAAAAAGGGCGGGATCGATTCCCGCCCCATGCGGATTCACTACGAAAGTTGCCTAAACGGCTCGATTTACTGAACCTTGAAGTTCAGAGTCTGAATGAGTTTCCCGTCTATGTACAGATCCACTTTGTAATCACCTTTGGGCCATATGCTTCCCTGATTGTGCACCAACGAGAAGTAGAAGCCCGAAGTTCCCGACTTGAGCGTCCTTTCCGCAATGAGGTGGTTGGGTTCTATCTCGATCCCGGTCACCTTGACTGCATACCACTTCGCCGTTAGCTCGGTATCGTCCGGAGCATTTGCAAGGCTACCAACACAGTAGAAAGTATCGTTTTGCCCGAACACCGTGGTAGGGGTCTTGCCGTCTTTGTCTTTAGCCAACGTAACGTTCTTCAAATGGGCCGTAGTGGCGCTGAAAGAACACGCCTCCAAGAGCACCATCACCGCCATCACCAAAACCAACACCGCCAACATCTTGCGCTTCATCTATTTTTTTCTCCTTTTTATCCGATACAGGCAACTCTGGGAACCCGAACCACCAAAACCTACAAACCTGACTCTCAGATGAAAATATCACCTCCCTGGCAACAACTCCTTAGCTTCACTGGCAAAGAACGCTTCCGAGGGCCGCCCGCCGACGGTGATTTTGACGATTTCACCGCCGGGAGATATGAAAACCGTGGTCGGGAAACCGCGCACACGGTACAAGCCGTTCACCGTTCCTCCCCGATCCAAAAGCACGTGGAACTTGAGGCCCTTTTCCTTCACAAAAGCCTGCACGGCTCTCGGCGAATCCTTGTAGTTCACGGCGACCACTTCCAGCCCCCTGCCGTGGTACTCGTCGTACACCTTCTGAAGCATAGGCAGCTCCGCCTGGCATATGTGGCACCACGTGACCCAGAACACCAAAATCACTCCATCGCCCCTGAACTGGCTAAGCTCGACCTGACTTCCATCGAGCGAAGGCAGGATGAAGTCCGGAGCAGCGAAACCCTCGTGCGGAGCGGCTGCCTTCTTCAGATCCGCTCCAGTCACCCGCCACCTGTAAACCCACCAGGAGCCGAAAACGACTACCAGGAGCAACAGAAAAATCCTCGATAGCAGCCCTCTGTTTCTCAACTCTCCTCCGGCAGTATGAGGTCGTGGATCAAAGGAGGCACCACCGGCGGTTCGTCGCTGAATTCGTAAGCTCCGAGGAGGAACAGCCTCGCTTCGTCGAATTTCTCCCTGCTGTTGGCGTGGATCGTCATCAAGGGCTCGCCCTTTTCGACCCAATCTCCCACTTTTCTGTGGAGGACGATCCCAACGGCGTGATCTATGGGCTCTCCTTTCTTTTCCCTGGCACCGCCCAGTATCAGCTCGCTCTTTCCCACGGTAAGAGCATCGAGCCTGGAGATGTATCCGGACACAGGAGCTTTCAGGGGTTCGCGAATGCTCGCCGTGGGCAGCATATCGGGATTCTCCACGCTGTTCACGTCTCCTCCCTGAGCTGCCACGAATTCCACGAATTTCTTCCAGGCCTCACCGTTGTCGAGCTGACGCTCCACCAGAGCACGAGCCTCCTCCCTCGAAGAAGCCTTGTCCGCCAGCAGCAACATTTCCCCTGCCAACGCCACCACGATCTCTCTGAAATCGTCAGGCCCTCCTCCATGCAACGAATCGATCGCCTCCCTGACCTCCAGAGCATTCCCGACAGCATTGCCCAACGGCTGGCTCATGTCGGTTATGAAAGCCGCCATCCTGCGATCGAGTCCCGCGCCGATAGCCACCATGAGCCTTGCCAGTTCTCTGGCTTCAGGCACGGTCTTCATGAAAGCGCCGCTCCCGACTTTCACGTCCAGGACTATGGCGTCGGCTCCACCGGCGATCTTCTTGCTCATTATCGAGCTGGCGATCAGAGGGATCGAAGGCACCGTGCCGGTGACATCCCGCAAAGCGTACAATTTTCCGTCCGCAGGGGCAAGGTCGTGGGTCTGCCCGGCTATCACGAGCCCGACGTTTCCCAGCTGCTCCTTGAACTGCTCGATGGTGAGATTCACGTCGAACCCAGGTATCGATTCGAGCTTGTCCAGCGTCCCTCCGGTGTGCGCCAGAGCCCTTCCGGACATCTTCCCAACCGGCAAGCCAAGGGATGCGACCACAGGGCCAAGCGCCAGGGTCACTTTGTCCCCCACCCCTCCGCTGGAGTGTTTGTCCACTATGAACGGAGCAACATCGTGCAAGTCGAGGATCTCGCCGGAACGAGCCATTTCGAGCGTCAGATGCTGAGTTTCCACAGGGGTCATGCCTCGGAAGAACACCGCCATCGCCCATGCAGCAGCCTGATAATCTGGAATCGTCCCTTCGGTGAACCCGGTTACGAACCGACGGATCTCTTCCTCGGAATGTTCCCCTCCGTCACGCTTCTTCTCGATAAATTCGACCATGTGGAAAGACATATTTCTCCCTCGCAACTTCGCCTGGACTACAGGCAGGCTATCACAAAAACCGGATTTAGTCCAGCGTGGGAGCTCGAACGCATCTTCCCGGAACCACCATCAAGCCAACGATCGCCGCATTCTTGCCACTCACGCCGTCAGGTTGTATAATTTCCGGCGACATCGATCCGGTTGGAGGAATGATATGGCAAAGAAGAGAAGCAAGAGATCCAGAAGGAAACCGACGAGCTACCAGCCCAGGCCCAAGGCTACTGCCACCAAGCCGCAACAAACCCAGCCTGCCGCAACCACCGCCGAAAGAACCAGAAGAACCGGCAGCACCCAGCCCATGCCCACGTACACTAGGCGGGGTGCATCACATCTGGCAGCAATGGACATAGATAACGATCAAGTCATGTACTCTTATGTGAAGAAGGACCTCACCCGGATAGGCATTCTGACGCTGATAATGTTCGGCACGCTGGTCGTGCTCAAGATAGCAGGAGTTTCCTGACCTCTCATCGGAATCTCTTACAAATGGCGGCGGGGAAACTCGCCGCCATTTTCGTAACCGGAGGCGATTGATGGACATAAGATTCGACTTCAACAACATGATGGACACTTCCATAGGCGAATTCGGGTTCTCCGAACGCCAGATCGATGAAATGGAAAGCACATGCTCGAAAGCCGTCGAAGCTGTCCAGAAACGGAGAGGAACCGGATGGCTCGGCTGGATGGAACTCCCGTATCAACCGGCAGAAGAACTGAGCCGCATGAAAGAAATCGCAAGCAGGTTTCAGGAATGCAAGGACTTCGTCGTGCTCGGGATAGGCGGATCGGCACTGGGTACCATCGCGCTCAAGTCGGCGCTGCTTCACCCATGGCATGACCTGATCCCCGAAAAAAGTCGGAAGACGCCGAGGTTGCACGTCCTCGACAACGTAGACCCCTACTGGCTTGGCACATTCACGGATGTACTCGACCCTTCCTCCACGTGCGTGAACGTCATCTCCAAATCCGGAAGCACGGCCGAAACAATGTCCCAGTTCCTATGGATGAGGAAATGGCTCAAGGAGAACCTCGGCGACTCCTATGCAGAACATATCGTAGTCACAACGGATCCGGTCAAAGGTGCCCTCAGGGCAATGGCCGAAGAAGAAGGATTCGCAGCTTTCACGATACCGGAAGGCGTGGGCGGAAGGTTCTCGGTGCTATCGCCTGTGGGCTTGTTCCCGGCGTCGGTGATGGGCATCGACGTGGGCGAGCTGCTGAGTGGAGCCGCAGCGGCGGACGAAGCCGCCAGAGAGGAAAATCCCTGGTCCAACCAGGCCCTGATGATGGCGCTCCTCGCGTTCCTCTCCTTCAACAACGGAAGGAACATCTGGGTGATGATGCCATACGTCCAGGGATTGAAAGACGTCGCCGACTGGTTCCGCCAGCTATGGGCGGAAAGCCTGGGCAAAGCCGTAAACCGTCATGGGGCCGAAGTGCATGTAGGCCAGACGCCTGTGAAAGCCCTCGGCACCACGGATCAGCACTCACAGGTACAGCTCTACATCGAGGGGCCGCAGGACAAAGTCATCCACTTCATCGGCGTGGAAGACTACGGCCTCGAGCTCGAGATCCCGTCCGAGAAGACGGGGCAGGATTCCCTGGACTACCTTGGAGGCCACACGTTCAACGAACTGATCAAGGCCGAACGGGAAGCCACTGCCCTCGCGCTGGCGGAGGCCGGACGCCCGAACTGCACCCACATACTCCCGAGCGTCACTCCCTTCACCCTCGGCGAGCTGCTTTTCACCTTCGAGATGGCAACCGCATACAGCGGAGAGCTCTACGACATCGACGCATTCGATCAACCCGGAGTGGAAGCCGGAAAAGTGGCAACTTATGCCCTCTTGGGGAGACCGGGATACGAATCCAGAAGAAGGGACATAGAAAAAGCGACGAAGAACCGCCGGGAGAAATTCGTGATAGACAGAAAATGAATCATCAGCACCCGGGAGGCGTTTCTCCATGAAGCCGTTGAAGGAAAGCTCAGTAGCGATAGTAGGGCTCGGGCTCATGGGTGCATCCATGGCCTGGAAGCTGAAACGTGATGCAACGGCGTCCCAGATATGGGGGGTCGTCCACAGGCAGGAAACCGGGGAAAAAGCCCTGAAACGCGGCATCGTCGATCGAATCTCGACGTGGGAAGAAGCCCAGTCCGCGGACATCCTGATCCTCGCAACTCCGGCTCGGACCATCGTAAAGCAGATAGAGGAAATTTCGGGAAATCCGGGGCTCGTCATGGATCTCGGCAGCACCAAAGGGACGATCGTCCGGGCCATGGAGATGCTTCCGGAAGGAGTGCAGGCCGTCGGCGGACATCCCATGTGCGGGAAGGAAACCTCCGGAATCGACGCTGCCGATCCAGAGCTGTACCAGGGGTGCACCTTCGTTCTGGTGCCTACGTCCCGCACCAACGAAGATGCCATGGAAACAGCACGGGAACTCGCGCTGTCCCTCGGCTCGAGACCTCTGGTGCTCGACGCCGATCGACACGATAGGCTCGTTGCGGTGATAAGCCACCTGCCTTACGCAGTATCTGCGGCCTTGATGTGGCTCGCCAGCGATCTCTCCGAAGAGGACGAGGCCGTGCTGGAAGTGGCATCTTCAGGATTCAGGGACACCTCACGGCTCGCAGCCAGCGATGCCAGGATGATGAAAGACATCCTCCTGACTAACAGAGAAAAAGTCCTGGACCTGCTGGAAACCTATCAGGAATACATCTCACGCCTCGCGAAGGCGTTGGAATCTGGAGACGAAAAATCTCTGCTGGAACTGCTGAGATCCATCAGGGAATCGAGAATGGCCTGGGGAAAGAAAAAAGGCTGGAGGTAACCATGGACGTCTTGGTCAGACCTTCGAAAGCGCTGAAAGGGCGCATAAGGATCCCCGGAGACAAATCCATCTCCCACAGATCGGTGATGCTGGGAGCTCTCGGAAATGGAGACTCGAGAATCCAGGGCTTCCTGCCCGGCGGCGACCCGATGGCCACGGTTTCCGTCATGCGCGGGCTCGGTATCGAAATAGAACAAACAAGCCCAACCGAACTCCTCATTCACGGGAAAGGATTGCAAGGGCTTTCAGAACCAACGGACGTGCTGAACTGCGTGAATTCCGGTACCACGGCGAGGCTGGTGGCAGGAATACTCTCGGGACAACAGTTCTTCAGCGTCCTGACCGGCAGTCGGCAGCTCAGGAAACGCCCCATGAGAAGGATCACAAACCCACTGCGGGAAATGGGTGCCAGAATAGACGGAAGGGAGGACGGGAAATTCCTGCCGCTGTCGATTCGTGGCGGGAAGCTGAAATCCATCGACTACAGACAGCCGATAGCCAGCGCCCAGGTGAAATCCGCCATCCTCCTGGCCGGACTCTTCGCTTCCGGCGAGACGATCGTCCGACAACCCGGCCCTTCCAGAGATCATACCGAAAGGATGTTGCTGGCAATGGGGGTCGACGTCAAGACCGCCGGGCTCGTGGTGAAGATCACCCCTCCAGACAAGCCGCTCCTGCCGCTTGAGATGAGGATACCGGGAGATGTTTCATCCGCAGCTTTTCCCCTCGTGGCTGCGCTGCTTGTGCCTGGATCCGAAATATCGATCGAGAACGTGGGAATGAACCCGACGCGCATAGGACTTCTGGACGTTCTCGAGGACATGGGAGCAAGCCTGCAACGCTCGGAAGAACGATTGTCGGGGGGTGAACCCACAGCAGACCTCTTTGTGAAACATTCTGAAATGAAAGCAGGCACCATCTCCGGCGACACGGTGGTGAGAATGATAGACGAATTTCCCATCCTGGCAGTAGCAGCCACCCAGGCTGTCGGCGACACCGAAGTGCGGGACGCCCGAGAACTCAGGGTCAAGGAAACCGATAGAATTGCCACCGTTTCCAAAGAACTGAGGAAAATGGGGGCAGAGATAGAGGAGTATCCGGACGGGTTCATGGTACACGGGCCTACCGTACTACATGGAGCCACGGTGGATAGCCACGGGGATCACAGACTTGCCATGGCCCTAACGGTGGCCGGATTGATAGCCGAAGGCGAAACCACCGTGCTCGGCGCAGAATGTGCTTCCGATTCGTTTCCGGGCTTCTTCGATGTCATGAGATCACTGGGAGCGGAAATACTGGAGGTATGACCTTCCAGGCCTCTGGGGCCTGGAAGGTTCGTTCACGAAAGGCCGGGCTCGATGATGACCTTCATCGAGTTCCCGGCGGAGGCGACCATCTTGAATCCCTCCCCCGTGCGCTCCAGCGGCAGCCGATGGGTAATCATGTCCTCAACCTCTACCCGCCTGTACCGCAGGAGCTCCAGCGCCTCCCGCAGGTCTCGCGGGGCGGCCGCATAGGTCGAAAGCATCGTCACCTGTTTGTACCAGAAATCGTACACCTCGAACGGCACTTTCACGCCCGGTTTCATGATGGCGTACAGCAGAACCGTGCCGCCCCGATCCACCGAGCGCATCGCTTGGTCGAAGACCGGAGGCGCGGCGGCGCACACGATCACGTAATCGGCGCCACGTCCTTCGTTCGCCTCGAAAACCCGGCGCACCACGTCTTCCCTGGCTGCGTTGATCACCACGTCGGCTCCGGCGTTCTTCGCCATCTCCAACCTGAAATCGTTGATGTCCGTGGCGATGATGCGCCCGGCGCCCAAAGCCTTCGCCAGCTTGACGTTCAACATACCGGCCAGACCGCTTCCCAGCACCAAAACCGTCCTGGCGGGCTGGAAGTTCATCACCCGCATCCCCCGGACCGCACACCCCAGCGGCTCCGTGAACGTAGCCACCTCGTCGGAGACTTCGTCGGGCAGAGGGAGCACCCCACCTTTTTCGATGTTGACGGCCGGGACCCGAACGTATTCGGCAAACCCACCGGGATCGAAAGTGGTGTTGTGGAGCAGGTCGCAGACGGTGTGCTGTCCCCGCTGGCAGTACATGCAGTTGTTGCAGGGGACGTGGTGGGTCGCCGTCACCCGCTGTCCCACACGGAAGCCCGTCACTCCTTCGCCCAGTTCGACTATCTCCCCGGCGATCTCATGTCCCAGAACCCGCGGCGCTTTCTTGATCCGGTACCATTCCATCACGTCCGACCCGCAGATTCCGCTGGCGGTGATCTTGATCAGCATCTCACCCGGCCCGATCTTTGGGACGGGCATCTCCTCCAGGCGGACGTCGTTGTTGTTGTAATACATCGCAACGCGCATTTCGCCAATCCCCCTAATTTATCCGAGGACGCAGCATGTATTCCCGTGGGTGTTGGTAGGGGCGCATTGGTAGGGGCGCAGCATGCTGCGCCCCTACCGC
>CAZEXY010000024.1:7873-25637 GCA_964516345.1 uncultured Anaerolineae bacterium
CCAACCCCCGGATGCCGCGTCCTCAACCGATCACCGGTTCTTCAATTCGTTGAACAGCTCGAACGCCTCATTCGGCGTGGCGTTCTTGTGGACTATCGCCCGAACCGCCTGGATCATCGCCACCGGATCCTCCGACTGGAAGATGTTCCGGCCCATATCCACGCCCACCGCGCCGGCCTGAATGGCGTTGTAGGCCATGGTCAGAGCGTCCTTTTCCGGAATCTTCTTCCCACCGGCGATGACCACCGGCACCGGACAGGTGCTCACGACCTTCTCGAAGTTTTCGCAGTAGTAGGTCTTGACGAGCCGCGCACCCAGCTCTGCTGCAATCCTGCCGGCGAGGCTCAGGTAGCGGGCGTCCCGGTTGAGACCTTCGCCCACGGCCACCACCCCCAGCGTGGGGATCCCATACCTCTCCGCCTCGTCGATCACTTTGGTGAACCCCAGCAGCGTGTCACGCTCGAATTTGGAGCCTACCATCACAGAGAAAGCCACCGCCGATGCGTTCAGCCGTATGGCGTCCTCCATGGAAACCGTTATCCCCTCGTGCAGCAGATCGCCCCACTCGCGTGCCAGGATGCTGGTGCCACCGGACACCCGCAGGATGATCGGCACGTCCACGTTCGGCTTGACGTAGTTCCTCAAAGCCCCACGGGTGAGCATGAGCGCATCCACGTAAGGCAAAAGCGGCTCCACCACCGTACTCAGGTTCTCCAGGCCGGTGGTCGGTCCCATGAAGTAGCCATGATCCACGGCAAAGAGCACCGTCCTGCCGCTCTCCTGGTCGAAAAGCCTCGAAAATCTGTTTTCCATTCCCCAATCCATTTGTAAAAACCTCCTTTGAAAAATACAAGTCTGACTCAATGTCGGCCATCAATCCTTTGCGACTTTTGCGTATTCCTCCCGGACGATCTCGATGAGATCGTCTATGCTGTTCACGCTCTTCCGCTCGAGCACCCAACGCCTGCCGATGTGGATGGCAGCACGCTCGGCCACGGCACGCTTCTTCAGGTCTTCAATGCTGGTGATGTCCCACACGCTGACGATCCCCATCATCCTGCGGAGGAACTTGGTGCCGCCATGCCCGGCGGTGTCCTGAAGTATCCTGTGTATGTACCGCTTTCGGAACTCGGCAAAAGCCTCATCACCTCCGGGAAAATCCCAGTATTTGTCCGGAACCAGCTCCCCCCGGTTGTTGTTCTTCCAGGTCTCGTCGAACTTGCGGGCAAATTCGTTCCAGATATCCCGAACCATGTCCAGGACGTACTCCTGATACTCTGCCCGAACCTCCGGGTCTTCCGTATGCCCGTAGTGCGAGAGATAATTGAGCACCAGGTTCTGGAGCACGGCCCCCACATCGTACCCCATCGGCCCGAAGAAAGCGAATTCCGGATCTATCACCTTCGTATCCTCTTCGTTCAGCATTATGCTGCCCGTGTGGAGGTCGGCGTGGATGAGCGCCTCCGAGTGATTCATGTACGCATCCTTTACCTCTGCTATGGCCATCTTCAGCTCGCCATCCGACCGAACCGCCTGAACCTCGTCGTCCACAAGGGGATTCCAGTTGTTCTCCGGGGAATCCATGTAAGGATTGGTGTAGACGAAATCCTCCTGGAGCTTCCTGAGCTGTTCGTTGACGAACTTTGCCTGGAGGAGCTTCTTCTCCGGCCCGGTCAGGTAGAGGTCCGAAGTGTAGAAAAGGGAGTTGACCAGGAAAGTGCTGATGTGATCCACGAAATGGGGATATCGCTTCCGGGCCACCAGTCCTTTCCGCATGATTTCATGGCGTCCAAGGTTCTCCATGATGACCAGGGACATCTCCTCATCGTGATCGTAGACCTCCGGCACGAGCCCAGGCGTCAACTCGTTGTATTTCAACAGCGCCTGCGTCTCGTACCGCATCCGCTCCCTGGTCAGCGGCCAGGACTCCCCGGCCACTCGCAGATAAGGTAACGCCTGCTTCAGAACCACGGTCTGTTCAGGGTTCTTCCTGTTGGTAACCACGAACACAAGGTTCAGGTTCCCATCCCCGACTTCTTTGACCTCGAGCTCAGCGTCCTCGTCGAAAATCTTACCCCAGACCTTTGGCCTGGACTTGATGTAATCCACCACCGTTTTTTCGTTCAAAGGTGTGTATCCCATAAACCCTCCTGCTCGTAGAATCAGCAATGATCGGTCACGATCACGTCGTGACACGAACGCATTTTATCGTGGTAGCGCAGCATAGGGGCGCGGCACGTTGCGCCCCTACTCCATCAAAGCCTCTCGTACCCTACCCACGCCTCTCCGGGTAGAGAGAAAGCAATCCTTCCTCCGAAGCCTCGCAGATTCCCCGCTCCGTGATGAGCCCCGTCACCAGGCGTGAAGGAGTCACGTCGAAAGCGTAATTCACCGCAGGACTTTCCTTCGGCGTCAACAGGACTTTCTTGATGGAGCCTTCGTGCCATCCAGCAATGTACTTTACCTCATCCGGCGACCTCTGCTCGATGGGGATTCCCCTCACCCCGTCCTTTATCCTCCAATCGAGGGTCGAGGAGGGGAACGCCACGTAGAAAGGCACGCCGTTGTCCTTTGCCGCCAGGGCCTTCAGGTAAGTTCCGATCTTGTTGGCGACGTCTCCAGTGGAGGTGACCCGATCGGCGCCGGTAATCACCATGTCCACCATGCCGTGCTGCATAAGATGGCCGCCAACGTTGTCGGCCACGACGGAATGAGGCACTCCCTCTTGCAACAATTCCCAGGCGGTGAGGCGCGCGCCCTGGTTCCGGGGGCGCGTCTCGTCAACCCACACGTGCACGTCAATCCCCATGTCGTGGGCCTTGTAGATCGGGGCGGTGGCGGTGCCGTAATCCACGAATGCAAGCCACCCGGCGTTGCAGTGGGTGAGGATGTTCACAGTGTCGCCGCCCTTCCTCTCGGCAATCTCCCGGATGATCTTCACCCCGTGCTCCCCGATGCGCCGACAGTACTCAGCATCCTCATCGGCGATAGCCTGCGCAGTCCGAAGAGCCGCCTGGGTCATCTCGTCCATGTCGTCGAGAGCCTTCAGGACGTCGAGCTGGCGATGAACGGCCCACTCCAGGTTCACCGCCGTGGGTCTGGTGGCTTTCAGCTTTTCGCCCGATTCCACCAGATAGTTCCAGAAAGCCTCACGGCTGCTTCGGGGGGCTTCCAGCGTCGCTATGTACATGCCGAATCCGGCCGTCGCACCGATAAGGCCAGCCCCGCGGATGTGCATCTCCTTGATCGCCGTTGCCACCTGATCCACGGTCCTCAGGTCCTCGATGACGAAATCATGGGGTATCCACCTCTGGTCTATGACCTGAACGACCGAAGGATCGTCTTCTTTCAACCACACAGTTCTGTAATGTTTTCCGTTTACGTTCACCAGAAAGCCTCCGGATGGTTCTATTGCTCTTTCTTACCGGCGAAAACGATGTTGAAGATCAACGCAGCCAGCAGGATCACGCCGGTGACGAAAACCTTGAGGTAAATGTTCACAGATATCTGGTCGAGGCCGTTGCGCAGAACCCCCAGAATGAGCAAACCTACGACGGTCTGCGGGATGCCTCCGATGCCGCCGAACAAGGACGTCCCGCCCAGCACCACTGCGCCGATGGTGTCGATCAAGAGGCTATCGAGCCCCGTGGGTTGAGCGCTGGCAAGCCTGCCCAGGCTGACCACCCCGGCGATTCCGCCGGTAAGGCCGGAGATTGCCATCACGATGGCGATGATGTACTTCGTATTGACGCCGGCCAGGTCCGCCGCATGAGGGTTCGCGCCGGTCATGTACACATATCGGCCGAACCTGGTGTACTTCAACACCAGATGCCCGATAAGCAGAGTCAGCGCAGCCACGATCACCAGCCATTTCACCGGCCCTATCCTGCCGCTCCCAAGGGTCATTGCCAGAGGCGGAATTTTGAAGATGATCCTGCCCTTGGTCAGGTACAGGGAAAGCCCCGAAGCGATGAGAGACATGGCCAGCGTCACCATGAACGACGGAATGCCAAGATATGCCGTGCCCCACCCGTTGATCAATCCAAGGAAGACGGTGACCAGCAAAGCTACGAAAATGGGCAGAGGTTGCGGAAGAGGGATCGTAGCGGTGAAGAACGCAGCCACAACCCCGCCGAGGGTCGCCATCGTGGCTATGCTCAGGTCGATCTGAGCCGTGAGGAGCACGAAAGTGGTGCCCGTGCCCATGATTGCCAGAACGGCGATCTGGTTCAATATGTTGTTGAAGTTCTCCAGGGAGAAGAAACTGCTCGAAGCCACGCTGAAGAAAAGGGACAACGCTATCAACGTCCACACCGGTGCCATGTCCCTGGATTTCAGCACCCTGGTGAGCTTTGCCTGCCAGGGCTCTCTATTTTCTTCCCGAGACAACACTTTTTCTTTCATGTACCATCACCTGCCTGAATTTTTGATCTCACGCCTTGTCCAACAACATGCTCTTGGTAACCTCAACGCCCTCGAAATCGGCGACGATCTTGCCTTTGGACATCACGAGGATGTGCTCAGAAACCGAAAGGATCGTTTCCGGCTCGGATGAAACGACCAGGATGCCCACTCCCTGCTCGCTCAGATTCCGCAGAATCTCCAACACCTCCTCCTTCGCCCCCACGTCCATGCCTCTGGTGGGCTCGCTCACGATGAACACCTTTGGGGGGAATACGAGCCACCGGGCTATGGCGACTTTCTGTTGGTTGCCGCCGCTCAGGTTGCCGACGGCTTTGAACGGATCGTTAGGGCGCACGTCCACTTCCGAGATGACTTTCCTCGCGGCAGCGATCTCCCTGGCCGGTGAAAGCAACACCCCGGAAAGTTTCCCAAGGTTGGGCAATGAGATGTTCTGATAGATCGGGGCATCCATGAAGAGCCCTTGTTTCCTCGATTCCACCACGTAAGCAATGCCGGAATCTATGGCCTCCCTGGGCGAACCTTTCGGAAGGCGTTCCCCATCGAGCCATACTTCTCCATCGTCATAGCTCCAAAGGCCGAAAATGGCCTTGGCAAGCTCGAAATGCCCGGATCCCACCAGACCGTATATGCCCAATATCTCACCTTTGCGCAGGTTGAAAGAAACGTCCTGGAACCTGCGATGCAGGGAAAGCCCTTTGACGGAAAGCACCGTTTCGTGAGGTCGATCTTCCCTCACCACCACGCTGCCTGCGTATGATTCCTCGAAAAATTCCAGTTCCTTGCCCAGGATCAGGCTGATGAGTTTCTGCTTGGTGGCGCCTTTCGCATCCATGACGGCGACTTTCTCGCCGTTTCGGAGGACGGTTATCCTGTCGGCCACCTGCATCACTTCTTCCAGGAAATGCGAAATGTAAATGACGCTGCGTCCGCTTCTGGCGACGGACTTGACCAACTCCAGCAGGCGGTCTGTTTCCTTAGGAGAAAGCGCCGAGGTTGGCTCGTCCATGATGAGCACTTCAGCACCCGATGTGAGGGTGCGGGCGATTTCCACAAGCTGGTGGACACCCAGGGGGTACTCTTCCAGGTTCTTCCTGACATCCAGGGAAAAGCCAAGGCTCTTGAGGGCTGCATCGGCCTCCTCGAACATCCTGGACCAATCTACGAAGCCCTGCGGAGTGGTGGGCTGACGCCCCAGGAAGATGTTCTCCGCCACGGTGAGCACCGGCATTACGCTGAGTTCCTGATGGATCATGGCGATGCCGTGATCCAGTGCGTCCTTCGGGGATTTCAGATGTATCGGCTCCCCCTTCCAGTACATCTGACCTTCGTAGTCCGTGTGGATCCCGGCCAGAATGCGCATGAGGGTCGATTTGCCCGCGCCGTTCTCCCCCACCACGGCGTGAACCTCCCCCGGGTAGAGGTCGAAATCCACGTTCTTCAGCGCCTGGATGCCGCCAAAGCGCTTGGATATGTTCTTCAACTCGAAAACAGGCTTTCTATCCATAGTTTTCGTCCGGTTCTTCCGAAATTTCCCTTCGCTGGGTCGGCTTCGGAGCGACTCCTCGAAGGAATTTCATTGGGGTAGGCGAAGGCGCTGCCTTCGCCTACCCGCCGGCGCTGGAAAGCGCTTACGCCAAAAGGTGTTTCTCCTCCCAGAGGAGCCCAGGAGCAGCGCCGATTCCGTAGCCCTTGAGCAACCACGGTTTGTCGGATTTCTCTTTGGATGGAGGCAGGATTGCCGGGCCGTCGGCCAGGATGAACTCGGGGATGTCCTTGCCACCGACTTCTTTCTGCATCACTGCATAGTAGCCTGCGACAAGAGCTCCCCAATGGATGCGGGCAGCGGAATTGCGCGCCGTGGCGTGAAGTTTTCCATCGAGCACCGCCTGGATAGCCGGAGGCATGCCGTCGATACCGCCGATGACGATTTCTTTCTCACGGCCGGCATTCTTGATCACCTGATACGCCGCCAGCGCCATGTCGTCGTTGTGGAAGAAAGCGGCGTCGATCTTCTTGTAGCGGTTCAGCAGGTTCTCCCAAAGCTGCGCGACCTTGTTGACGTCCCAATCGGCCGGAGATTCGTCCAAAACTTTTATGTCGGGGTATTTCTTGATAATGTTGTGGAAACCCTGGGCACGCCCCTGAGCGCCGGTGTGTCCAAGGGAGCCCTGTGTCATGATGATGTTTCCCTTGCCGCCAATGGCGTCCACCAAAGCCTGAGTCACCTGCTCTCCCATCCAGACGTTGTCGGGAGCGATGAAGGTATGGATTTTCAGGGAGCCCCAGGGTGCCAGCATGGTGTCCATGTCGATGACCGGGATGCCCTTGTCGATCATCTTCTTGACCGGCTCGGCCAGGGAGCCGATGCTGAGGGGCTGGATGGCGACGAAATCCCAATCCTTGCTGGCCATGTCGTCGATGGCGGCGCGCTGCTTGTCCACGTTGAGCTGGCCGTCGTACCAGGTGATCTCCACGCCAAGCCATTTGCCCCACTGCTCCACGGTGTCTTTGCCCTGGGCGCACCAGGTGGCCTGGAGGCCGGCGTTGGAGAACGCTGCCTTGAGCATCCTCTTCGGTTTTCCCGCAGCAGCCGCCGTAGTAGCTACCGCCGCCGGGGTGGCTTCCCCCTTCTTCGAACAGCCGGACAACAGGAAACCGCCGCTGGCCAATCCAAGAGAAGCCAGAAAGCTGCCTACCAGAAACTTCCGTCGGGTGATTTCATGTTCGTCACTCATTTGAAAACTAACCTCCTCCTGATTTGATGGTTTCGAAAAATGTAGAAATTCGTTCAGCGAGTTGCTCCCCTCAAATTTCTTCCGGTATATCACCTCCTTTCGAACCCGTCACAAGGTCTTCTCCACCACGGCATCCCAGATCTTCCTTTCGTTCTCGGCCGTCCTTTCGATGTCCTGCATTGCAAGCGTCACGTACAACGCTTCGATGATTGCTATCTGTGCTATCCGGGACGCCACAGCCTCCGGACGAATCTCCCTGGAAACACTCAGCAGAACGATATCCGCTTCCTGAGTCAAGGGAGAGGAAGCCGTACCGCATATCGCTATCGTCTTCGCACCGTGTTTCCTGGCCTCCCTCAAGGTCAGGACGGGATCCTCGGAAGAGCCTGTCTGGGAAATGCCGACCACGACGTCTCCCGGACTGACCAGAGACGCCTGCATGAGCTGCAGGTATGAATCGGTCTCGACGACGCAGTTGATACCGATCCGAAAGAACCGGTTGTACATGATGTGTGCGATAGGGCCGGAAGTTCCCACTCCGATGATCATGACCCTGCGGGCTTTGGAGATAGCGTCCACTGCCTCTGCGAATGTATCGCTATCGAGTACGCCCAGGGTATCGTGCAGGGCGTGTATCCCTGCCGTGAAAACCTTGTTGACGATGGTAGGCAGATCGTCTTGCTCCGACACGGACTCCTGGATCAATCTGACGGGGGAAGCGGTATCCCTGGCGAGGGCAATCTTGAATTCCAGGTAGCCGTGGTAGCCGATGGACCGGCAGAATCGGATGACCGTCGGGTCGCTCACGCCGACGTTCTGGGCGAGCTGCGCCACCGGCATCTGAACCACTTCCGATGGATGCGCGAGGACGTAATCTGCGACTTTCTTTTCCGAAGTCGAAAGCCCGTCATACATAGCCCTGATCTTAGCCAGCGCTTGTTCTCCCAAGCCTGCCCCCTTGCGGTAGTTAACACTACTACTCATCCAGTGTAGTACGAAGTAATTATACTACATTCTCGGCATCATGTCAAGACCACCAAGAACTGTTTTTCGAGGATTTCCGAGCAGAATCGGGGCGATCTGTAGTGTCGATTTCCGTAAAGTCGTACCGGTATGCCGGCAAGTGGCATCTCATCGCTGCTCCGGGGAGGAGCAGGAAGATGCCTGCCGAATCGATTGGGCATGAAGGGATTTTGAATCGGGTAGGCAAGGGCAGTACCCTCGCCTACCCCGGAAGAATCTTGTTTCAGCACGCACCCCGAGGGATAACACAACCAACCGGTTCATTCAATCCGCCCGTTCAAGCTTCTACCGCTCAGAGGTCCACCGAATCCCTGCGCTTCCGTATCAATCCTCGGACTCGCAAGATAACGGTTCGCGCCCTACCTCAGGAAAACTGTTTCTGCAAGGCAGCTTTGTTCAGTTTCCCGGCGCTGGTCAGCGGAATTTCCTCCACGAACACGAACTTGTCCGGTATCCAGAATTTTGCGATCTTTCCTTCGCTCACTCTTTCCATCATGAACCGCCGGAGATCCTCCTCCGTCACGTCCCCCTTCGGCTTGATCACAGCCATCGGGCGTTGCCCCCAGCGTTCGTCCGGCATCGGGATCACCGCCACCAGCTCTACGGACGGATGCTCGGACAGAACCGCCTCCAGCATCCCCGTAGGTATCCATTCGCCGCCGCTCTTGACGGCGTATCCCTGCCTTCCGGCCACGTAGAGCAAGCCGTTGGGGTAGAAGAACCCCAGGTCACCGGTCCGGAACCAACCGTCCACGTAAGCTTCTCTGGTCAAATCTGGTTCTTTGTAGTACCCCTCCGGCAACCAGGGGCTCCTGGTCCACACCGTCCCTATGCTCTTGCCATCGTGTGGCACCTCGTTGCCGTTCTCATCCCTGATGGAGACCTCCACCATCGGCAATAGCTTCATGCCGGCCCGGAGCCACTCCAGCGCCTCCTCACTTCCGACCTCAACACCCCTGGGCACAACCGATATCGCCGTTCCGAGCTGGTCGGAGCCCCCGTAGATCAGGCTGAACCGAACCCCTCGTTCTGCAGCACGCTTCGCCAGTCCTGAAGTGAGGGGACTGCCCCCGGTGAGGACTTTCACGTTCCCGAACCCGGGTTGATCCAGCAGCATGTGCATCTGGGTGGGAACCATGTTCATCCAGGTTACGCCTTCTTTTTCGATAAGCTCGACCTGCTTTGCAGGATCGGCAGCGCCGGGGAGAACGAGCTTCGCCCCCACGTAGGCCGGGAAGAACGCCACACCCCACGCATGGATGTGGAAGAACGGGATCAGCGGCATGATGACGTCGTTGCTGCTGACCCGTGCTCCACCCTCGTGTAGCGCCAGGTGGTGGAAAAGCTGCAATGCACCCAGTAGAATCTGCTGGTGCGTGTATCGAATGCCCTTGGGCTTGCCGGTGGTCCCGGTGGTGTAGAAAATCGAGAAAACGTCCGAATCGTGGATCGCATCCGCCTCCGGCAGTTCCTTCTCCTTCCCCGACGCGACGAGTTCCTCGTACCTATGCACCTGCTTCGCCTCCGGCAACGGATACCCCGGGTCGTCGCTCATGATCACCCAGTTGGGGAATTTGCCGGTAAGCGGGGCAGCAGCTTTCATGAAGGTATCCGAGACGAAGACCCACTCGTCCCCCGCGTGGATCATACTGTAAACAAGATGTTCCGGCGGAAGGCGGAAATTGATGGTATGGAGCACGGCTCCCAGCATCGAGAGGGCGTAATGAAGCTCGAAGAACCTGTGGGTGTTCACGTCCAGAACCCCGACCACCGTACCTTTGCCGATTCCGAGTTCTTTGAGGCTGTTGGCGAGCCGCAGGATTCTGCCGTAGATCTGTGTGTAAGTCAGCCTGTTCTTTCCGGAAACAACTTCCTGATCGCCGTCGGTGATCAGGGTACGCCTGATTACCTCGTGAACCACGTACTCTCTCATCTGAACACCTCCTCGTGACTTGATTTTACCCCGGCGAATCGTCAGATTCTCTTATCCACCGGAACGCTGGACTTAGATTCCACCAGCTTTCGGAACCTTGGGATCAGCCACACGGGCAAAAGTCCGCTTATTACGGTGCCCTCCTCCGTATGCCTCTCGTTTTCGACGACCCCTCTCTGATGGAAGAGGCTCACCAGATCCCCTTCGGAGTACGGTATGGTCACCTCGATCCTGACCATCTGGGATTCCAGAGTGCTCTTCAACCTTTCCAACAATTCGTCCAAACCGATTTTCTCAGCAGCGGAGATCGCAACACTGTTCGGAAAAGCCCTGGCAACCTTCCGGGCTTCTTCCAAATCGTTCAGAAGGTCGATTTTGTTCAACGCGACGACCATGGGCTTGTCTGTAACTCCGAGCTCTTCCAGCACTTCCCCAACTGCCTTCGCCTGCGCGAGGACATGAGGGTGAGTTATGTCAACAACATGCAACAGCACGTCCGCCTCTTTCACTTCTTCCAGGGTTGCGCGGAACGCAGCCACTACGGTTGGTGGGAGTTTCTGGATGAACCCCACGGTATCGGTCATGAGTATCTCACGCCCACCGGGCAGAGATATCTTCCGGGTGACAGGGTCGAGCGTTGCAAAAAGCTGATCCGCCACCAGGACGTTCGCATCCGTCAACGCGTTCAACAAAGTCGATTTTCCGGCATTGGTGTAGCCCACGAGGGCAACCACCGGGAGCGAAGCCCGACGGCGCTGCCTGCGATGGACGCTCCGCTGTTTTCTGACCTCTTCAAGCTCCTTTTCCAGATGAGCTATCCTCCTGCGGATCGCCCTCCGATCCACTTCCAACTGGGTCTCGCCGGGGCCCCGCAATCCCACACCGGCGGCAGTCCTCGCCGTCTGCCTGCTGAGATGGGTCCACTGGCGGGTCAAACGCGGAAGTCTGTACCTGTACTGCGCAAGGCTGACCTGGAGCACCCCTTCCCTCGTGTGAGCGTGTTTTGCGAAGATATCCAGGATCAGAGTGGTTCGGTCGATGACCTTGACATGCTCCCCAAGCCTTTCCTCGATCTCCCGTTGCTGCCTCGGGGAAAGTTCCTCGTCGAAGACCACGGTATCGGCTCCGGTAAGGGCAATCTCGTCCTTTAGCTCTTCGATCTTCCCGGGACCTATGAGGGTGGCAGGATGGGGTCTATCGAGCTTTTGCCTCAACCGCCCGACGACCTCCAACCCGGCAGTGCGGGCCAATGCCGCAAGTTCGTCCAGAGATTCGTCTACGCCGAAGATGCTTTCGTCCCCGGAAAATCCGATTCCTACTATTACCGCCTTCTCCGATCTCCCAACGATTTCCTTCATGAGCCATCCACACCGCCGATTCCAGAATTCAGTCCGGTATCCGGGCCAATTAAAATTATACCACCCCAGGAAAGGGGGTGCCCTGCAGGGCCATCACCTGGCGCACCTGAACCCAACGACGCCTATCCTCCGGGCAGGATGGGCGAAATCCCGGCTGGTGGTCCTGGCATCCACGTAAGGATGGTTCCACGAACCACCCCTGACCACTTTGTACTTCCCGAAGAAAGGGGACGAATAGGAACTTCCAGGATAAGGATGATACCAATCCTCCACCCACTCCCACACGTTTCCGGCCATATCGTAGAGGCCGTACGGGCTCACGCCGTCCGGATAGCTGCCGACCGGTTCCGGGCCGCTGCGCCCTCCGGCATTCGCTTTCGCCGGATCGAACTCGTCACCCCACGGGTAGCGCCGCCCGTCGGTTCCACGCGCTGCCTTCTCCCATTCGGCTTCCGTAGGAAGGCGCTTGTGCCGGGAACGGCAGTAGGCGTCGGCGCCGTACCAGCTAACCCATGTCACGGGGAACCTCTCGAATCCCTTTTCCGCAACATACCCATTCCCACGGGAAACGATGTGGCTCTGGGGGTTCTCGGATTTGACGTCGGCGCATTTGTGTCCATCGCACCCGTAAATCCGCCCTCTGCGGTTCAGGAACTCCGCGTATTCCGCGACGGTCACCTCGTATCTGTCCATGTAGAACCCCTCGAGGTAAACCTCATGCGGGGGGCGTTCGTCAGGGTGCCCTGAGTCGCTCCCCATGAGAAAAGCCCCTGCGGGCACGTATACCATGTCCTCAGGGGCTTTCCCACGGTCGCATCCTCCCAGAGCAAACACCAGCAAAGAAAGCACTGCCCAGGATAGCAGCACCTTCCCAGGAAGAGAGCGCAACTCAACCTCCCAGGTACGCTTCCTTGACCTTCGGGTTCGCTATCAGGTCGCTGGTGGGCCCTTCCAACACGAGCTTACCGGATTCGAGCACGTAGCCACGCTGTGCGAAATGAAGGGCCATGTTGGCGTTCTGTTCCACCAGCAAAATGGTGGTTCCTTCCTCGTTGATCTTCTTCAACGATTCGAACATCTCCTGCATCAAGAGAGGCGCAAGACCCATGGAAGGCTCGTCCAGGAGCATCATCCGACGGGCGCTGACCAACGCGCGCCCAACGGCGAGCATCTGCTGTTCGCCGCCGCTCAGGGTGCCTGCTTTCTGGGTTCTGCGCTCGGCCAACCTCGGGAATATGTCGAACACCAACTCGAAATCCTTCTGGATGTTTTCCTTGTCCTTGCGACCGTAAGTGGCAAGGATGAGGTTTTCCATCACCGTGAGGTTCCCGAACAACCTCCTTCCCTCCGGCACATGGCCTATCCCGAGCTGCCTCACCACCTTGTGAGCTGGATAGTCAAGGAGGTTCTTCCCGTCGAAAGTCATCCTGGTATCCGGCCCCACCGGAACCAGCCGGGAAATAGCCCGGAGGGTGGAGGTCTTCCCTGCCCCGTTGGCCCCGATGATGCAGACGATTTCTCCCTCGTCGACTTCAAAGCTTATTCCCTGCACAGCCTTGATGGCACCATAAGAAACTTGAAGGTTTTCCACTTTGAGTAACATGTCAGCTCACCACCGTTCCAAGATAAGCTTTGATCACTACAGGGTTGTTCCTTATCGCATCAGGCGGGCCTTCGGCAATGACCTCGCCGAAGTTCAGCACCTGAATGCTTTGACATAGTTCCATCACCATCTTCATCCTGTGTTCTATCAACCAGATGGCAAGACCAAGTTCGTCCTGGATCATCCGAATCACGTCCATGATCTCGAGCATTTCCGCCGGGCTCATGCCGGCGGCAGGTTCATCCAACAACAGTAATTTCGGTCTCACCATGAGGGCCCTCGCTATTTCGACCCTGCGCTGGATGCCGTAAGGAAGGTTGGAGACCTTGAAATCCCTGAATTTGTCGATATCGAGCATCTTGAGGAGCCTTTCGGCCTCCTGATCCAGCATCCTCTCCTCTTCATAGCGCCCGTTACCTCCAAGGAACGCCCCCACCAAACCATACTTTATTCGGGAATACGCCGCTATTTTCACGTTGTCCAGCACAGTCATGTTGGTCCAGAGCCGGAGGTTCTGGAACGTCCTGGCTATTCCCATATCGCTGATGACGTTGGGACGCTTCCCGACGATGTTCTTACCTTCGAATATCACTTCCCCTTCGGTAGGCCTGTACACCCCGGTGACGAGGTTGAATATAGTGGTCTTTCCAGCGCCGTTCGGCCCGATCAGCCCCTTCAGGTCGCCCATCTCTATGGTGGTGTTGAAATCATGGACTGCTCTCAAGCCACCGAAGAAATGCGTCAAGTGGTTAATCTGCATCAGCGGCATGGGGCACCTCCTTCTTACGCCCAAAGGTGGGGAGTTTGATTTCCTGGAATCCCAACAAACCGAACGGCCGATAGATCATTATCAATATCAGAAGCACCGGTATCACCACCCACTTGTAAAGCCCAAGCGGCCGAAGTATCTCCGAGATAAGGCGGTAGAACACAGCACCGACAACGGAGCCGGTGATCGAATTCAACCCTCCGAGGTAGAGCATCGCCAGAACTTCCACAGACATCACGATGCCGAAGTTCCCTGGGTTGATGTACCCCATCATGTGGGCATAGAGGCCGCCAGCGATTCCAGCCCAGAAAGCATTGGTCAGAAAAGCGATGATTTTGACTTTTCTGGTATCCACCGTCATCACTTCGGCTGCTGATTCGTTGTCTCTGACGGCACTGGTGGCTTTCCCGTAGGTGGAACTTACATACCGCTGGATCATGAACAAAGCCAGCAGCGTCCAGATGAACACCCATGTCAGGCTCGAAAGCGGGGGCATGTGCATGAATCCCCTCGCTCCCCCGATGAAATTGAGGTTGTTTATGACGCCCTGGACTATGAACACGAACGCCAGCGTGATGATCCCCAGGTAGTCTCCTCTGGTTCTGAAAGAAGGTATCGCCACGACCAGAGCCCCAATGGCAGCAGCAATTCCCCCGATGATCAACGCTATGGGGAATGCAACCGGCGCCCACGAAGTGGGAAGCACCGCTGGTCCGAAAACATCATCGTTCACGAAACCCCACACCATCACGATGGAGGAAACGTAAGCTCCTATGGCCATGAATCCTGCGTGAGCCACCGAGAATTCCCCCATCCATCCGTTCACCAGGTTCAGGCTGACGGTCAGGATGATGCCGATGCCGATGAGCTTCAGCACCATCAAACGATAGTCGTCCAGCGATCCCCAAACCTCCAGCACGGCATACAGCATGATAAGGTAAACCGCTATGGAAGCGAGCTGAGGTAGGCGGGACATGACCTTGCCGACGACGCCCGAAAGCAGCCTGGCGACGATATAGATCGGTATGAGGTAGACCAGCACCAGATACAGGATTACGCTCGGTATCAGCAATGGCTTGGCGAAAATCAAAGAAAGCCCGAACACCGGCGGGATTCCATCGGACAGACCAATGCTGTAAGCGATCACGGTGCCTACGGACCATTCCACCACCGCCGACACGAGCGCTCCTATCAGCCAAGCCATCGGGTGTATGCTGAGTATGTGATTGATAAGTTTGTCCGTCTTGAGTTTCACAGGCCACTCTCCTCGATCATATTCTCAAGTGAGCTGAGTAAGCCTCGCCGAAGATCCCATGAGGCCTGAACGTCAGTATCAAAAGGACGATGCCGTACGCAATCGGGTCTTTCAGCGTGGAAACGAAAACGGCTGCCACGATTATCTCGATGAAGCCCAGCAAATACCCCCCAAGGGCTGCTCCCATGATCGACCCGCGTCCCCCGAGGATTGCCGCCACGAAAGCTTTCCACCCGATGAGCATCCCCATGTACGGTTCCAGCACCGGGTACCCCATGGCGAACAGAACGCCGGCGGCGCCCGCCAACGCGGAACCGATGGCGAACGTCAGGGAAATCACGGTGTTCATCGGGATGCCCATGAGGGGCACGATTGCATAATCCACAGACATCGCCCGCATAGCCATACCCAGTTTCGTCTTTTGCACCAGCAAATGGAGCAAAAGCATCAGAAACAACGAAAGCACTATCGTAAGGAGTTTTATGTTGGTGACATAAACGCCACCAATGTCGAATATGCTTTGCTTGATCAGCTTGTCTGCCGGAAAGGTCTTCCGGCTCGCTCCCAACAATGCTAGATTTCCTGTTTCGAGAAAAATTCCTACCATCAACCCTGTAATGGCAGCAGAAGCCCTTGGAGCATCCCGGAGCGGCCTGTAAGCGACCAGCTCCAGCAAAATTCCAAGGAACGATGTCAGAAGCATCGTCAGGAGCAAAGTTATGATGAATATCACCCATCCGGGGAGCGCCACGACTCCCGATGCGAAAATTCCAAGTAGTCCCAACGTCACGAAAAGACCGATGTAAGAGCCGGTCATAAAAATATCGCCGTGAGCGAAGTTGAACAACATCAAGATGCTGTAAACCATGCTGTAGCCCAGGGCGATAAGTGCGTAGAAACTTCCCCACTGCAGGGCGTTCAGAAGCTGTTGTACGACCTCAGTCATGTTTTCCTCCGGAAGCCTCGGATAGAGGGAGATACGAACGCCGACGGAGGCGCAGGATTCCCTGCGCCTCCGAACTCCACGTCACGGGCAGACCTGCTTATAGAACTGGAACTCGTGCTGCTTGTTGATGTGCACGATAATGGCGCACTTGATGGGGTCGCCCTGTTCGGTGAAGGTCATCTTGCCGGTGATGCCGGGATATTCTTTGATCTTAGCCATGTTGTCGCGGATGCACTGGCGATCCTTGGCCAGGTTGCCGGTGAGCTTGCCGCAGTTCTGAATCGCCTGCTGCAATATGTGAGCAGAATCCCAGGTCAAAGCCGCCACATCACCGGGCTTGTAACCGTACTTCTTGTAGAACCTATCCACGAACTCCTTGGCCTTCCCCTTCACGCCGGAGTACGCCCAGTGGGTGCTGAAGTAAGACCCCACACAGTCATCGCCGCAGAGCTTCATAAGCTCAGGCGATCCCCAGCTATCGCTGCCGAGAATCGGCTTGTTCCAGCCAAGCTGGTGCGCCTGCTTCACGATCAGAGGCACTTCGTCGTAGTACTGTGGGGTGAAGAGCACATCGGCGCCTGAGTTCTTGATCTTGGTAAGCTGAGCGCTGAAGTCTTTATCCTTCGTGGTGAAGCTTTCAAAAGCAACGACCTGCAATCCCTCTTTTTCGGCTCCTTTCTTGAAGAACTCGGCGAGCCCTTTGGGATAGTCGCTTGCCACGTCGTAGAGCACGGCGACTTTCTTTGCACCGAGCTCCTCCTTGGCGAACTTGGCGTCTACCATCCCCTGGAAGCTATCCAGGAAGCAGCCACGGAAGACCCATGGGCGATCCTTGGTAGTTCGGGGGTTGGTCGACCAGGGGCTGATCATCGGAACTTTGTGCTCGTTGCAAACTCCGCCGGTGGGTACGGCTTGCTTGCTGGAATACGGCCCGATGATGGCCAGCACTTTGTTGTTGTTTATGAGCTTGAGGGCAGCAGCGGTGGCGGATTCTGCTTTGGACTCATTGTCCTCGTTGATGACCTGGACCTTGTACTTAACCCCGCCAACATCCAATCCGCCCGCTTTGTTGATGTCCTCGACCCACATCTCCAAGGCGTACTTGGACTCCTCTCCTACTTTGGGGATGTCGCCAGTCAGGGGCGCATCGTTACCGATCTTGATTACACCCCCGTATGCCGCCTTGGAACCGACCTTACATCCGCTCAACACCAAAGCAGCACCAAGAAGAAGCAAACCCAACAGAAGAAAAACTCGGAGCTGTTTACCGGACATATACTCTCCCTCCTTCACCAAATGCTCTAAGAATGTTTCGACAGTGACAATTCACTGCCTTTCGCGAATGCCCATGGAGCGCGATCATGGAAACATCCCATTGCAAGCGAAGAATTGGACATTCGAGGAGAGGGCACCCCCTGATTCCGACAGGCATAACGGCCATCCTGTCAGGCACGGAAGAAAGGTCTTTACCCCTTATCACCTCCTCCTGACACTCGCTGTTCCAACCCGGCCCAAGAGCGCCGAGCAGGATAACGTTGGACCTTGCCAATCACCGGGTCACATTATACTCCCGGCATCCCTGCGTGTCAAAAAGCCATAAGTTGCCACAATTCCCATACAACGGCCAATTTTGTGTCACCGTACCGTTCCAGATTGGAGCAAAGTAACTACTCAGCCTTGAGCAAATATAGAACGCAGATACCGCAGATTTCACGCT
>CAZEXY010000025.1:0-23393 GCA_964516345.1 uncultured Anaerolineae bacterium
GCCGGATCGCAGACGAATAACCAAAACGCAAAGGCGCGGAGAAGCAAAGGCGCAAAGTTTTCTTGAAAAATTTCTCTGCGGCTTATGTCTCTTTGCGACTCTGCGTTGAGCCGTGGCGCGAGTTGCCGGCTCGCAGAAGAATAACCAAAACGCAAAGGCGCGGAGAAGCAAAGGCTCAAGGACTTAGGACTTACGCAGTTCAAACGTTCTATCCAGGAGAGCGGAGAGGCTGGCTTGTTTTGTCGTTCCGAAACCGGGTCTAGAGAGATTCCAAGCCTTCGGTTTTGTAGGGGCGAGCTGCAGCTCGCCCCTACGAAGGTCTTTCCAAAAATTTCTGCGTCTTACGCCTCTCTGCGACTTCGCGTTGTCAGCTCGCAGCCGAGACAGGAGAAAGGGACGCAGATTCACGCTGATGAACGCAGACAAAGCTAAAAATATCAGCGAAAATCAGCGTGTATCAGCGTCATCAGCGTCCAATGATCGGCGCAGAGCCGTGGCGCAAGCTGCCAGCCCGCAGAAGAATAACCAAAACGCAAAGGCGCGGAGGATCAAAGGCGCAAGGCCTTTTCCAAAAATCTCTGCGTCTTATGCCTCTTTGTGGCTTTGCGTTGAGGCACCGTGTGTAACAGAAGCGCCATCCTCTACCGGTTGTTCCAGCTCAGCCTCACGGCGGCTTCCATCGCGGCGAGCGGCGGCTCTTTGCCGGTCCATAGCTTGAATGCAGCTGCCCCTTGCCGGACCAGCATCCCTATCCCCCCGATCGCTGTGGCTCCACATCTTCTGGCGTGAGCCATCAGCATAGTTTCCTGCGGCCGGTAGATGACATCGTAAACCACCTGTCCTTTCCCAAACCTGACATCCTCGGGCCAGGGGCTGGAATCCACAGCCGGCCACATCCCGACCGGAGTGGTGTTCACCACCATGTCCGCCCACCCGGCTTTGGCCGGTATTTCGTCGAGGCCTCCCGCACATATCGCTGCGCCGACTTTCTCCGACATTTCCCGGGCCAGCGCTTCGGCGCGATCCACAGATCGATTGAGCACACACACCTCGGCTCCTCCGGAGGCGAGCACGTACACCACAGCCCTCGCCGCTCCACCAGCACCGAGCACCAGAGCCCTGGCTCCGGATACGCGCACCCCATGGGCTGCCAGATCTTCCCCGAACCCCAGGGCGTCAGTATTCTCTCCAAAAAGCCTGCCATCCGGCTCTACCACGACCGTGTTCACCGCTCCGATCGCTTCCGCAGCCGGACTGAGTTCATCGAGCAAGGGAACGGCGGCCTCCTTGTGAGGAATTGTCAGGTTCACCCCTCTGATACCCAGCGCCCGTACGCCTTCGATGGCATCTGGCAGGTCTGCCGGTTTCGTAGGAAACGGGAGGTACCGCCAGTTCATTCTCAGGGCTTTGAAAGCCTCGTTCTGCATCACAGGGGAAAGGGTATGTTCTACGGGCCATCCAATGATGCCCACGATCTTCGTCCTGCCGTTTATCGAGAACGACTCCATGGATCACCTCTCATGAGACCGCTGTTTTGAAACTACGAGGACCAATCCGATCGGCGGGGATGTCCCCGCCGACCGGCGATGAACTTTGAAAAGACTCAGTCCAGCCCCGCTTCGTGCCTGAGAAGTTCGGCTTTGTCCGTTTTCTCCCACGGAGCATCGATGTCGGTGCGGCCAAAGTGCCCGTAAGCGGCCGTAGGTTTGTAGATCGGCCTGCGCAGGTCGAGGTCCCGGATGATGGCTGCCGGGCGCATGTCGAAATGCTCCCGAATCAACTCGATGATCTTCTCGTCCGGTATCCTGCCGGTTCCGAAGGTTTCCACTGCCAGCGAAAGCGGGTGTGCGACTCCGATCGCATACGAAACCTGGAGTTCGAACCTGTCGGCAATCCCGGCGGCGACGATGTTCTTGGCGATGTACCGAGCCATGTAGGAGGCCGATCTGTCGACTTTCGTCGGGTCCTTGCCGGAGAACGCCCCACCGCCGTGCCTGGCGACCCCGCCGTAGGTATCCACGATGATCTTGCGGCCCGTGAGCCCCGCATCTCCCATCGGCCCTCCGATGACGAACCTCCCGGTCGGGTTGACGTAAATCTTGGTTTTGTCGTCCAGGTACTCCGGAGGCACCACGGCGTTGATCACGTGCTCGATCACGTCCGCCCTTATCTGGGATTGCGTCACGTTTGGAGCGTGCTGGGTTGAAATCACGATGGTATCCACCCGCTTCGGCTTCCCGTAGCTGTATTCCACCGTCACCTGCGACTTCCCATCCGGACGGAGGTAGGGGAGGATGTCGTCCTTGCGAACCGTTGCCAGCCGCTTCACGAGCTTGTGCGCCAGCGATATCGAAAGCGGCATCAATTCCGGCGTCTCGTCGCATGCGAACCCGATCATCATGCCCTGATCCCCGGCTCCTATTGCATCGATTTCCTCGTCGGTCATCTCGCCGGTCTTCACTTCCAGCGCCTTGTCCACTCCCAGGGCGATGTCCCTGGATTGCTCTTTGATGGATACCAGCACGCCGCAGGTATCGGCGTCGAATCCGTATTTGGCCCTGGTGTATCCGATGTCTCGGATAGTGTCTCGGGTGATCTTGGGTATGTCCACGTATGTAGAAGTGGTTATCTCGCCCATGACCACCACCAGCCCGGTGGTGGTGGCAACTTCACAGGCGACTCGGGCGTCCGGATCGTTGGCGATGATGGCATCCAGCACGGCGTCGGAAATCTGATCGCAGACTTTGTCGGGATGCCCCTCGGTCACGGATTCGGACGTGTAAAAGAACTGAGGGGATTTCATGAAAGTGCTCATTTGGTTTGCCTCCTTGCATCTCTGAACTTAACCGTCATGTACCGACCTGCCAGGAGTTCAGGTACTTTTCCTGTTCCTCGGTCAGTTTGTCTATTTCGATTCCCATGCTCTTGAGCTTCAGCCTGGCGATTTCTTTGTCGATGTGTTCCGGCACGCCGTAGACTTTCTTCTCCAGCTTCTTGGCGTTCTCTTTGATGTATTCGGCTCCGAGGGCCTGGTTGGCGAAGCTCATGTCCATGACGCTGGCCGGATGTCCTTCCGCGGCGGCAAGGTTGATGAGTCGTCCTTCTCCCGCCAGGTAGATCCTTCTGCCATCCTTGAGGGTGTATTCGTCCAGGAACTTTCTGATCTTTCGTTTCTTCACCGACATCTCCTCCAGCGCCGGGATGTTGATCTCCACGTTGAAGTGCCCGGAATTCCCCAGGATTGCTCCATCCTTCATGACTTCGAAGTGTTCCCTGTCGATCACGTGGATGTCGCCGGTGGCGGAGACGATGACATCGGCGATTTTGGCTGCCTCGAGCATCGGCATGACCTCATAGCCGTCCATCGTGGCTTCCAGCGCCCTGAGCGGATCCACTTCGGTGACGATTACATGGGCGCCCATCCCGGCGGCTCTCATGGCGATGCCGCGGCTGCACCAGCCGTATCCTCCCACGACGAAATGCTTTCCGGCGAGCAGGATGTTCGTCGCCCGGATGATGCCGTCGATCGTGGACTGGCCGGTTCCGTACCGGTTGTCGAACAGGTGCTTCGTCATTGCGTCGTTCACCGCAACGATGGGATATTCCAGGACTCCATCGGCGGCCATAGCCCGGAGTCGTATCACCCCTGTGGTCGTTTCCTCCGTGCCCCCGATTACGTTGGGCAGGTTCTCCCTGCGATCCTTGTGAAGCGTGGAAACGAGGTCTGCTCCATCGTCCATGGTTATGTGCGGTTCGTGGTCTATGGCAGCGTGGATGTGCTTGTAGTAAGTTTCGTTGTCCTCGCCCTTTATTGCGAAGACCGGGATGCCTTCGTATTTGACCAGGGCTGCCGCCACGTCGTCCTGGGTGGAAAGAGGGTTGGAAGCCGTGAGCACCACGTCCGCCCCGCCCGCTTTGAGGGTCTTCATCAGATTTCCCGTTTCGGTGGTCACGTGCAAGCACGCAGATATCCGGTATCCCTCCAGAGGCTTTTCCCTTTCGAATCGCTTCTTGATCAATCTCAGGACGGGCATCTCTTTCTCGGCCCACTCCATCCTGAGAAGGCCCTCTTCGGCCAGCGATAGATCCTTCACGTCATACGAAATTCCCATTTGTCGAAATCCTCCGAGTGTTTTTGACTGTCGTCTTCTGAAGCCGCTCCGGATCAGGGCTTCAGAGCAGGTTTTTCTTTCAGTTTCTCCAGCCTTGGGTCGTCTCCGAAATTTTCCCTGTATCGATCCAGGAACTCGTCTATGGTGTAGTGATGCTCCTGTGTTCCTTCGTGCTCCAGCACGAAGATCGCTGCTACGCTTCCCAGCCGTCCGTTGATCTCCCAGGGTAGGCCTCTGAAATATCCGGCCAGCAATCCGGCCCGATATGCATCGCCCACTCCGGTGGGTTCCGCTATTCGTCTGGGTTTGGCGGCCGGGATGTGCATCTTGCCCTCTCTGGTGATGATCTCGGAGCCGTCCTCTTCTTTCGTGACCACGATCACTTCTGTCATGCGGATGAGGTCTTCGTCGCTCAACCCGGTCTTTTCGAGGATCAACGCATGCTCGTAATCGTTCACGATGAGAATCTTCGATCCGTCTATCCCCTCCATCAAGTCCTCTTTGCTCAATCGAACTACCTGCTGGCTTGGGTCGTACATCAGCGGTATTCCGAGTTCTTTCGCTTCCCGTGCGTGCCGTTTCATGGCCTCGGGGGCGTTGGGAGATACCACGACCATCTGGATACCTTCTTTCGGCAGCTCTTTCAAGGATAGATCGGATGCCTTCCTCATCGCTCCGGCGTAAAAAGTAGCTATCTGGTTGTTGTCCAGATCGGTGTTGACGAAGAAGGAAGCGGTGTATTCGTCCCTGATAATCCTGATCCCGTCGAGCCTCAGTCCCTGCTCCCGAAGCCATTTTCTGTAATCCCCGAAATCCTGCCCTGCCGTGCCGAGGATCAGTGGATCGCATCCGAGGAGCTTGAGTGAATAAGCGATGTTTGGCGCCACGCCGCCGCGTTGGCGTTTCATCGAATCCACGAGGAAACTAAGGCTTATCCTGTTGACATGATCCATGAGGATGTGCTCCCGGAACCTGCCCGGAAATCTCATCAGGTAGTCGTAGGCTATGGAGCCCGATATCACGATGCTCAAGATACCCTCCTAAAGTTTGCCTGAAAAAGGGTTTCAGGCACATCAAAAAAGCGCCTGACAGGCGCTTTCGACCGAAGATGATATACTCATCTTTCAGGCAAGTCTGCCTGCCGGAATTGGCACCTGGGAGCTGTCTGTGCTCCTGGTTGCCGGAGGTTCACAGGGCCGGTCCCTCCCCTCCTCTGGATGAGTTTCCAGAAAGTATATTGTAAAAATCGAAATGATATTAGCACATAACGAAAGAACGTGTCAAAAACCGGTTTGCCAAAAATAGGCGGAGTTCAGTCGTTCTGCCCAGGCGAGAGGGCTCTGGCTTTTGTCATTCCGAACCAAAGCGATGAAGGCAGGGATTGGGGAACAGGGGACGGAGCGACGTTCTGAGGAAATGTGAGCAATCTTTCCCCCTTTCGTCGCAGGGGAAGGATCTTGCGCGGAGTCGGCGAATCGACGAATGGGCGGATCACCGAATCGAGCTCCCGGGTAGGACGCATTCGATGATTCGTTCGGTTCGCCGGTTCGAACGTCTCTTCGGTCTCTGGATGACTCAACTGCGTAACTCCCAAACTCTGTTCGCCGTTTCGCTGATTCTGAGCTAACTTACAGCTAAGCACCGGTACGAGCGCAAGCGAATTATAGGTCGATAAGTTTTAATTTTATTGGTAACTTTTGAGATGATTGATGAGCTTTGAGACTGCCAGTATCATGGGGCCCGAGCTGATCAGCAGTGCGGTAGATGGTTCGGGCACTTCTGCTGGTTTCCCTATACTTTGTAGCCTCCAGTTCCCATCGTTGCCTTTTACCAGTTTGTATACATATCCCCCGGCTTGCGGCGCAGGATCGCCGAGGACGAAGACCCCGTTCGATTTTCCGTTTACTTGTACCACAAGGATGCCATCGTTAGGTCCAGTTGGCGTCTTCCCGCCAGAGCATCCTACATTATCGACATAAAGTGTGGTTTTGCCTTCAGTATCTCCCTGTACAACCATCTGATCTGAGATAGTGGTGGACGCATCATTGAGACAAACATCTAGGTGTAGCTTCCCGCTTCCATCCGATACGTAGTCGCGGGTGACTGTCAGTACCATACCAGGTGTGTTGCCGTCTCGTGTATCTATGTTGGCGTAATTGTAAAGATTGCCGTCGATTTGAAATTCGTGATGTTGGTTGAGCACCGAATTGTTGCGTATAATCAAGCCGTATGGCAAACCTGTAGTAGAGTCTACCCCTGGATCCATCCCCGTTTCCAATCTGGTGTCGTTGAACGAAACGGCGGAGTGATTGTCGAGAACTATGGACTCCCAGTTCAGCAGATCCGATCCGTTCACGTCTCCAGACCAACCGTCGAATACAAGGCGGTCTATGAAAGTGTCGGCTGCGCTTCGATCGTCGCCACCATCGAGTTGTGTGGTGAGAGTGACTCCGTCGGAATAAAGGACTACGGGCGCTTTGATTTGCAGCAGATCGGATCCATGTCCACAGTTCACCACTGCTCCAGCCAAGGAAGCGTTGTTAAGGTATATGAGGTCGTTGCCATGATTCACTGGTATCGATACGGGATCCTTTTCGATTGCGTAGTCCTCGTCGGCGAAGATTCCGCAACGGAGTTTTCTCCCATTATTGCTGGTGCGAACGCAAGCATGAATGAGCTCCCCGTCGTTGACGGTAATGGTATCGCTTCCGTGACCTCCACTAACAGCGTAGACGTCACCTCCATGAATGAATGTAATCGTGTCGTTGCCTTTGCCCCCTCCAACGGTGCCGGGTTGCGATAAGCCTGCATAGTTCTCCGGCGAGAAGTGAACGTGGTCGAGCAAGACGGTATCGTCTCCATCATAAGGTGTATATTCAGGATTCGAACCGGTCTCATATACGTTAGAGTATCCTGACGCTACAAACGATACGGTGCTGTCCTTGATGGTAATCGTATCGGCATCGTTACCGCCAAGAATCCAGCCGTTACTGGCGGAATTTGTGATGATTATTGTATCGTTGCCGCGTTGGGCGTTGCCTCCGTGAAAAGGGTTGGTATCACCATAAACGTTACTGAAGGTAGAATTGTTTATGATTATTTTGTCGTCTCCGCCAAAAGTAAACGCCCAGAAGAATTCACTATCGTTGGCGATAAGAGTGTCGTTGCCATCGGTGGCCGGATTCCCTCCTGGCTTTTCATCCAGCCACAGTATGCTGTGCCCCGTGACCTGGTTTAGTTGGACTTTGTCACTCCCACCGTATGTTTCCAGACCTGTCACGGCATCGGTACAAACGATGACATCATCACCCGCAGTTCCAGTGGATGGGTTACAACCTGCATGGGCATAGTTGACCACAATTGCTAGCAATAACAGCGCTATCGAAATCGATGTAGCAGTTTTGATCGTCATCTCCCATAGGCCGCTGCGGAGGATCTCTCCGACGGCTCTCGAAAAGATCTTTTTACACAGATTTACACCCACGTCTTCCTCCTAAAATCACTTAGTTGCACATTATGCTACTGTATCACTCTTAATAACGCACGCAAAAACATAGCATGTCAAAATAAGAGGGCGTTTCCTCCGTTTCTCTGGGAGATGAACCTTAAGCTTTTGGGCGGTGGTGATGTGGTGTAAAGAATAACCCAAGGCAACCATAGCAGATATGAGATGTAGTGTCAAAAATCTGTAAGGAGATTTGTCGCTTGTTTAGCTGACAGCGGGGGTGTGTTGGTTTGTATCTCGGTTCTCTTGCCGATGACATTTGCAATTTGCCATTGACGGGTGTAACCTGGATTCGTATTCATCGCGGAGAGAACCGGAGCATGAAGAAATTCTATTCCACGAGGCAGCCTTCCCGCCCGTTGAAGTGGGGCGATGTGGCTGTGCTGATTGGCGTGGCGGTGCTCATTTACCTCGGGGTGCGCCTTGCACTGCACGCTCCGGCGGAGGTAACCGGTCCCCGGATTTCACTCGATCCCAAAGTGTTGCCGTATTACGCACTACGGTCCGTAGCGCGTATGGCTGCGGCTTATGTGCTTTCGATGCTGTTTTCCCTTGCTTATGGCTATGCCGCAGCCTACAATCGGAGCGCCGAACAGGTACTCATGCCGCTGCTGGACGTGCTCCAGAGTGTCCCGATTCTTTCGTTCCTGCCGGTGGTGCTGTTGAGTTTGACGGCGGTGCTACCGGAGCGCGCGGCGGCTGAAATCGCTTCAGTGGTGCTGATATTCACCAGCCAAGCCTGGAACCTGACCTTTGCATGGTACCAATCCCTTACCACACTCCCCAACGAACTCAAAGAAGCCAGCCGGGTCTTCCGTTTCAACAGGTGGATACGCCTGAAGGCCCTGGAGCTTCCGTTTGCGGTACCAACTTTGGTATGGAACAGCATGATGAGTTGGGCAGGCGGTTGGTTCTTCCTGATGGCCGCTGAGATGTTCACAGTAGGTCACAGGGATTTCCGACTCCCCGGACTTGGGTCGTATCTGCAGGCAGCGGCCAACCGTGGGGACATGAGAGCCATCGTATGGGGACTGATGGCGCTGATAGCAACCATCCTATTGCTCGATCAGTTCGTCTGGAGACCACTGGTCGCCTGGTCGGAGCGATTCACCCTGGAAATGGTGGAAAGGGACTATCCTGCAACCTCGTGGTTCTACGATTTTCTACGCACTTCGCCGATCCTGGATGACCTTAGAGCGTTTACCGGAGGCCTGATGGAACGCTTCGACCAATGGATGATCCGTAGGTTCCCACCGCCGGAAGAGGAGCATCCCAATTCGACCGGAGGAAAATGGTTGTTGAAAGCCATTCTTGCTTTGCTGTTGATCGGTCTTGGATATGGGGCACTCATGGCTTCGCTCCTTCTTGTCAAGGTGCCTCCGGCTCAATGGGAGCAGATCGGCATTGGTTTGCTGGCGACCACGCTGAGGGTTGTCGTTTCCCTGGTAATTGCTCTGGCGTGGACGATTCCTGTGGGAGTCGCCATTGGAATGAACCCCAGGCTCTCTCGTTGGCTTCAGCCGCTGGTTCAGACCGTGGCCTCCATCCCTGCCACCGCCCTCTTCCCCGTATTCGTACTGGCGTTGGTTTCCCTGCCGGGCGGGCTGAACATGGCCGCCGTTTTGCTGATGCTGATGGGTACCCAGTGGTATCTGCTCTTCAACGTCATAGCCGGAGCTTCTACGATCCCCCAGGACCTGCGCTACACCACAGCTCTTCTGGGCCTGGGGCGCTGGGAAAGGTGGCGAACGCTGATATTGCCGGCGCTCTTTCCTTACCTCGTCACAGGAGCCATCACCGCCAGCGGAGGTGCATGGAACGCGAGCATAGTGGCCGAATACGTAGAATTCGGCGGCAGAACATTGCGAGCCACCGGGCTTGGAGAGACAATAGCCCTCGCAACAGCCCGCGGGGACTACCCATTGTTGCTTGCAGGAACTCTGGTGATGATATTGGCCGTGGTTCTCATCAACCGACTTTTCTGGCATAGGCTTTACCGCCTTGCGGAAGAAAGATATCGACTGGAGTGAGTCATGGAAAACACACCTCTGGTTGCGCTCGAACAGATAGCCCAGGTTTACCGGAGCGGCGATCGTCGGTTCTACGCTCTGCGTGGGATCGACCTTACCATTAGCGACGGAGAGTTCGTTTGCCTGTTGGGACCGTCCGGCTCCGGCAAGAGCACGCTGCTTCGGATCATCACAGGCCTTCAGCCTCCCACCGAAGGAAGAGTCCTCTATCGTGGGCGGCCTTTACGGGGTGTCAACCCCAACGCCACCATCGTCTTTCAGACGTTCGCGTTGTTTCCTTGGTTGACGGTGCAGGAGAACGTGGAAATAGCACTCAAAGCTCGCGGCGTCCCACCCGGTATCAGAACCCCTCGAGCCCTGGATCTTCTGGACAGAGTGGGTCTGGACGGGTTCGAGACGGCTTACCCCCGCGAGCTATCCGGCGGGATGAGGCAAAAGGTTGGCTTTGCCAGGGCGATGGCGGTGGAGCCGGAACTTCTCTGCCTGGACGAACCGTTCTCGGCGTTGGATGTTCTGAGCGCCGAATCGCTGCGCGGCGAGCTCCTGGAGCTTTGGACCGGCGGGAAGATACCTACGCGCGCCATACTGATGGTATCCCACAACATCGAGGAGGCCGTGTTCATGGCCGACCGCCTGGTCATCATGGACAAGAATCCTGGCCGCATCGTTACAGAGCTTCGCATTGAGCTGCCTCATCCTCGCCAGCGTAAATCGCCGGAGTTTCTGTCGCTGATAGACCAGGTGTACGGTATCATGGTTGGGCAAACACAGCCGGAACACATCGAACTCGGCAGCGCCCCGGGTAAACAAGGCACCACCAGATGGCTCCCGGACATCCACCTTAGCGATCTCATAGGCCTTCTGGAACATCTGAACGAAACAGAGGGAAACACCCACGACATCTATCAACTGGCAGAAGATCTGAATCTGGACTCCGACACACTTCTGCGCCTGATCGACGCTGCCGAACTGCTCGGGTTCGCCACCGTCGCCAGGGGCGATATCACTTTGACTCCACTGGGCGAGGCCTTCAGCGAAGCCAGCATCCTGGCACGAAAAGAGATCTTCGCCACACGCATCCGCCGTATACCGCTGTTCAGATGGCTGCTGGAGATGCTGCGCAAGGCGGAAGGACATAAACTCGATTGGGACGTCGTCAAAACCGCCTTGAGCCTGGAGTTGCCGGAGGTGGAAGCGGAAAAGCAGCTCCACATAATGGTTTCCTGGGGACGCTACGGGGAAATTCTCGCTTACGACGACGAGGAGGGCGTAATAACCCTGGAGCCGGCGGCTTTGCAAAACCGGAGCAGCTCAGAGGGGTCTTGACGAGCCACCACCGACGTCATCAGCATCCAGGAATTGACGCAGAGGCGCGGAGGGAGATACGCAAGGTTTTTCCAAAAATCTCTGCGTCTTGCGTCTCCGCTCCCTGGCGTTAAATCCCGCTCTTAGACGAAGATGGATAGGACGCTGACGAACCGACGAATTGCGTTCCTTTAGAAGAAAAGACTCACCTCGCTGATTTTGTTCGCACACTTTTCACGGCTGGATGATTACCGGGGTGCCTATGTCGGCCCAGTAATAGAGCTCCTTGGCGTGATCAGTCCTCAGCATCACGCAGCCGAAAGTTATGCGCTTCCCGAGCAATCCCGCCCACACGATGCTCCCGTTGGGGTTTATGGGTTGTCCATGTATTCCGTTCTCGGTAGAACCGGCCCAGTAGATCCCGAGCCAGTAAGGCATCCATATCCTCCACCGGGAACCGTATGCGTTTAGCACCTTGCTCTGGACGTGAAAGATCCCAGTTCTGGTCGGGTATCCGTACCGTCCGGTGGAGACCACCCACGAATGAATGAGCTGTCCGTTCTGGTACACGTACATCCTCTGCTGGGAGATGTCCACCAGGATTTTCTTGCCGCTGCCGGAAGGAGCCGGCGGTGTCGATGAGTTCCTCCCCGGTATGGCGAGCACCTGGCCCACGTATATCAACGATGGATTCACGATCCCGTTGGCCGCAGCTATGCTCGCCACCGATACCCCATATCGATACGCTATCGAGGCAAGAGTGTCCCCCGGGCGCACCACGTAGGTTCGGGCGCCTCCACCGTTTCCTCCGCCGGACTGAGGCGGCGAGGAATTCCTGCCGGGTATTCTCAACCTCTGCCCCACGTATATGAGATCCCAGTTCGATATCCCGTTGGCGGATGCTATGGCCTGCGTGGATACCCGGTATCTGAGTGCAATTATGGTGAGCGTGTCGCCAGGGCGCACTACGTATACGCTGCCGGAGCTGCCCTGTGATCCTCCGCTTCCTCCGGGGATCAGAATCCTCTGTCCAACCCAGATGAAGTTCGGATTGGCCAGGTGATTGGCGGATACCAGTTGAGGGACGGTGACCCCGTATCTCGAAGCTATGTAGCTGAGCGTCTCGCCTGGCCTCACGATGTGAACGCTTCCCCCGGTGGCCGTCGCTGCAGGAACGGCTCCGAAACCTGAAGACAAAATCGCCAGGGACAACAAGACTGCAAGGACGAAGCGGAGTTTCTTGTCTGATATGGACATCGTTTACACCTCCTTGAGAGCAAGAGGCTCCCTTCCCGGAAGCTCATCATCGTGGTGGCCTTTATGCAGAAAACCTTCCACGTGTGTTATACTCGAACTCGATCATGAATATACATCAAGAGGGTGCAGGATGTCAAGCAGGTGCGGTGATGGAGTGTGGAAAGTCGTGTCCAGCAAATTGGTGCTGGATCGAAGCCCATGGCTGAGGGTGTGGGACGAACATGTTGTGCTGCCCAACGGAGCGGAGATAAAGGGATATATACGAACCGAAAGCCGATCTTTCTCCATGTGCTTCGCTTTGACCAGGGAAGGCTTGGTGCCGGTCATCAGACAGTACAAGCACGGGGTCGGAAAGGCTTTCTACGAACTCCCGGCCGGTTACCTGGAAGAAGGAGAAACGCCGCTCGAGTGCGCGAAGCGAGAACTCCTCGAAGAGACGGGACTGGGCGGCGGCAAATGGGAACACCTTGCAAGCCTCGTGCTGAATTCCAATCGGAGCAATGCAAGAGCGCACATGTTCCTCGCCGTGGGAGTCGAGCAGATCGCTGAGCCTCACCTCGACGAAACGGAGGTGCTGGAGGTGAAGTACTTTTCCCCACGACGGCTCCAGAACATGATTTGGAGCGGGGAACTGGAATCCATGGCCTCCGTCGCCAACATCCTGCTCGCATGCTCCAGAATGAATTTCGAATGATCGATCGGGTGGAAACGTCTCTGAAGAGCACAGGAGTCTCTGTAATCCTTTCAACTTTCAACGCAGTGTGATTTCGAGCAAATTCGGAAATGGAAATAGAAGCAAAGATAGCCGACGCCAAAGATTCTTCGGAAATCCGACACCTGCTGGAGAACAGCAAACGAGCCTTCGTCAGCTTCGGCGGCGAAGATCTCCTGCCGCTGCTGAAGGAGAACCCTTTCGTGGTGGCCAGGACAGGGCCGCTCGTGTGGGGCGTGATGGGATGCGTCGTCAGAGAACGCGGATGGGCTGACGTCCGCGCCGCCGGATTGCTGAAAGGGTGGAGATACGAAAACGCCGCCGGTGTGCTCATGCCTCTGGTGAAGGAATCCCTGCTCTCGAGAGGTTGCAAGCACATCCTCGGCATCGCTCAAGAAGGTTGGCTGAACGATTTCTTCTCCGCCTGCGGGTTCGAGAAAGTGGACGACATCGTGGTCTACGTTGCTCCGGTGTCGGGAAGGCCTGAGCGGCATTCGGCAGACATCATCGTGCGCAAAGCCGAAAGCCTCGAAAGCCTGCATTCTCTGGACGAAAGAACCTTCGATCCGATCTGGGGAATGGGCCGGAAAGACCTGGCGAACGCAGTGCTTCTGGGAGGTGCAGCGCCGTTCGTGGCTTACCACCTCGGTGAACCTGCCGGGTACGTCCTCGTGAGCGCCCACCAAGAGGTTTGCGAAATCGTGAGGCTCGGCGTGGTGGAGGAGCACAGGCGCCTGGGGATCGGGAAAGCGCTGTTGCACGAAGCCATGAGGTTCTGCGAATCCTCAGGGACCATTTCCGCGATCTTGAACACCCAGAAGAGCAACGAACAGGCTCAGAAACTCTACCGGAGCTTCGGTTTCAGATGCTACGGAAGCCCGTTGCCGGTCTGGACGTTGGAAATATGAGCATCAAAGGTATAATCTTCGATTTCGGCGGTGTACTTTCAGACCCGACGGACAGAATAGCCGTGATGGCGGAATACGAAAGGATCCTCGGCCTCCCGGAGGGCAGGTTGCAGGAGATCCTCTTCAGCGGTCCGGCATGGGAGGCGGCTTCCACGGGCAAAATCACCGTAGAAGAGTTCTGGGAGGCGACGGGGAAGCAGTTCGAGCCCTATCTTCCTCCCGAATTCGGGAAACTGAAAGAAGATCCCTTCGCCATGGAATCCATGGTGGACGAAATGGTGGCGCTGGTGAAGCTCCTCTCCAGGAAGTACAAGGTCGGGTTGTGCAGCAATGCACTTCCTTCGCTGGAATCCAAGCTCGAAAGGTACCCCGAACTCCTGAAAAGTTTCTCCGCCGTGGTGGTCTCCGCTTCCGTCGGTCTGAGGAAGCCGGACCCCAGGATTTACGAACTCACAGCGAAGATGATGGGGCTTCGGCCTTCCGAAATCCTGTTCGTCGACGACAAGGAAAGGAATACCGAAGCCGCGGCCGGAGTCGGGATGGTTACATGCCTGCATCAAAGCTACGATCGAACGAGGAAATGCCTGGAGGATCTCGGATTGCTCCGGGCAAAGGGCGGTGGAGGTGAGAATGGCGTTGATACTTGAAATTCCGGGGCGTGCCCCGGTGAGCATAGAGCACCTGGTGCTCGATCTGAACGGCACCCTTGCTCTGGACGGCAGGCTCCTCCCAGGGGTGAAGGAAACCATAGCCGAAATTTCGAAATCGATGAAGGTTCATCTGCTGACCGCCGACACCCATGGTACCGGAGGCGCCGTCGCCAGGGAACTCGGGATAGAGCTGCACAGGCTCGATCCGGATAACGGCGCTGCGCAGAAAGGTGACTTTGTTCGCAGACTCGGTGCCGGGCGTACCGCCGCCATCGGCAACGGCGTGAACGATGTGGAGATGTTGCGGGAAGCGGTGCTCGGAATCGCAGTGATTGGGCCGGAAGGAGCGGCGACGAAAGCCTTGCTCGCCGCCGACATCGTAGCCGAAAGCCCGCTGACGGCATTGAACTTGCTCCTGCACCCGAAGAGAATCGTGGCCACCCTCAGGTGGTAAAGCCGGTCGCGGCATTCAAAGCCGTGTGCAGGTGCGGAAACTCGCCGCTGCTGCTATAATAGCAGTCTGGAGGTGTGGAAGTGAGTCCTGAGATATTGGCGCTGCGCCTTCTGGTCGTGGCGACACTGATAGGATTGAACGCTTTCTTCGTGTCCGTGGAGTTCGCCCTGGTTGCCGTACGACGCACCAGGATGGAGCAGCTCGCAAGGGAAGGGAACCGCGCTGCCGAAACGGCCGTGCTGCTCCTGCAAGATCCGGATAGATTCATTGCCGCAGCCCAGCTCGGCATCACCATGGCAAGCCTCGCCCTTGGGTGGGTCGGCGACGTTACCGTCGCTTCCATCGTGGAGCCGCCGCTGGCCAATCTGATCGGCCACTGGAACAGAGCCGTGGCTCTGACGGCCGGTGCCATGATCTCCTTCGGGCTCATCACCTATTTCCACATCATCCTGGGAGAACAGGTCCCCAAGAGTTACACGATACGGGCCGCCGAGAAGGTAATGCTCCTCTCTGCTCCGATCATGAGGGTGTACTACGCCATCTTCAAACCATTCGTATGGCTCCTGGACGTATCGGCGCGGGCCGTTCTTTCCTTTCTCCGTATCAAGCATTCTCCCTTCCACGGCGTTCATACCATAGAGGAACTGAAAATGCTGGTGCGGGAAAGCCAGAGCGAAGGCATCCTGGAAGAGGAGGAAGAAGAAATACTCACAAGGGCCTTCGAATTCAGCGACAGATACGTTCGGGAGGCCATGATCCCAAGACCCGACGTGGTCGGCGTACCGGTGGAATCGACCGTGGAGGACACGCTGAAGATATTCCTCGGGAGCAGACACGCCCGCTATCCGGTCTACGAAGAAGACATGGACCACGTAGTAGGATCCGTTTCGATGAAAGAGATACTGGTCAGGCTCGGAGAAAGAGGCTGCGAAGTGCTTTCGAAGGAACTTTCGGACCTCGACCTGATACACCCTATCCTGGCGGTGCCGGAGACGAGGCGGATAGGTAGCCTCTTCGCCGAGATGAGGGCCAAGAAAGAGCAAATGGCTCTGGTCATAGACGAGTTCGGCGGGACGGCCGGCATCGTCACGATAGAGGAACTCGTGGAAGAGATCGTGGGAAGGCTCAGCGATCAGCTTTCCGAGACGATCCCGCTTGCGGAACCTGCCGGAAAGGATACCTACATCGTGGACGCCCAGTCCAGGGTGGACGAGATCAATGAGGAGATCGACGTGAACATCCCGGAGGGGGACGAATACGAAACGCTGGCCGGGTTCCTGCTCTATCATCTCGGCAGGATACCGAAAGCCGGGGACGAATACGAATACGGAGGATTGAGGTTCATCGTCAGGGAGATGGAGGGCCCGAAGATAGTGCGGGTGGAAATACAAAAGCTCCCCCTGCAGCAGGGAAACGATTGACTCTTCCGAACCCAACGAATCAGGAGGATCTATGGAGAATCTCATTCGGATAGAAGAAGCTATGAATCACGTGGGGGAAACCGTGACGATCCGCGGGTGGCTCACCCTGAAGACCGGCAAGGGAAAGCTGCTGTTCCTGCGCGTGCGGGACGGCAGCGGCGTCATCCAGGCCGTGGCATTCAAGCCAAACATGGACCCAGAACTCTTCCAAAAGCTCAAGCGTCTGCCGCTGGAATCATCTTTCATCATCGAAGGAGAAGTCAAAGCCGACGAGAGGGCTCCGGGCATACCCGGCGGGTACGAAATCGGGATAAAAAATGCACAGATCGTGCAGGAATCGGAAGAATATCCCATAGGGCCAAAGGAACACGGGGTGGAGTTCCTGATGGACCACCGCCACCTTTGGCTTCGTTCGAAACGCCAGTGGGCGATAATGAGGATAAGAGCGGAGATAGTCCGCGCCATAAGGGACTGGCTCGATACGAACGGCTATCTGAACGTGGACAACCCGATTTTGACCCCATCGGCTGCGGAGGGCACTACCACGCTTTTCAAGACCGATTACTTCGGCGAGCCTGCATACCTGAGCCAGAGCGGTCAGCTTTACAACGAGGCGAACATCTTCGCGTTCGAGAAAGTCTATTGCTTCGGTCCAACCTTCAGGGCCGAGAAATCGAAGACTCGGCGTCACCTCATGGAATTCTGGATGGTTGAGCCGGAGATGGCCTGGGTTCAGCTCGACGAGTTGATGGATATCGAAGAGCAGTTCGTGAGTTACATAGTGCAGAGGGTGCTGAAAAACAAAGCCAACGAACTGAAGGTCCTCGAGCGGGACACCTCCCGCCTCGAAAAAGTCGTTCCGCCGTTCCCCAGGATCAGCTACGACGAGGCCGTGGAGATGCTGCACGATGGCGGCTTCCCCGATTTCCAGTGGGGCGACGACTTCGGCTCTCCGCACGAAACGTACATCGCCGAACAATTCGAGAAGCCGGTGTTCGTGCATCACTATCCATCGAAAGCCAAGGCTTTCTACATGGAGCCCGAACCCGACAGACCGGAGGTATGCCGTTCCGTCGACCTGCTCGCTCCGGAAGGATACGGAGAAATCACCGGAGGGAGTGAACGAATGAGCGATCCGGGCAAGCTGCTGGACGCCATCAGGAAGCACAACCTGCCGGAAGACGCCTACAAGTGGTATCTCGACCTGCGGAGATACGGCTCGGTGCCTCACAGCGGGTTCGGCCTTGGTGTCGAGCGAACGGTTGCATGGATATGCGGGCTGGAGCACGTGAGGGAAACCATAGCATACCCGAGAATGCTGAACAGATTCTACCCGTGAGGTCGCAATGAAGAAACACAAGATTCTGCTTTTGCACGGTCCAAACCTGAACATGCTGGGCACGAGAGAACCGGAGATCTACGGGAGCCTCACCCTGGAGGAGATAAACCGACGGGTGAAAGAATTCGCCCGGGAGAGGGACACGGAGATACGGACGTTCCAATCCAACGGGGAAGGAGACCTCATAGACGCCATCCAGGACGCAGGGTCCTGGGCCGACGGTATCGTCTTCAACCCTGGTGCTTACACCCACACCAGCATCGCCCTCAGAGACGCCGTTGCATCCTCCAAACTGCCGGTAGTGGAAGTGCACCTATCCAACGTCCATGCTCGCGAAGAATTCCGCAGAAAGTCGGTGATCGCACCGGTGTGCGTGGGACAGATCAGCGGTTTCGGTTGGAGAAGCTACATTCTCGGAGTGGAAGCTATCCTGGGGGTGCTCGGGGAAAAAGAAGAATAACCGAAGGGGGAACAGGCTTGATACACGTCATCATCCTGATGCTGATGGGGATAATCGTGGGAATTTTCAGCGCCATCCTGGGGCTTGGAGGCGGGGTGTTCATAGTCCCTGCCCTCACGGCATTTTTCCACCTGCCGATGCGAGAGGCCGTCGGCGCAAGCCTCGTATGCATAATCGCGACTTCCGCCGGAGTGGCGGCTACATCCACACCCACCAACAAAGCAGACGTACCTCTGGCCCTGAGGCTCGAGATTGCCACCACGGCAGGCGCCGTCGCCGGAAGTACGCTGGCGGGAATCCTTCCGGCCGACGTCCTGAGCGTGCTGTTCTCCATCGTGGTGTTCCTTTCGGCGATATACCTCTTGCTGAAGCCTCAAGACGCCAGCAAGGAGGAGAATCTGGACGAATACGAACCTCGGCACTGGGCCGCGGGGCTCAGCGTCGCATCCATCGCCGGCGCGATCTCAGGACTGGTGGGAGTGGGAGGAGGATTCATAAAGGTGCCGGTCATGTACACGCTGATGGACGTTCCGCTCAGGGTGGCGACTGCCACCAGCGCCTTCATGGTCGGGATCACGGCTGCTGCAAGCGTCTTCGTGTATTACAGCAGAGGGGACATCTACCCGATGGTCGCCGTTCCGACGGCGCTCGGCGTGTTTGTAGGGGCCATGGCTGGCGTGCATGTGGCGCACAGGATGCGGGTTTCGTGGATAAGGCTGGCGCTGATGTTGCTCCTGGTGTTCGTTGGAGTAAAAATGCTCTTGGGGGGTCTGGGAATCCATGTCCTTTAGGAAGTTCATCCACATGGACGAGAACGAAGCAATGCGGCACCTTTCGCAAGCCGTATTCGGCATATCGTCCTTGCTCATGATAGCCGGAGGAACCGAGATCGTCGTTACGGGAGACTTCCGTTTCCCCGGAAATCCTGCGGTTCCACTCCACAGTCTGTTGCATTTGGGCTCCATGTCTGCCGGTTTGGAGCTCATGAGCATAGGGATAATCTTGCTCGCTGCACTTCCTTCCCTTAGAATCCTCCTTGTGACTGCCATCTACGCCAGGCAGCGGAGGTGGTTCGACGTAGCGACGGCCATGATCGTGCTTTTGATACTGGTCTCCGGCACGTCCCTGAGCAGACTGTTCGTCAAGTAAATAGCGTTGGAGGAATAGAATGGACATAGACAGGCAGGTTGCCATACTGATGAGGGGGGTCGATTACGGCGACCCACAGATAAGAGAGGTGATGGAGAAAGAACTGAGGGAACGGTTGACAGAATCGGAGAAGACCGGAAAGCCCCTCAGGGTCTACCTTGGGGTCGATCCAACTGCGCCGGATTTGCACCTGGGGCATACCGTACCGATGCGCAAACTGCGCCAGTTCCAGGAACTGGGACACGAATGCGTGTTCTTGATCGGAGATTTCACTTCTCTCATCGGGGATCCGAGCGACAAGAACAAAGCGAGGCCCCGTCTCAGCCCGGAGGAGATCAAGAAGAACGCCAAGACGTACACCGATCAGGCGTTCAAGATTCTCGACCCGAAAAAAACCATCATCAGATACAATTCGGAATGGTTGTCGAAGCTGACGTTCAAGGACATTATAGAGATGGCAGCCAATTTCACCGTGCAGCAATTCCTGAGCCGCGAGAACTTCCGCCTACGCTACGACCGGGGCGACGCTATCTGGTTGCACGAATTCTTCTACGCTCTGATGCAGGGGTATGATGCCGTAGCTCTGCATACGGATGTCCAGGTGGGCGGCGTGGATCAACTTTTCAACCTCCTTGCGGGGCGCAAGCTTCAGGAATATTTCGGTCAGCGCCCGCAGATCGCCATAACTTTGCCGATTCTCGTCGGGACGGACGGGGAGCTCCGCATGTCCAAGAGCACCGGCAACTACATCGGCATCGACGAGCCGCCGGAAGAGATGTACGGCAAGGTCATGAGCATCCCCGACAAGGCCATGATGGACTACTACAACCTGGTCACCCGGTTCACACCGGAGGAGATATCCCGGATCGAGGCCGATCTCGCCAGCGGAAAGCTGCACCCCAGGGATGCGAAGATGAAGCTGGCGTTCGAGATCGTGAGCATCTTCCACGGCGAGGGGGCGGCGAAGAGGGCAGAGGAGCATTTCAGGCAGGTGTTCCAGCGCAGAAAGCTGCCGGAGAATATGCCGGAGTACGAATTGTCGACGCCGGTGAACATTCTCGATCTGCTCAAGGAGGTCGGCTTCGTAAAGAGCAAGGGAGAAGCCAGGAGACTCGTCCAGCAGAAAGCCGTGAAAATCGATGGGGTGCCGGTTCAGGACATCACTTTCACGTTGGAGCCTCCCGGCGGAGGTCGTGTCGTACAGGTCGGGAAACGGAAATTCCTGAAGGTGGTGTGACCCTTTTGCTCCCTGCGTCCGCACTTCGAACCCACGCCTCCTGCTTCGGGAAACGGGACGGGAAGATCGTTCGACCATGAAACTTTCCGATCGTGGAAAAATTTGCATAACCGCTGCCGTCGTCCTGGGGACTTTCCTCAGGGTGCTTCGGCTCGGGTTCCAGCCTTTGTGGTGGGACGAGGGGTATACGGTCTGGTTCGTCGGCAGGCCTATACCCGAGATGATCCGCCTTACGTCGCTGGACATACATCCGCCGCTCTACTACGCTCTCCTGCACCTGTGGGCAGCCCCCATCGGCCTGGAGCCGATATGGCTTCGGCTCTTTTCCGTCGTGGTGGGGGTGTTGAGCATACCCGTGATCTATCTCCTGGGGAGAGAAGTTTGGGGTAAGAAGGAAGGATGTTTGGCCGCGTGGGTGCTGGCAGTAGCGCCGTTCCACGTGTACTACTCCCAGGAAGTACGCATGTACGGTCTGGTGGCTCTTTTCGGGATGCTCGTCCTCCTTCTCGGCCACCGGTTTCTATCCGAAAAGAACGGACGATGGACCTTGCCGGCTTATGTGCTTGCCGTCACGGCAGCCCTCTACACGCAGTACTACGCAGCTTTCGTTTGGGCCGGCGTAACCCTCTACGTTTATTTCGCAATCCCCAAGACGAGGAGGACGAAGTGGATAGCGGCGCAGGCTGCGGCACTGGCGCTCTATCTCCCATGGATCGTCTACGCTGGCGCGAGATTGGTACGATACGTTCAGGGCAAGGTGGTGGCCGACGCCGACAGACCCCTTGGGCTGGGGATGTATCTGGCAAGGCATTTCGCAACTTTCGCCATCGGGCACCTGGACGGCAGGTTCTCGCATTTGTGGCCCCTTGGGTTGCTCGTGTGGTTTTCCCTCTTCACCCTCCTTCGGGCGAGGGACAAGGGCTCCGGATACATAGCCGCGGTGCTCGGAGCGGCTTTCACCGGGGGATTCCTCCTGAACTTGAAGTACCCGTTTGCGCCGGTCCACGGCGAACGGCTGCTGCTGGTGGCGGCTCCGGCGGCATGGCTTCTGCTGGCTCGGTCGCTTTCGGTGATGCCGCACAGGCAGAAACTGGCTTTCGCTTCCTTGTTCGCGTTGTTCGCCACGGTGGGGCTCGTGTCTTTCTACACCGTCCCCCGCTACCCCAAAGACGATTACCGTCCTGTGATCTCTCAGATAAACCAGCAGGCTGCACCTGGCGATTCCATCTACTGCGTTTATCCGTGGCAGGTGGGGTACTGGTGGAGCTACGGCCACCGCCCGGACGTCGAAACTGTGATGCCCGAAAAAGGCATGTGGGGGGAAGAGGATCGCGCACAAATCGATCGGCTCCTTTCCAAAGGAGGAATGTGGTTCCCGGAGCACGAAACCCTTGGGGCAATTCTGGAAGGAAACGTGGAAAAGTACCTCGAAGGGCACGCAGTGCCGCTGAGGAATTCCTGGTTCGGGAATACCAGGCTCACGGCCTGGAGTGCGAAGCCTGCCTTGCAGGTTGGTATGACCCAGGATGTCTGTTTCGAGGGAGGGATATGCCTGGAGAGCGTCCTGTTCGGCCCTCGGGAGGTCCGGGCGGAAAACCGACCGATCACCGTCCAGATCGACTGGAAGCTGAATAGGAGCGTGAAAGAGGATGCCGCCGTCGGATTACATCTGGTCGATGGGCAGGGTAACCTCTGGAGCATACGCGATTCGAGACCGTTGAACGGCGACATGAAGTTTTCGGAGATAGAGCCGGGGGAGGTTTACAGCGACTTACACGGGATCATCGTACCGGTTGGAACGCCTCCCGGCAGGTACCGACTGCTGCTGAGTCTTCATCTGGTGAAATCGGAAAAAGTGCTCTCCGTGCTCGATTCCGGTGGGCGTCCGATCAAGGCCCATCTGACCATAGCGGAAGTGGAGGTAAAGCCGCAGCAGGCACACATCCCTCCTTCGTCGTTGCCGGTGCAGCGGAAGGAGGCGGCGCATTTGAGCGGTGGAATAGATTTCCTTGGCTATTCCATGCCGGAGCGAAGCGTGTGGACCCCCGGCGACGACATTCCGCTGAACCTCTTCTGGTATGTGAGAGAATCCCAAAAAGTGGACCTGATTTCCTTCGTGCAGTTGCTCGATGGGAAGAAAATGGTAGCCGGATGGGAAGCTCCTCCGGCGCCCTCGCTTCCATCGTCCAGATGGCCTGCCGGGCTCCTGCTCCGACAGCAGGTAAGACTGCATATACCACCGACCTTGAAAGATGGGAAATATCGTCTCATAGCAGGGCTCTACAGGAAGAGCGACCGGAAGAGGCTGACGTCTAAAAAACTCCTCGGCAGCACCGACCACCTCGAACTCGGCAATATCCGGCTCGAGGGCCGGCAGCACCGGTTCAAGCCATACGCTCCGGCTCACAGGCTCCAGGCCTGTTTCGATGGATTTGCATGTCTCCAGGGCTATTCCATCGAAGACGAAGGAAGCAGGAAGATTCTAAAGCTTTACTGGAAAGCCACGGGCACCACCAACATAAGGTTCGCCGTTTTCGTGCACGTACTCGACCCCGAGGGTAAACTCGTGAGCGCCATGGATAGCGAACCTGCCGGAGGCAAACTACCCACCACCACCTGGCTCCCCGGGGAGTACATCGAGGACCTCCATCACCTCGACCTGCCACCCGGAGGTTCCCGGATAGCGGTGGGGTTGTACGACCCGTCCACCAACCGAAGGCTCCCCGTGCTGGATGGCAACGGCAAGATCATGGGAGACAAGGTGATCATCCCCGTGCCGTGACTTTGGGACGGACTCGATCGCCGTCGGGGAGTTCACCAGCGGCTGTATTTGCCCATGAGTTCCGCCTTTGCG